>CAYOBW010000185.1:0-14096 GCA_964402115.1 uncultured Victivallales bacterium
AATGGACGGTGTCCAGTACCATTTAAGGGTAATCCTCAGCCGCCGGGGAGAGGGAATCCTGGAACCCTCCGTTCCTATTTCCCAACCGCCGCCATGCAACCTCCTCTCCCCGGCGGGGAGAGGACCGAGGTGAGGGGCCGCGTGCCGTCGCAAGACACACAGAAGGCGCCATTCGCATGGTCCGGTGGCAGGAGGACGACCGCCGCCGCCAACGGGCACAGAGCACGTCCCGGCTCCGCTGCCCGTACCCCAGTTGTCACCGCGCCTTGCCGGCCTTGGCGTTCGGGGTGGGGTCGTAGGCGGGGTTGGGCGCGGGCATCTGGGCGCCCACGCGCTCCCGCCAGGCATGCAGCTTGGCACGGAGGGCGGCGGCCTTGTCGGGCTGGGCGGCAGCCAGGTCGCGCGTCTCGCCGATGTCGTCCTTGAGGTTGTACAGCTCCACGCGGTTGTCCTCGTAGAACTCGACCAGCCGGAAATCGCCTGCGCGAATGGCGCCGTACGGGGTCGCGCCCCCGGGGTGGTAGTGCGGGTAGTGCCAGTAGAGCGCGTCGCGCTGCAGGCCGCCGGACTGGCGCAGCAGCGGCTCCAGGCTCTCGCCGTCGACGACCTGCTGCGTGTCGCGGGCCGCTCCGGCCATGGCCAGCAGCGTCGGGAAATAGTCGGCGCTGATGACCGGCGTCCGGCACACGCTGCCGGGAGCCGTCACGCCGGGCCACTTGACGATGAGCGGCACGCGCACGCCGCCCTCGTAGGCGGAGCCCTTGCCCGCGCGCAGCGGCACGTTGGAGGTGACCTTGCCCAGAACCAACCCCCCGTTGTCGGAGGTGAAGACGACGATCGTGCGGTCGGCCAGCTTCAGCTCGTCCAGCGCGCGGAGCAGCGCGCCGACGCTGTCGTCCACGCTTTCGACGAGCCCGGCGTAGGTCGGGTTGTGCTGGGGCGCGTCGGGCGCGGCCTTCCGCCGGTACTTCTCGATCGCCGCCGGCTTGGCCATGAGCGGCGTGTGCACGGCGTAGTGCGGCAGGTAGATGAAGAAAGGCCGCTTCCGGTTGCGCTGCATGAAGGCCACCGCCTCGGTGGTGAGCCGGTCGCTGAGGAACTCGCCGTCGGGGCCCTCGGACAGCGTGGGGATCTTGTAGGGCGCGAAGTAGCTGGGCGGCTGGCCCCGGTCGTAGCCGCCGACGTTGACGTCGAAGCCCTGCTGCTCGGGCCAGAACGGCTCCGGGCCGAGGTGCCACTTGCCGATGCTGGCCGTGGCGTAGCCGGCGGCCTTGAGCGCGCGGGCGATGTTCGGGACCTCGAGCGGCAGGTGCATCGTCCAGCCCGGCACGGACAGCTTCGCGCGCGGGTTGACGTGCCCGGCGATCCAGTCGGTAATGTGCAGCCGGGCCGGGTACCGGCCGGTCAGCACGCTGGCGCGCGTCGGCGAGCAGACCGTGCAGGCGGAGTAGGCATCCGTGAAGCGCATCCCCTGCGCGGCCAGCCGGTCGATGTGGGGCGTTTCGTAGAACGTGCTGCCGAAGCAGCCGAGGTCCGTCCACCCCATGTCGTCCACGAGGATGAAGATGACGTTGGGCCGGTCGGCGGCGGCCGCCCCGGCGGCGAGGGGGAGGCCCGCGAACACGGCGGACAGAAGCAGGCGCGCGAAGGTCTTCATGGGCGCATTATGCCACGGCCGGCGAGCCGGGGAAAGGCCTCCGTGCGAACTTCCAGGAGTCGCGTGCTCGATGGCGACACCATCACCACTGCTTCAGGGCCGTCTTCCACTGGGCGACGACGCCCAACGCGTCCCAGAGTCCCCGGAGTTGCGCGGCCGGGATGCGGCCGAGGGCGGTGGCCAGTTCCTCCTGACTTCTCCAGTTAACGCCTACGCAGCAGTCCCGATCACCGCACAGGATGCGCGGCGGAATGCGCCCGCCCATGGCTCCGACTGCACCCGGTCGCCTGAGTTCATTCGCCATCATCGCCGCAAGAGCGCGAAGTTGACTTGGATTCATGCCGCCGCCCTGTCCACCAGACACGTTGTTCATCGCGCACCTCGCACTCTCTCTTGAGTGTTCTCCCGGCTTCTCCCGCCGGTGCAACCCGGCGGACCCGTGACCCAGCCACTGTACCGCCAGGAGAGATCCTTTGCGACACCTTCTTCCCGGTTTCTTGTATCATCGGCCCGGCACCATGCCCATGACCACGCAGGTCCGCATGAGATCGTCTGCTGTCATCGTCCTCACGGCCCGGCAGAATTCCGGCCTGGGATCGGCAAACCCGGCAGCGGCCCGTGCCGGGGATCGCATCGAAAGGCAACCGCCTGCGCAACTCCAGCGGGCAAAACAGGTACGACACCGCCCCTTATCGGCTGGCGCCAGGCTCTGGAGCCTGGCTATGCGTTGCTCGTCCAGGTGAAAGGCGCCAGCCTGTGGATCATAGTGCCCGTAGCAGAAGATCTCGGCGCGCGGATCCTGACCATCAAGCACTCCGTAGCAGGAAGACACGATGCCTTCCGTGGAGACACAGAAATTGAGTGCGCTACCGCACCCGCTGCAAAAACTGCGGCGGGGACCCGCCAACTGCAACTCCGCGGAGTGCACCGTGATGCCGTGGCGGATTCCTTCTTCCCGGGCCAGTTTCAAGAGCGCAACGAAGTCGGACACGTCCGCGGCCACCGGTCCCGCGCCATCGGCTCTGCCCACATCGGCCACCGGTTCGATCGCCACCATGCGGCACCCTGTCTGTGTTCCGAGAAAACGAATCCACTCCGGCAACTCGTCCCGGTTGCCGTCGCCAACCGTGCAGCGGATGCTGTAGGCGACCCGGTGCGCGTCCAGCAGTTGGATGGTCCGAGTCACCGCGTCGAAACTGCTTCCGCCCCCCCGCATCGGTCGTTGGGCATCCATGGCCGCACGCAGGCCATCCATCGAGAGCGTCACCTGCATGCGGTGCTCTGCAAGAAATGCGACTTGATCCGCCGACAGCATGCCGTTCGTGCCAAGTTGAAACTCCGGCTGGAGACCACGCGCGCCCGCCTCGACTTCGACGAAGCGGACAGCCCGTTCGAGAACGCTCCAGTTGAGCGCCGGTTCTCCCTCGCCATGAAACTCAACCGTGAACGGTCGTGTGGAAGCGTCGCGCCTGGCATCGAGTCCAAACCGCAATGCCGCCTCCGCCAACGGCCAGGGCAGGTCTTTCGCGCGTTCCCCCCCCCGGATGTAGCAGTAGCGGCAGGCAAACTGGCAGCGACTCGTCAGCGACAGCATCACGCGTGAGGGGCTGAACGGTTCCCCGGCCTGCACCGTCTTCGGATACTGCTTCGGAACCGTGTCCAGCAGGGTCAGCACCGACCCTGCCTCGACGGCCAACGGATCGGCCGAAGGAGGGGCGCAGCACCCGTCGCCCGCGGTCAGCAGGGCCGCGAACGAACGGCAATCGATGGCAAAAAGCAGGTTCTGGAGGGGAGCGTACAGGAGGTAGGCCCCGTCGCAGGGTATGCAGAACACATCGGGACGGACCTGGAACCAGGACTCCACGCCCTCGGTAACCTGACATTCCTCCAGCCGCCGCAGAAGCGTCTGCCGGAGAGCGTCTGCCGTGACGTCGTCTTGAGGAATCACTGGGGGGATGGGGGTGGTCATCGCTCTAGCCGAGGCGTAAGCCACGTCCCAAACACCACGGACACAGCCTCGTGCGGAACGGCCTGAAGACGCGCTATCATGGGAGGAAGATGCCGCTTTAGGGCCAGAGAATCAAGCGTTACCGCTCCTTCACCCGGGAACGGCAACGGCTTCGCTTCCTCCGCCGGAGGGTTCACGGCGGCGGCAGTCTGCCGCGGTAGAAGCGGAGCGGCACACCGCTGCAGCCCGCATCCAACATATCGACCTGTCCCGCCGTGAGGACATTGGTGCAGACGGGACGCCAGCGCTTCAGGTCGGCAGACGTCTCCAGAACCACCTGGCGGCCTTCAGGCCCCACGAGGCGGCACTTGAACTGCTGACCTTCCCACCCTCGAGCCAGCAGCGTTAGCGGCGAACCCGCCGCGTCGCGGACCGTGAACGTGTATGCGGCCGAAACCGCGGCGCCGGACCCCGGATCGGCCAACACCAGCGACACGTCCTGCGCCGCGGCAATCCGCGCCGCCGGGACCGTCGCCCGCATTTCGTTAACGCTGACGTACCACGTCAGCAAGTCGACGCCGGACCACCTCAACTTCGCCGCCGGCGGGAAGTGGTGACCCAGGATGCGCAGCTCGAAATCGAGGTCACCGGCCGTGGCAAACGCAGGAACGGTGTTTGTGATCGTCGGGGGTGGAGCCGTCGAAGCGACCGTGAAGTAGGAGGGCAGGCTCTCCGTGCCCCCGGAGTCGTCGGCGATGAACACCGTGACGGGCGCCGAGACGGGGACCGCGATGTCGGCGGCGCCGATCTGCGCGGTCAGCGTGGCCTCGTCCACGAACGATGTCGGTCGCGCCACGCCGCCCCAGCGCACCACGGCGGTATCCACAAAACTGGAGCCGTGGACCGTCAGGGCGAAGTCGGGCCCGCCCTGGTCAATCGCCGCGGGGCTCAGCCACGCAATCACAGGGGGCACGGCGAGGCCAGCGCCCATCACGACGCGCAACCGAACTTCCCCGCTCGTGCCGTTCCAACCGTCCACGGCGATGCGGTAGACGACACCGGCAATCGCGTCGAAGCGAACGGAACTGGTGGTCGTGCCCGGACGCTCGTCGTCATTGCTGGCCACACTGGCCAGTGCAGCGAGGGAGTCGCCCGTGTACACCGCGAGAAGCGTGTCGATGGCGCTGTTGCGGGTGTTCACGGCCACACTGCCCGAATCGGGCGCGGTCCAGGCGTACCAGAGCGACGTGCCACCGACGTTGCCGGCATGGGCGGGCTCGTCGGGCTCGCGGGTGGCCATGACGTTGAAGTTGGTCGCCGCGGCGCGACTGCCCGTCAGTGTCAGGGCGTTGGCGAAGTCGTCGTTGGCGGGCCGCGCATCGGTAATGGTGAACGTGCGGGTGTCCGATTGCCCGCCACCCGGCGCCGGATTGACCACCGCCACCGTGATCGTGCCAGGCGTTGTCAGAAGGTTGCTGGATACGGTCAGGGAAAGCCCCTGGCTGTTGATGAAGGCGGGGGTGCCGGCGAGGCCATTCCAGAGGACGCTTGCGCCAACGGCAAAGCCGCTGCCAGCCAGGGTGATGGTCAAATCACCGCTGCCAGCCGCAGCCGTAGATGGAGTCAACCCCTCCAACACCGGCACGGGATTCGCTTCGGCGACGGTGAAACCGCTTTCGATGGCGCTGCTGTTGCCAACCTCGTCGACGGCCGTAACCGTGAGGGTGTACGACCCCAGGGGCAGCGCGGCTCCGCCGGGCAGCGAACCCGCGCAGGACCAGTCGCTGCCGACAAGCAGGGTGTTCAGCTCGCAGGCGGAGAACACCCAACCGGCCCCGTTCCAGAACCAGCCGTCGGTCTCCCGCCGCAGGGCGCACCGCACCTGGCGAATCGGGCTCAGACTGTCAACGTCCACCACCGCGCCACGGATCTCCGTCAGTTCGTCCGGAGCGATGCGGAGTTCCGGTGGCGGCCAGGCGATCGCCACAATGGGGGCGGTGCGATCGAGCAGAAAGTCCCGCGAGGTCGTGGTCGAGCGGTTCCCGGCCAAATCGACGGCGGTGGCAAAGATGCAGTAGTCGCCATCGGGCAGCGCGCTTTCGTCCGGCACGGCGGAGAACAGCCAGTTGGTGCCGTACGTCGGCGCGGCCAGACGGATGGCTTCGTCCGTGTCGTCCGACGTCCAGCCCATGCCCTGCCAGTAAAGCGTCTGGCCGCCGCCGCCATCCTCGCGCGTCAGCAGGAGGGAGACTTCGCCGACCCCGGCGCCATTGCCGGAGTCGTTGGCGCCGCCGGCGATATAGGGCAGGCTTTGGAGGCGCGCGCCGGCTGCCGGGCTGTTAACGGTCGGCGGCAGGGGATCGGCGCGATCGCCGACCACGATGGCGAGCGTGCGGTTGGAACTGCCGAGGCTGTCCACGGCGAAAGCTTCCAGCAGGTGGTTGCCTTCCCGCAGTTCGGCGCCGGAGGGCAAGGCGGCCGTGCACGCCCAGTTCGTCCCGCTCAGCGACATGCCGTTACCCGGGATCGCAACCCGTTGCGCACGCCACTGGGTGCTATCCCAATAGGACAGGGCGGTGCCGCCCCAGCCGTAGTAAACGATGTAGAGCACCACCTTGGTGAGGGAGGCGCCGGGCCCGGCCTGAGCGTACCCGGAAATGGACGGGAAGGTGGTGGCCGCCGCGCGTTCGCCGTTCCCGGGATGCAAGAAGCCGATG
Organism: uncultured Victivallales bacterium; assembly: GCA_964402115.1. Taxonomy (GTDB): domain Bacteria; phylum Verrucomicrobiota; class Kiritimatiellia; order UBA8416; family CAYOBW01; genus CAYOBW01. The sequence continues at coordinate 6,323 of CAYOBW010000185.1, forward strand.
GCCGGCACGCTCTTGTTCAGCGTGAACGTGCTTTCGCTGGTGGCGGCCAGGCCGGTCCGGTCCACGGCCCGCGCCTTGATCGTGTAACGGCCGTCGACCAGGGCGGACATCGGGGGCAGGTTGGCGGCCGCTTCCCAGCGGGTGTCAGAAGAAAGGCCCTTGCGGAAGGGCGGAGTGGTGACGATGGCGCCAAGTTGCGTTTCCAGCCCCCAGCCGGTGCCGGTCCAATACTGGTTATTGCCCAGGTTCAGGAAGGAAACGGTGACGCTCTGGATGCCCATGCCGCCGGGGTGGTCGTTGGCCAGGCCGGTGATCGCAGTGAAACCGGGCACCGTCGTATTGTTGGCGGGTGCGAGGATGCTCGGCGCCGGGGGAGGTGTGCGGTCCACGCCAAAACGAACGGACTGTTCAGCCGATTCGTTCCCGGCCCGGTCGCGGGCGCGGACGACCAGCAGGTAGGACTCGTTCTCCGTCACGGCCGCGGGCGGCATGTCGAAAGCCCACGAACCGCCGGCAGGATCCGTCGGCTGCGTGGCGCTTCTGGCGTCCGGGTCCGCCGTCCAGCCCGCGACGGCATCGTAGACCAGGAAATCGCTCAACCGGTACAGGAAGAACTCCAGGGATTCGACGCCGCTACCCGCCACGGCCGCCCCGATAGCATCGGTTCCGGCCGGATCGACCACCGTGCCCCGGCAGATGGGGAAGGCGGTGCAGGCGGCGCCGGAGAGGGGCTCCGTGATCGCGACCACAGGCCTGGTGAAATCGAAGAGCACGCGGTGGACGGTCGAAACCGCCCCCTTGTCGCCCTGGATGGCCACGGCCGAGAAGCCGTAATACCCGTCGTGCATGTGCTCGGCGCCAGGCAGGCTTGCGAGTACGCGCCAGTAGCAACCAGCCCCCCCGCTCCAATCGCGGACATTGGTCGCCACCGGGAAAGGCTCGCGCACCCAGCCCAGGCCGGGGTTCCAGTACAGTTCGTCGGCTTCCCGGGCAATGCGGCCGTAAACCGTGGTGCGGTCCGCCGTCATGCCTTCCTCGACATGAACCATGCCGCCGAAAGAGTCCGCCGGCGGTGTGGCGGAGGTGGAGGCAACAAGGGGACGATTCAGCGCCCCGCCGTCGTAGGGCCGCCACACCTCGACCGAAAGACCCCCGGCCCGGACCGGCTGCGCCGCAGCCAGGCCCAAGACCAGTGCGGCGGGCAGCCATGCGGGAAGACGTCGAACGGCAACAGGCCTCGCTTTCATCGCGTAAACCTCCGGCAATCGATTTGCTGCACACTCCCAGAGGTTCTGCACAGTGTCAAGGCCTGGTTTCGGCGACAAGAAAGCGCTTTTCTCCGCCCCGGCAACCGCCTAGCATGGACCCCGTGAGCACAAAACCTTTTGTCCATCTGCACCTGCACACCAGCTACAGCCTGCTCGACGGCGCCTGCCGCATCGACAAGCTGATCGATGCCTGCGTCAAGGGCAACATGCCCGCCGTGGCGATGACGGACCACGGCGTCATGTACGGCACGATCGAGTTCTACAAGGCCGCCAAGAAGGCTGGCGTCCGCCCGATCATCGGGTGCGAGGTCTACATCACCCCCGGCTCGCGCCTCGAGCGCAAGGGCGGGGAGGAGCGGACGCCCAACCACCACCTCGTGCTGCTGGCCAGCGACAACGAGGGGTACCAGAACCTCATCCGGCTCGTCTCCCTCGCCCACCTCGAGGGGTACTACTACAAGCCCCGCATCGACCACGAGCTGCTGGCCCGGTACGCCAAGGGCCTGATCGGCCTGGCGGCTTGCGTCAAGGGCGAGGTCAACTATCCCCTCGTCCAGGGCGATGTCGAGGCCTCCGTCCGCATGGCCGGGCGCTATGCGGAGGTCCTCGGCAAGGACAACTTCTTCCTCGAGATCCAGGACCACGGCCTGCCCGAGCAGCACAAGATCAACCGCCAGCTCGGCGCGGTCAGCAAGCAGACCGGGCTGCCGATCGTCGCCACCAACGACGTGCACTACCTGGAGAAGGCGCACGCCGCCGCCCACGAGGTGCTCCTCTGCCTGCAAACGCAGACGGTCATGTCGGACCCGAAGCGCCTGCGCTACGCCTCGCCGGAGTTCTATCTCAAGAGCCGCGCGGAGATGGAGCAGCTCTTCCGCGACTGGCCCGGCGTCCTCGACCGCACCAACGAGATCGCCGAACGCTGCAACGTGAAGTTCGACTTCGATTGCCTCCACTTCCCCGTCTACGAAGTCCCCAAGGGCTTCACGCAGCGCGAGTACCTGCGGCATGTGGCGCTCGAAGGGGTCAAGCGGCTCTACCGCGTCCCCGATCCGCTGCACCCCGCCACCCCGCATGAAAAGGTGATCATCGAGCGCTTCGAGCACGAGTTCCAGGTCATCGAGACCACCCGCTTCATCAACTACTTCCTCGTGGTGTGGGACTTCATCCACTACGCCAAGCAGAACCGCATCCCCGTCGGCCCCGGCCGCGGCTCCGGCGGCGGCAGCCTGATGGCCTACGCGCTCGGCATCACGACCATCGACCCGCTGCACTACAACCTGATCTTCGAGCGCTTCCTCAATCCCCAGCGCGTGTCGCCGCCCGACTTCGACATCGACTTCTGCCAGTACCGCCGCGGCGAAGTGATCGACTACGTCAAGCGCAAGTACGGCGACGACAACTGCGCCCAGATCATCACCTTCGGCTCGCTCGGCGCCAAGACTGTCATCCGGGACGTGGGCCGCGTGCTCGAGATTCCTTACGGGCACTGCGACAAGCTCTCCAAGATGGTGCCCGACGACCCCAAGATCACGCTGCACCGCGCCATGGAGGAGAACCCGGAGTTCAAGACCGCGTACGCGACGGACGAGGCGTGCAAGCGCATCATGGACTACGGGTTCGTGCTCGAGGGGCTGTACCGCAATCCCGGCATCCACGCCGCCGGCGTCGTGATCGGCGAGAAGCCGCTGATCGAGATCGTGCCGCTGAGCCAGGACAAGGACGGCCAGCGCATCACCCAGTTCTCGAAGTACGCCGTCGAGGACATCGGCCTGCTGAAGATGGACTTCCTGGGCCTGAAGACGCTCACCGTCCTGCAGGAGGCCGTGGACCTCGTCAAGGAGACGCGCGGCGTCGCCATCGACCTGGAGCAGTTGCCCCTGGACGACAAGCCGACCTACGAGCTGCTGAGCCGCGGCGACACCGTCTGCGTGTTCCAGCTTGAAAGTACGGGCATGCGCGACCTGATCCGCCGCGTCAGCATGAACAGCGTCGAAGACCTGATCGCCATGATCGCGCTCTACCGCCCCGGCCCGATGAACATGCTGCCGTCCTACGTCGAGCGCAAGAGCGGCCGCACCGCCGTCGAGTATGACCACCCGCTGCTGGAGCCGATCCTGCGGGAGACCTACGGCGTCATGGTTTACCAGGAGCAGGTGCAGCGGGCCGCCAACGTGCTGTCCGGCTACAGCCTGGGCGAGGCCGACATCCTGCGCCGCGCCATGGGCAAGAAGAAGCCCGAGGAGATGGCCAAGCAACGCGAGAAGTTCGTCACGGGCGCCAAGAGCCTGAACAACATCGACGCCAAGCTCGCGGGACGCATCTTCGACAACATGGAGAAGTTCGCCGAGTACGGCTTCAACAAGGCCCACAGCGCCGGCTACGCGATCATCTCCTACCAGACCGCCTACCTGAAGGCCAACTACCCGCAGGCGTTCATGTCGGCCGTGCTTTCCTGCGAAATGGGCAACGCGGACAAGCTGCCCGTCTTCATTGCGGAAGCGACGACCATGGGCCTGCCGATCCTGCCGCCGGACGTCAACGAGAGCCAGGTGCGTTTCAGCCCGGCGGAGAAGGGCATCCGCTTCGGGCTCGCCGGCATCAAGAACGTGGGCGAAGGCGCGGCCGCCGCGATCGTGGCCGAGCGGAAGCGCAAGGGCCCGTTCAAGGGGCTGGTGGATTTCTGCGCGCGCATGGACGGCCAGGTTGTCAACCGCAAGGTCGTGGAAACGCTGATCCGCTGCGGCGCCTTCGACGCCGTGGGCCACAACCGCGCCCGGCTTTTCGGCGGCATCGACTTCGCCATGGCGCGCGCCGCGTCAGCGCTGCGCGACAAGCAGGCGGGCCAGGGCAGCCTTTTCGATCTGCTGGGCGGCGGCGGCGGAGACAGCGCCTCCCCGGCCACCGCCACCGACCGCGACCTGCCGGACTGCCCGCCGTGGCACGAGAGCGAACTGCTGGCGGGCGAGCGGGAGCTGCTCGGCGTCTACATGAGCGGCCACCCGCTGACGCAGCAGGCCAGCCTCCTGCAGCGCTACCAGCTGACCACCGTGCACCAGCTTGCCGACCTGGCCGACGGCACCATCACCCGGCTCGGCGGCATCGTGTCCAGCTTCACCAAGCGCGTGACCAAGCAGTCCAAGGAGATGATGGCCATCCTGCAGCTCGAGGACCTGGACGGCTCCATCGAGGTGCTGGTCTTCCCGGAGGCGTTCCAGCAGTACGGCAGCCACATCGCCCCCGACCGCGCGGTCCTGGTTTGCGGCCAGGTGTCGCGGCGCGACGACCAGCCGAAACTGATCGCCTACGAGGTCTATCCGCTGGAGGACGCGCCCAAGCATTTCGCGAAGAAGGTCGGCATCCATGTGCCCACCGCCCGCGCGGCTGACGGCGGCCTGACTTTCGTCCGCGACACGCTGCGCAAGTTCCCCGGCACGGTGCCGGTCACGATCTGCCTCCAGTACCCCGGCGGCGAGAAAGTGTTCATCGACGCCGACCGCTCCTTCCGCGTGCTGCCCGACCAGGACTTCATCCAGGCCATCGAGCAGCAGCTCGGCGAGCACAGCGTCTACGTCACGGTGGCCACCAACCCCTGCCGCGTCGAACGCCAGGCCAAGCCCCGCTGGCGCGGCGGCAATAGCGGCGGCAACGGAGGCGGGGAGTAGCGCGGCCATGCGGCCCGCGCGCAGGGGCACACCGGGCGCGAGCCGCCTCCCCGTGGGTCGGGCATTCCTGCCCGACCAGGCCGCGCGACCGATCCTGTCGCCGCTCCCGGTCGGCCAGGAATGGCCGACCCGCTTTGGCGCCGACCCAACGACCGGCGTCATGGCGGCGAGGGGGCGAACCTACCTTGCACACCAGCGTGCGATGCTCCTATCTGCTGCTGCCGACAACCATTTCAATGCCTGCGATTGATCCGAACCCCAAGCCGTCAAACGCAGGCGCAAGAACTACCACCTGCGCACCAAACCCCGCCACCAAATGGGCAATCTCCCGCACCGGAACCGCCCAAAATGATACCCCTTAACCAAGCGCCATTCAGACCCCTATGCCCTCGGGCTAGGGCGACGGCGGGGGCAACCGCGTGTCGCTGTCCTGCAAGGGCTTGGGCGCAAAATAGAGGTCCAGGACCGTTTTTTCTTCAACCGTAACACCGGCGGACTTTGTTTGATTGAACGTGGCTTCGGCAAACGGTTCGCCACCCAGGTACTCCCATTTCTTGCCGGCAATGATGAAGCCCGTGTAGGGTCCGACGTCCTGGAGTTGGTAATCCACGGCATACTCCCCATCGGGCGCATGCGTCAGCGCCATCAGCGTTTCCCAGCAGTTGCCCCCCACCGGCACCGGCTGCCACACATGCTTGGCATCCTCCACTTCCATCGTGTGCACCGGATCGTGGATGCCGAAGAAACAGAGGATCTTGGCATCCGTCGGGATGCGCGGGGCGGAGGAAGACTGGGGACAGTCGCCATTGCCGGACGCGGTCTCTGTCGGCATGACCGGTGTGATCATCAGCAGGTAGGGTTCAACCCAGCCCGTTTCGATCTGGGGTCGCACCCGTTCGCCATTGGTCATGTTGTACTCCCAGACCTGCATGCTCGCGTTCTTCCGGGTGCCCTTTTGCAGAATGACGGACGATGGACCGACCCCGGACGGATCCATCTCGATGGGCGCGCGCTCGGAGCGCACCTGCTCGGTAAACTGGTTGCCGGAGTTGTCGGCCAACAGGGTGGACTGGATCTCCAACTCGAATCGCCAGATGCGGGCGAAGTGGGGTATTGGTGACAGGCAAATTATCTGCACATTTATCGGGAAAAGGGAAGTGCTCGCGGCTTCCTTTATGCAGAGGCCGGGCAAGGGGCCCGACTGCAGCAAGGAGTGAGCACCCATGCGCCATCCGCGACTCAAGCCCAGCGGTCGGGACGTCTTCTACCACACCTACAACCGCGTCGCCGGCGATCCGGGCGACCGGCCCTTCGCCGAGGTCGAGAAGGAGCACTTCGTCTCCCTGCTGCACAAGCTATCGCAACTCTATGTCGTTGAGGTGGTTGGCTATACGGTCATGTCCAACCACTTCCACATCGTCCTCTTCGCGCCGGCTGAACCACCCTCCGAGGAGGAGACCTGCGCACGGTACAACGCCTACTATGGGAAGCAGCACGCACTGCAGCCGGGCACCGAAACCTGCAGGGCTGCGGCTGAGCAGCTGCGCGACATCAGCTGGTTCATGCACGACCTCCAGCACCAATTCTCCTGCTGGTTCAACCGCACGCGTCCCATCCGTCGCCGGGGAGCGCTCTGGGCCGGGCGCTTCAAGCACACGCTGCTGGAGGAAGGGGTGGCGGTCTGGGACTGCTGGCAGTACATCGCCCTGAATCCCGTCCGGGCTGGGCTGGTCGTCGATCCCGCCGACTACCGTTTCAGCGACTTCGGCGCCTGGTGCGGGTCGAAACGCCATCCCTTTGCCGCCAACCTGGAGGCGCACATCATGCCGTGCTTCAAGGGGTTACTGCATGTGCTCGACCAGCAGGCCCTGCACACGCGTTTCCGTGAGGCCTTCGCCTGGCAGATGAACCGCCGCCAGACACGGGACGTGGCCGAGGCAGCGATCAAGGCTGCCGGCGAGCCCCTGCCTTTCAGCACAGTCGCCACGCGGCGCATGCGCTACTGGGCCGATGGGTTGGTGATCGGCTCGCGGCGGTTCGTCACCGAGATCATGTCAGCGGCTCGCGGTGCGGAGCACCTCGGCAAGCGCCGTTTCGCCGTCGCGCAGGACGCCGCCCTCGCCGGGGTCGAACTGGTCTGCTACAAGCGGCTGCGCAACCTGACGCTGTAGCCGCGCCACTTCGCAGCACGGGTGATTCAGCCGCCGACACATCGTCGGCCGGCTGATGGCTGTCCGCCGCTTCCACGGACAACTCGTCAACACCCTCTTCCCGTCCCCTGCGCCGCCCGCACGGCTGGCGCGCACGCGGACGCTTCGCTGCCAACCCTTCCGAGCAGTCTCTACCCCCCCCCTTCCACTGAATCTCGCCGCCCATAGTGTCCCCCCCAAGTACCGCGACACTATTTGCCCGACACTATTTGCCCGAATCACCAATCACCTGGCACCGGTCCGCACCGGTCCGCGGACACCGGTCCGCGCGCGCGCGTGGTGTCGGTTACCTCTACCGGCCGGGGCCGGCCGGCTCCAGCGCCATCAGCGCTCCCACCATTCGCCGCCGGTGGCGCTCGAAAGAAGAAGCCCACGCCCTGGCGGGCGCGGCTACGTGGGCCGTTGGCCGTCTCCCGTCAACCCGTGGCCGCGGGCGCCAGCCCGTGGCTGCCGCGTTGCTGACAGATGAAAGGCGGCGGCGGGCCTTCATCCTTGTAGCCCCCGCGGTGACGCGGGGGACAGGCCGCTTGCCGATGCCGTCCGCCGCCGTCCGTCACCCCCGGAGCGGAACGCTTTGGCGTTCCGGCTGCTTGATGCGATCCATCAACCCGCTCCAGGACACGTGTCAAAA
>CAYOBW010000186.1:0-14056 GCA_964402115.1 uncultured Victivallales bacterium
GGGCTGGTGGGCATATTCCTGATCGGTCACGATCATCAGGATGTTGGGTTTCTTGCTCATGGTGCTTTCTCCTCCGTTGGGTTTGTTGTTCATGATTCCTTTTCCTCGGTGGTTTATATTCCTGTTTTACGTGGATTGGATTGCGTACTCATCGCGGCGTGGCGAGCGCCTCCTCCGGCTTCCGGATCATGATCTCGTCCGCGTAGCGGCCGCTCTTCAGCAGAGCCGCCATCTCCTTCATGGGTTGCTCCGTGTGCTCGAAGAACGCTTTCAGCCCGGCGCAGAGCCAGTTCAGGCCGGCCTCGCCGTCGGGCGCGGTCAGGACGCGGTTCTTGGGGCATTCGCCGTGGCAGGTGAAGAGGAAGCGGCATGCCTGGCAGGCCTTGGGCAAGCCGCTCGATTTTGCCCGGCCGAAGCCTTGCTGCTTGCTGGACGATGCCAGGGCCGCCAGCGGCGTTTGGGTGATGTTGCCCAGCAGGTGGCGCGGTTCGACGAAATGATCGCAGGAGTAAAGGTCGCCGTTGTGCTCGAGGGCCAGCGCGTCTCCGCAGACCGGTCGCAACACGCACATGGAGGACTGCCCGTAGACGTAGGCGGCCAGCACGGCATCGAAGAACGGCACGAACACGGTCCCGACGTCGCGCTGCACCCACTCGTCGAAAATCGCGATCAGGAATTTCCCGTATGCTTCCGCCGGCACTGTGCGGTCGGTGACAGCCGTCCCTTCCTGATTACCGCTGGCATTGACTCGTTCGACAATGGGGATGAACTGGATGTACTGAGCCTTCAGTTCGTCGCGGAAGAACCCGTAGACGTCGAGCGGGTGCTGGCTGTTGGCGGCGTTGACTGTGCAGAGGATATTGAACTCGACCTTGTGCTCCTGCATGAGACGCACGGCCCGGACCACGCGGTCAAAAGTCGGATTCCCGCCCTTGTCTTTGCGGTACACATCGTGCAGGTGGGCGGGGCCGTCGAGGCTGACACCCGCCAGGAAGTTGTTCTCGCGGAGGAATGCGCACCATTCCGTGTCGATCAGGATGCCGTTGGTCTGGATCGTGTTCTCGATCTGCTGGCCCGGCTTGAGAAACCTCTGTTCCACCACCCTGGCCCGGCGGAAGAAATCCAGCCCCATCAACGTCGGCTCTCCGCCCTGCCAGGCGATGGTCGCCTGCCCCGCCTCGACGGTCTGGCGGACATAGCTCTCCATAACCGCATCGCTCATGCGGAAGTCGCTGCCCGGGTACAGCCCCGCCTTCTTCAGGAAGAAGCAGTAGGCGCAGTCCAGGTTACAGCGCGCGCCCGTCGGCTTCGCCATGACGTGGAAAGCCGGGAGTTGTGTGAACTCAGGCATGCTTCCCCCACAGGGACCCAGGGTTCAGGGTTCGCGGCCAAGAAAGGAATGAGGCGGGCGCCGAGCAGTCACCCTGCTGACGCATGCGGTCCGAAACCTGAAGCGTTCGAACGCCTGCCACCGCAAACCTCACCTTTGCCATGACCCCTTCCTACTTTCTGAACATCCGCACCACCCTGTTCACCGGCCCGCGCAACAGGACATACGGGAGCACGGCCAGAACCAGGGCTGTGAGAAGCGTTTCCATGGGGTAGAAAGCGTGATGCACCCTGATCTGGTAGATGACGTCCAGGATGACCGCGAGGACGAAGATCTTGCCGAAGTGCTTCCACCCGTCTTTCAGCAGCTCCCGCCGATGCTCGGCGCTCGTGAACACGGCCCACGCGTAGGCCGGCTTGCCGGCCTTGGCATCCTTTGCCCCGTCGCGAGCCGCGAAGATGATCGCCATGAGCGGCTGCACGATGAACCGGATGTGCATCGGCCCATCCAGCCGGTGTACGAAATGCTCAACGAATCTCTGCCAAAGCTCTTCCATGCTACTGCCCCTTTCTCGAGAAGTCGGGACCCAGGAGACAGCATGCAGAAGCCACGAGCGAGCCGGACTCCAACATAACCGTAGAATCCGTCATCATGCCGACTTCTGGCTCCTGACTTCTGGCTCCTGACTTCTGACTCCTGACTCCTGACTCCTGTTCCGCGCCACCTGCCATGGCCAGCAGCCTTCGATTTCCACCGCGATGGACCAACCCAGAACGATTCGCACAGCGACCAGCAGCCCCAGCGACAGGATGCCCCTCAGCGTGGGCTCAATCAGGACCGTCCGGATGATGTCGGCCGCAACAAGGAACTCCAGCCCCAGCAGGAGGGATCTGCCGAGGTAAACCCTGAGACGCTCATAGGCGTCATCCCGCTTCTGTCCGAAGTGCAGGGCGGCGCGAATCAGCGCGTGGGAAAAGGCCAGCGCAATGACCGCGACGCCCACCATCTCGAGCGTTGCCGCGACGTGGCCGACGACCGTGAAGACAGCCGGATGTTCCATATCAGAACACCTCCGTATGCGTCAGAATCGTGAGAAACAGGAACAGGCCCAGCAACCCGATCAGCAGCACCAGGATGAAGGAGAAGTTCACGGCCTTGAGGCGGGTCCCGGACAGCGCATTCAGCCGTTTGATGGTCTGGACGTACTCAATGGCGCCGAATGCGACGGACAGGATGCCGAGACCGATCAGGAAGAGGCCCAGGCGCCTCGGCCCCCCCGGATTTATCAGGCCATCCGCCGCCTTTTGCGCGGCGGACGCCAGGAACTTGTAGAGGGTGAAGCCGAAGCTGATCAGGGACAGCGCCGTGCGGACCCAGGCCATCAGGGTCCGGCTGGCTGCCATGACGGTGCGATCGATCGCAAGGCTCGTGCGATCCTCCGCCAGTTCGTTCGATGTCTTGGGCTCTCCGGCTGCCATGGTTCGCTCCTCGGCGGCACTCCCGCGCGCCGCCCTTTCGCTCGCATCCTCTCAGCGTTCGCTCTCTGACGCCTTCTGGGCAATCTTGCGCTGGATCAGCGCAAGAACCTCCGCGCCGGACTCCGTCTTGCGCAAGTAAGCGGCGCAACCGACCGCCTCCGCCTCCAGCCGCACGGCGGGATCGTCATAAGCCGTGATAAAGACGACAGGCGTGCCATCCCTGACCGCAGCGAGTCGCCTTGCGAGGTCCAGGCCGGACATCCCCTTGAGTTGGATGTCGAGCACCAGGCAGTCGAACTTCGGATGCTTTGTGTCCTCCAGGAAGGCCTCGGCCGACGGATAGGCGATTGGCTGCATATGGGCGGCCCGCAGGAAGCGACTGAACGACCGGCACACGCTCTCGTCGTCATCGACGACCGCCACGTAGATGTTCTGCCGTGCACTCATTGATTTCGCGGACACAGTAGGGCCACGCATCCGGTTGCGATAGAGTCCCTTTAGGGACGGGGGGGAGAGGGGTGTGGACGCCGCCGAGAGAACTCCCGGATTCGCCGGTTTGGCCATGTCCCAGGAGAACCGCAGATTGACGAATCATGAACTCCGAATGTCGAAGGTCGTTGAACATTCTTCGGTTCTGCGGTTCCTCCGGAAGAATGGCGAGAAGCAGATCCTGTTCAAATCGGCGGCAGAAGAGCCCTTTGAAACCGGCGTTCACAGAGGGACGGGGGGAGAGGTGTGGGGGGGGCGGATTACAGCGCAAGCTGCCGGCCGTTCCACAGGCCCGCGTCTTCCGCGAGATGGGTCAGTGCCGCCACCGATTGAACGCGCAGCTTGTCCATGAAGCTGGTGCGGTGGCGCTTGACCGAGCGCTCGTCAATCGCGAGTTCGGCGGCGATCTGCTTGTTCAGACGGCCGCCGAGCACACCAGCGAGGACTTGGCGCTCGCGCGGGGTCAGCGCGGCAAAGGGCGCGCGCAACGCCGCGAGCCGCGAGCGCGCGGCGCGCTCGCGCGCGTCGCGGTCCAGGGCGCGACGCACCGCGTCCAGCAGGGCGTTCTTAGGCGCGCGCTTCGTGAGAAAATCCTCGGCGCCCTGCCGCATCGCCTGCACGGTGGTCGGGATGTCGCCATGACCGCTCAAGAACACGATCGGCAGCGCGTGCCCCGCCTTGGCGAGGGCTTCCTGCAGGCCCAACCCGCTCAACCCCGGCATCTGCAGATCCGCGATGACGCATCCCGGGACGTCCGGTTCCGGCGCGGCCAGGAACTCCGCCGCCGCGGAGAAGGTCTTCACCGCATAACCGGACGCGCGCAACAGCCGCGCAACCGCCTTCAGGAAAGAGGCGTCGTCGTCCACAATGCGTACCAGAGGAAGGGGCGGGGTGCGCGGGGCCGGGGCATCCACGGGATTGCTAGAGCCCATCGTACCCGACCTCCTCTCGCACCGTTCCGTCTCTTCGGGCGCCGGTGTCGCAGCGGAACCGTTCGTTGGCCTTGCGGTCCGCCCCGGATGGTTCAAGCGATCGCCGGCTCATCGCCCGGCCTCCCCCGTCCTTCGCCCCGCGTCCCCTGCCCCGCCCCCCGACTCCCCTTCCGCCGCCGACAGGCTGAACGTGAACGTGGCCCCGCCCCCCGCGTTGTGCTCGACCCACAGCCGTCCGCCGTGCGCCTCGACAATGTCCCGGGAGATCGCCAGCCCCATCCCTATCCCGTGAGGCTTGGTCGTCATGAACGGATCAAAGATCCGCGAGAGGTTGCCGGGCGGGATCCCCGGACCGTTGTCGCTGACGGAGAACGCCACGGTCCCGCCCGCACACCGTATGCGAGCCGTGACGACCCGCTTCCCCGGAGGGTTGGCATCCAAAGCCTCCATGGCATTGAGCACCAGATTCAGCACCACCTGCTGCAGCTGCACGCGGTCACCGATTACGGCCGACACCTCCGGGCAGGGATCCCGAATCAGCCGCACGCCCCGCATGTCGGCGTCTTGTCGCAGCAGGGCGATCACGTCCGACGCCAGCAGGCACAGGTCGAGGGGGCGACGTTCCGGTTCGCGCCGCTTGAGCATGCCGCGCATGCGGTCGATCACCTCGCCCGCGCGTTGATCGTCCTCGCGGATGTCAGAGAGGATCGCGCGCACTTCGTCGAGATCCGGCGACGGTTCCTGCAGCACCAGTTCCGCGGCCTCGGCGTTGCGCAGGATGGCGCCGAGCGGCTGGTTCAACTCATGCGCCAGCGAGGATGCCAACTGGCCCATCGTGGACACGCGCGCCACGTGGGCCAGGTGGACGCGCTGCTGCGTGAGTTCCAGCGCCGCACGCTTCGTTTCCGTGATATCGCGCACGACGCCGATGATCTGGCGCGCCCGACCGCCTGCCCGTTCCGTCACGGTGGCGAGGTGCTGAATCCAGCGCTCGCGGCCATCCGGGTGCTGGTACCGGTACTCCAGCGAGATCCGTTCCGCAGCCCCGCCGTCCAGCTTGTGGGTCGCGCCCTGGATGAGCGGGCGATCGTCCGGGTGAATGTGCTCCAGCCAGAACCGGCGGGCCGGCGCGCCCTGCGCCATGTCCGGCGGAAGGCCGCACAGGGCGCGCACCCGTTCATCCACGTACGTGACGTCCTCTCCATTGAGCAGTTCGTAGAAGCCCAGCCCCGCCAGTTCGGTGGCCGATGCCAGACGGTCCTGACTCCTGCGGATCGCCGCCTCCGCTTCCTTGCGCGCCGTGACATCCTGGAGCACACTGAGCACGCGCACCGGTCGTCCATCCGCGTTCCGCTCGAGGATCCGGGACCGTTGATGGATCCAAAGCACGCCGCGGGACGGGTGCACATACCGGTATTCCGTCTCGACCTCCGCGCGCCCTGCTTCCAGGATTTCCCGGCTCTTCTGGAGCACGCGCGGAAGATCTTCCGGGTGAATGTGCTCCAGCCACCACTCCCGCCCCTGCTTTTCGTCTTCCGGAGGCAGGCCCATCAGCAGGCACGTGCGCCTATCCGGAAAGGTGATGCGGGTGCTGCCGTCCATTTCGCAGAATCCAATGCCGGCGACATCGATCGCCGAAGCCACGCGGGCCTCGCTCACACGAAGCGCGTCCGCTCTCAGCCGCCGCTCCGAGACATCCTCGACAAAGCCATCGAGGCAAGCAATTCTTCCATCGGACCCGCGAGACACCCTGACGCTGAGCGACACCCAGATCCTCGTCCCGTCCCTGCGCTTGAACTGGCATTCATACCCGCCAACAGAACCACGCTCCGCTGCCTGTCTGATGAAGCGGCCGCGCTCTTGCGGTTCAGCCCACACCTGCTGCGCCGTGTCTTCGACCTCGCGCACCATCGCTTCGGCGGAGTCGTATCCCAGCATCCGGGCCAGGGCGGCATTGGCCACGAGCAGCTTCCCCGCCTCGGAACTGCGGAACATGCCTTCGACGGCCCCGTCGAATATGTCCCGATAGCGCGCTTCGTTGTCGCGGAGGTCATTCGCCAGCCGCGCGGCGCGCGCCGCGCCGACGCTCAGTTCCCAAACCGCCACCGCGGCGACGCCCGCGAAGGCGCAATACGCGGTCATTGGCGCGCAGGCAAGCCCCCCGTTCATCCATGCCGTCTCCGCGACGACGACCAGCACGAAGAGCGTGATACCGCCGCCCGCCGTCAGCGCCACCCGCCTGTCACCGCGTCGCCAGACCGTGATGGCCGCGTCCGTCACGAAAACCGCGAGCAACAACAGGCTCAAGGGTCCGACGAGCAGCCAGGGATTCGGCGCGCCCTCGCCGAGGGAAATGCTCTCGCCGAGGAACAGAACGTGCCGCAGGCCAACGACTTCGCGGTAGTCCAGATTCGCCCCCGCGACGAAATTGAGCAGCAGGGACGAAGTCCACGCGGCGCAAACCGTCCAGGCAAGCCAGGACCGGCCGGCCCGCAGACAGGTGCGCACGAAGCCGACCATGGCCAACACGATGATCCAGACCGGCACGTGCCGCCAACGCCACGCCGAGGCGAACTGATCGGGAGTCGTCGCCCGCATCGCCAGCAGTTCGCAAAACGCCAACCCAGCCGTTCCCGCCGCTATGAGGGCAAAGAACACCAGCGCCCATTCCGAACGCCTTTGGCGCCAGACGACCAGGTGCGTCGCCGCAACCGCCAGACACGCGGACGCAATCATGGACCAGATGACAGTGACCCAACTCATGGAGGTCTAACAGTCAGTGATGCAGCACCGGCACAGCGTTGGCGACACCCGCAACCGCTTCGCCAGACCGGAACCTGGCAGATCGCGCCACAGATTGCGACAACCCCATCTCGCGTCGCGACCACTCGTCGCGATCCCGCCAGCCATGCGGTTAGTCAGAACCGCGCTATCTCGTTTCGGCGCAGGCGGTTCCTTCGAGAGCGCATGCGCTCGCATGCTCGCGCGTCACCATGCGCTTCAGCAGCACTGTTGGAAGCAACGCTAGCGCATGCTGCCACGGATTACGAGACCTTTCTGTCGACACTGGCGACCGTGCGCCTTAGCCCGGTCCTGACGATGACGGGTATGGGTCCGCGAGACGGGTACGCTACGATGGCGCCTGTCATGGAAACACCTGCAGTTCGCGGACGGCGTGGCCCCATTGCGTCCCGCGCCTGGCGCAGGACACGCGCACGTGCCGCGTCTCCACGGGCGCGAACTTGATTTCGCCGACCCCGCCCCGGCCGTTCGCCTCCGCAAAGACGTCAGTCCAACCCTGCCCGTCGCGCGAGACTTGCACGACAAAAGCCGTGGAGTAGGCGTTTTCCCAGGTTATGACGACGCGGCCGATTTTGTGCGCCTCCCCGAGGTCCACGGCCAACCAGGCCGGATCGGCAAAGGTCGATGACCAGTAGGTGCCCAGGTCGCCATCCACGGCGTTGGCCGGCAGGTATTCTTGCGCGTGGCTCGAGGAGGCGGTCACGGGCTTCTGGTACGCCAGGCCGAAGCTCTTTGGCTCGATGATCTCGAGTTCACGAACGCTGCGGACGGGTTCGCCGTCGGCGCCGCGCAACTCGGCTTCGAGCGTGTACGGGCCAGGCGCGTCCGGCCAGGTCAGGTCGAACGCATTCGTGGCCACACCGAATGGCTCCAGGCTCGCGTCCTGCTTGAGTTCAAGAACCGGCGCGGCAGCCCCGGCCTGGCGCAACCGCAGCAGGACCGGGCCTTTCCACGCCTGGTCGAGGTCGTTGACGAGCATCACCGGCACGCGGGACTTGCTTTGGCTGAGGACGCGGTCCTTCCAGAAGTTGATTCCCAGGCCAACGGGCGCAAAGGCGTCGCGGACGTAGCGGTAAAACTCCGGCTCCCATTCGAGCTTCTCGACGCCGCCTTGCGTCCAGTGGTCACAGGTCTGCCCGTCCGGGCGCGCGTAGCCGAGCATGGTGAAGTGAACCACCGCCGCGGCCTTGCGGTGCATGCGCCAGAACTCGGTGTCCGCCGCCAGCCACGTCGCCTGCATGTGGAAGCGCTGGGCAGGCGTGGCGTTTTCGCCGAGCACGCCGCGGTAGATGTCACGCGTGAGCGTGGTGGGCGTGCCGTCGCGGTTCACCCAATGCCAGCCGTACTCGTTGATGATGACCGCGTGGGCGCCATCGTTGCGAATCTGGTTGCCCTGTGGAACGGGGTCGGCGGCGGCCAGGTCCCGCAGGCGGAAGTTCGACCGGAAATGGTAGGGATGCGACTCGAAGACATCCCCCGGCTCCTGCGGCGGATTGTAGCTGTTGTCCCAGGGGCGATTCGAGAGATCGAGGCCGCGCACCTGGCGGATGGCCGGGCCGGTTTCGTCCGAGCGGGTTTCGTTGTTCGCGTCCCAGACAACCACGCAGGGGTGATTCCAGCGCTCGCGCATCCAGTCCGCGTACTCGGCGGCCAGTTCCTCGCGCTTCGTTTCCCTGGTGAGCCTCCAGATGGGGAATTCATCCTGGATGAGCAAGCCCACCTCGTCCGCCATGTCGTACCAGGCCTCCGGCGGGAAACCGATGCAGTAGCGCAGGCAGTTCCAGTGCATCTCCTTCACGCGCTGGTGGAGCAGTCGGACCCAGTCTTTGCGCCACGGCAAATCCTTGCACGCCTCGTCCTCGAAGAAGCGGTAGAGCGTGAAGTTGCTGCCGCGCATGAAGTAGGTTCTCCCGTTCAAGATGGCGCGGCCCGTCGCGGGATCGAGGTGGAACTCACGCATGCCGAAGCGCGCCTGGACGCAATCCGCGCCGCTGTCGGCTTCGAGCGTGTAGAGGAACGGATCTTCCGGAGACCACAGGCGGCAATCGGCAAGCGGGATGCGGGCATCCACCGTCGTCTCCGCGCCTTTGGCCAGGCTGACGCGCTGGCGGGTCACGCGTCCGGCTTCGCGACCCGATTTCGCCTCGCGCACGATGAAGGTCACGTCGGCCTGCGCGGCCTCGCCGGCGTTGCCCAGCACCGCCTGCACCCGCACGGCCCCGGCCGCAATGTCCGGCGCGGTCTGGAGCTGAGTGAAGTGCGGCGTGCCCGAAAGGATCAGCTCCACCGAGTCGAAGATGCCGGGGATGTAGCGCTCCTTCTCGCAGTCGAAGCCCGACGGGATGGCCGGTCCCACGGCGTCCCGGCCTGCGCCGACACGGATGAGCACCTCGTTTTCGCCCGTCTTGAGGGCGGGCTTCGCATCGAAGTATCCCGGGGTGAAACAGGGCAGATGGTCGCCCAGCAACTGGCCGTTCAGGATGACCCGCGTGCCGAACATGGCTTTCCGCACCTTGAGCCGGGCCACCGCCGGTATGGCGCCGTCCACCCTGAACGTGCGCCGGTACCAGAAGGCGTCGCGCCGGGGATCCTGGCGGGGCGTGGCGTCATCGCGCCTGGGCACCTTCGGCCCGGGATCGACGAATGGCGGCCGGGCCATGTCCACCAACCCCGGCACCGGCACTTCGCGTTCAAAGGCCGGCGGAACCGTATTAAGCCCGCCCTCCGCGATGTGCCAGCTGCCGTCCAGCAACAGCGTCAACCGCTTGTCCGCGGCGCCTTCGGGCGCCGCGAGGCCGCGGGGCAAGAGAGGGCCGAGCAGGCACGCGCCACACACGACGATCCGGGGAAGGGCGGTTCTCATGGCGAGGTTCTTTCCTTCATGGCATCTCCTTCAACTGGGCGGGCGGCGTCATAGCCGGCCCCCCCCTCGAGCGCACAGAATACCGCGCGACACCTTCCCACACTATGCCGTTTTACGGAATTCTCTGTTCGTTTTGCGGCCCCGTTCTGCGGGAGTTACCCGCGCCGCGAGGCTCGCGCGCCTGTTTCGTCCCGTTCTCATGCGGCTCACCGCAGGTTCGCCCTCCAACCCGTTACTTCACGAGTGGCTTGAAGTAATCCCTGGAGAGGCTGTGCCGAGCCGCATGAGAACGGGGGGAAACATGGGAGTGAGCGTGTGAGCCGCGCAACTCCCGCAGTTTGAGGTTGCGGCAATGCGGCTTGCCTTGCCGCAACCGGGCAGGTACAAGGCAGATGCTCTGGAGCCGACGTCCGGCGCCGTGCAGGGGATGAGCCAAGGAGGGCGACAGCGATGGGAGGGATCAAACGCAGGCTGCAGAAGGTGCTGCGCGATCTTCTGGGTCCGATGCTGAGGGATATCTGCATGAGCGCGCCCACGATCCGCGGCGACGAGCGACTCGTGTCGATCCACCGCACCGCTCGCGTGCAGAATGCCCTGTTCAACGTGGGCTGCGGGCGGGTCACGGTCGAGGAGGACGCTTTCTTCGGCTACAACGTGTGCCTGCTCACCGGGCGCCATGACGTGACCAAGTTCGGTAAGGAGCGCAAGCGCACGGTGCCACGCGAGGGGTGCGATATCGTCATCCGGCGCGGGGCATGGGTGGCGACCAACGCGATTGTCCTGGGCCCGTGCGAGGTGGGCGAGCACGCCGTGGTGGCGGCGGGCAGCGTGGTGACCAGGGACGTTCCCCCGTACCACATTGTGGCGGGCAACCCGGCCCGGACGATTCGGCGCATCGAGCCGCCGGCAGCGGATGTCACCGGAGAGGTTCAGGCTCCCTCCTGAACGCTGCCCCACGCGGCGGGGGTCATGGCATCGGGAGACCGTCCTGCATGGCGCCCGGATCGCGCTTCACGGCGCAGCCTTCAGCGCGATCTTCAGCTTCGACAGCACGGCATTGGCGCCGGCCAGCTTGCGCACCTTGAGGCATAGCTGCCCCTCCCGGGAATCCGCCGCGGAGAAGGGATACTCGAGCCACGAGCCCTTGGTGAGTTCGTCGAGCGCGGACGGCGCGCGATCCTGGAACGTCACCGTCTGCCGGCGCTGGCCGTCCGGCGCGTAGGCATACACCGAGACAACCCCGGTCGATCCCCTGGGAACGGTGATCTCCATGCCCCAGTCCGCCTCGGAATAGAGACAGTGATCCGGCTCGCCAGCCGGCGCCGGCCACCGGTGCGGTTTCGGGCTTCCGGTGAAGCGGACGGCTGTCTGCGGCAACTCCACCCGGGGAACGGCCTGTCCCAGCAGCAACGTCTGCGCAAGCATGCCGTCCGACGTCTGCGTCACCGCCGACACCCTCACCCTGGCCGGGATGGTTTCATCCACCGCGAATTTCGGCCGGGTGGTCTCCCACTTGCCCCGGGTGAAGTCAGGGAACTCGACCGGCGCGCCGCCCTTGGCGATGGACTGCCCGGAGAGGCCCACGATGGCGCTCATGGTGGCCGAGTCGTACACGTCGAGCGGCACCGGGCGGCGGTCCCGCACGGCCGTGAGGAAGTCGCGCAGCATAATGCCATCCACCCCGCCGTGCGCGCCGATCCCGCCCTGCGCGTGGAGCTTGTGCGCGTACTGCTTGTGATACGGGTCGAACGCTTCCCACTCGTGGTACGCCGGGCTCTTGCCGGCGAGATAGACCGAGTCCGGCTCTCGGTAGACGCCCGACGTGCCCTGCAGCATCCAGCGGTTGTCGTAGGGCCGCGGGAGCTGCATGTCGTAGTTCACGATGACCGTCTTTCCGCGGGCGGTCCTGAGCGTGGAGGTGACGATGTCGCCCTGGGCGTAGGTCCGCTTCGCGCCGGGGTGGTCGGGCCCGAACTTGCGCGCGAAGTACGCGTTGATGCCCAGCGAAGCGGTGGCGGCGGACGAGATCGAGACGAACCGGTCGCCGCAGTTGATGTCGCACCAGCTCAGCACCGGCCCCACGCTGTGGGTCGGGTACTGGTCGCGGTTGTACTTGACCAGGTACGCGGCCGGCCAGCGGTCGGCGCCCGTGTTGCCGTCGAAGAACCAGTGGTCGATGCAATCGTGGCTGTGGGCGCAATGGACGTGCACGATCCGGCCGAACAACCCCTCGCGCACCATGTTCAGCAGGGCGAGGTTGTCGGAGCGGTAGGACCAGTTCTCCAGCATCATGCAGCCCACCTTCGTGCGCTCGGAGGTGTTGACGATGTCCCAGCAGTCCGGGACTTCCAGCGCCAGCGGCACCTCGACAGCCGGCACGACCCCCTGCTTCATCGCCGCAATTGCCATCGGCGCGTGCCAGTGCCACGGGGTGGCGATGACCACCGCATCGAGGTCGCCGCGGGCCAGCAGCTTCTCCCAGGCCATGTCGCCGTCGGTGTAGAGCTCGGGGTTGCCCCGCCCCGCGTTCCGGGCCGCCGCGGCCGAACCGGCTGCGGCGCCGGCGTTGATGTCGCAGATCGCCGGAATCTGCAGCTCGCGGCACACCTCGAGAGCCTGCCGCAGCAGGCTCGAGCCGCGGCCGCCGACGCCGATGAAGCCCACCCGAACCGGCCGCGGGGCTGCCGGTTTGTCCTGGCCCGTCAGAATCCGGGCCGACCCGGCGAACAGCGCCGCTGCACCCAGCCGGTGAAACTCCCTGCGGGTGATGTTGGTGTTCATGTCTGCGTGCCCTCGGCGTTCCGCGCCAAGGTATGCCGCAACGGTCCCGTTTCTGTCCAGCGAATCCCGTCGCGCGTTTGCCCCCGCACACACAGTTGCGCGCTGGCCCCGTCGCCCGCCCGGGTCCCCGGCGTCGCAGGCGCAGGGTGTCAAGCAGGTTCAGGGCCTTGGCGCTCGTCTTGACGCCTCCACCCCGGCTGTGCTAGCGTTTCCCCCATGATAGCGCTCGTTCAGGCGGGTCCCAGCGGGCGTGTGCCCGCAACTCCAACAAGCGCTTCACTTCGAGGGAAGATGATCCATGAGAAGGACTTCTCGTACAAAGACAGCTCCTGGGCTCCCCTACCGTGTGGCGCTGGCCGGCGGGTGGGGAGACCACAACTTTGTGAATTTCCTCGCCGATGGATACGTGGTCGTCGTCCAGGTTCAACCGACGACAACGTTTCACGACCGCTGCGGGATCTGCTCAAGCACGCGGCAGATCCTCATGCAGAAGTACCCCCAGGGTATTCCTGACAACATCGACAAGTATAAGCTGGCGACCGAACTGTACTACTGGGAGAACGCCACGAAGGTGCCGATTGGCGGGTCCCAGGACGCCTGGGGATCCGTGTATCCGGGAATCAGTCTGCTGCACTACGACTTCCGCCATCACAACGGCGTACTGCCCAAGACCGTGACCTCCATCGTGAGCCAGCGTACCGCAAGTTGGTTCGAGCGCCATTTCTGGATTGTGGACTGCGTCGGGCCGCGTCCCGAAGGTTACAACCCGTTCGATGGCGGACGGTTTGCCACCAAGGAGGTTGTCGAGCAGTTGGGGAAGTCGGGACACGATTGCTTCTCCGCGATCAAGAACCACGATCTGGAAGCGTTGGGAGCTTCGTTCAACCTCTGTTCGTCCGCCTGGAGGAAAATGCTGCCCGCCATCTTCGAGCATCCGACGATCACGGTGCCCGTGATGCAAAGACTGCGTCACTACCAACGCAAGTACGCCGGCGCCATGCCGTCCGGCTGCGGCGTCGGGTACATCTACGTGGCATCCTCGGTACCCGTGGAAGGCGGATTCCAAGTCAAAGTCAACCTCCGTTGAGGGAAGGACGGGCATGCTGAGCGATAACTGCTACGCCGTGGTCATGGCGGGTGGCGCGGGAACGCGTCTCTGGCCGTTGAGCAGTCGAGACAAGCCGAAGCATTTTCTGAAGCTGTTTGGGGGCAAGTCGCTGATCGGCATGACCGTCGACAAGCTACGCGGGCACCTGCCCGAGGATCGCATTCTGGTCTTGACGAGTGTCAAGTATCGGGAGGTGGCCCAGGCGACGCTGCCCCAGATACCCCCGGAGAACTTCATTTACGAACCCTGCCTGCGTGACACGGCCAGTGCCAT
>CAYOBW010000187.1:0-14042 GCA_964402115.1 uncultured Victivallales bacterium
CCCGCGCGCCAGCAGGCCCACACCCGCGGCGTCGTCCAGAGCGTGCCGAGCAGCAGGCCGAGCGCGAGATGCATGGTGGCGGCGGACATGGTCAGACTTGCTCCCGCAGGCGCAACTCGCGCCAGGCTGCGCCCAGCAATCCCGCCAGCAGGGCCAGGGTTGCGGCCACATGCCAGCCCGCGTGCACCTCGACACGGTCGATTGCGTAGTGCCAGAGGAAGAGATTCATGCGCGGGTCGTTGGACCAGCGCAGGTAAAGATCGTACTGCCCCACGAGTCGCGGCAGGTCGGGAATATGCGCCCAGAAGGCGCCTGCCGCCATGCCGAGCGGCGTCAGCGCCAGCAGCGGAAGGGACGCCCGGCCGCGCCGGCAGGCGTAGACCACGAGGGCGAACAGGAACGCGAAGGCGGCCCCGAACAGCACCTGGTTCATGGGCGCGCTCCTTCGGGCACTTTGGGCAGCGGCACCCAGGTGCGCAGGGCGCGCACGCGCGCGAACGCGGTCCGGGCGCCGTCGTACTGTCCGAGGTGCAGCCGGAGCTTGCCGAGTTCGAGCCACAGCGGATAGTTGTTCGGGTCGTACCTGGCCGCCTGCGCCAGGCAGTGCTCGCCGAGCGCGAAACCCTCCGGCGTGCCCGCCAGGCAGGCGTGCCGGCCGAGGTAGTACCAGGCATGCCACGACGTGGGCGCCCAGTTCAGCGCCTGCGCCACGTCCCGTACGGGCAGGGACATGAGCGCGGTGCGCTGATCGAGCCGTTCGAGCGCGCGGCTGTCCGGCGCCAGCAGCAGGGCGACCAGCGGCGCCAGCCAGGCCGAGGCCGGCAGGCTTTGCGTCGGTGTCCCCTCCGGGGCGCCGCGCCAGGCTGGCTGAACGGCGCCCACGAGCATGGCCAGCGTCACCGTGTAGAGCGGCACGTGCGGGGCGAAATCGAAACAGGCATGCACGGCCGCCGCGGCCAGCGCGCCGCCCACGCCCAGGCGCAGCCACCGGGTCTCCTCGCGCCGGTCGCGCTGCCGCCAGAGCGCGAGCGCCAGCCAGAGCGCCAGGGCCACGCCCACCACGCCGGTTTCCGCCGCGACCTGCACGTACTCGTTCTCGGGATGGGTCATGAAATCGTTGTAAGACGTGCGGCGGAATTGGGGGAAGACGGTGCGAAAAGCGTTGGCGCCGGCGCCGACCACCGGGTAGTGCCGCCAGATGGCGAGGCTGTCCCTCCAGGCGGAGAGGCGCACATGCGCGCTCTCCGTGGCGAGGGGTTCGCGCAGCGTGTCGAGACGCTCGCGCACCTGCTGCGTCCGGTCAGCCGGCAGCCAGCCAACCATGAGCAGGGCCAGGCACGCACTGCCCACAGCCGGGGCGCGTGCCACGCCGCGCAAGGCCCCCGCGAGGACCACGACGAGCCCCGCCACGCACGCCAGCATGGCCCCGCGGCTCAGGCTGAAGAAGACCACGGCGGTCATGACCCCGCAGGCTGCCATGGCCAGAGGCGCGGCGAGCCAGCGGCGGCGGGCCACGGCGTAGAACGTGAGGCCGAGCGCCACTGCGGCCAGCACGGCGAGGAAGCCGGCGAAGTGGTTGCGATTGACGAAGCCGGCGACAGGGCCGGGCAGGCAGGGCGGCACCGGGTAGCGCCACCACAGCGTGTAGCCTTGCGGTCGCACCCATTGCCCGATGTAGCCGAGCACGGCCGCCACGGCGCCGCCCGCGACCAGGAGGCCGAGGAGTGCGACGCGCTGCCGCCGGCCGAGGCCCGCCGTAAGACTGCCGGCACAGAAGGCCGCCACGGCCAGCAGGGCGATCCGCAGCGTGCCAGCGCGGTTGCGGGTCAGCGCGTAAGCCCGTGACACACGCGGGGCGATACCCAGTGTGTGCGCCGTGCCCAGCGCTGTCGCGGCCGACCGGTCCTGTGCCGCCCGCTCCGCCCCGTGCAGCCGCAGGGCTGACAGGGGCAGGGGGCATGCGGTCATGAGCAGGAACAACAGAAGGGCCAGGAACGCCCGTTCCACGCGGAGAAAGGAGGGCGCCGGGACCGCGTCCCCGCGCTGCCTGAGCCACAGCCACGCTCCGGCCCAGAGCGCACTCAGGGCCACGGCAGCTGTCCCCAGCGTCCAGACGAAGATCCCGCTGCCGGTTGCCAGCAGCCAGAGCCAGACCCCCGCCAGGCTGGCCAGAATCGCGTACGCCATGTCAGGGTTCTCCCGCGAGCTGTTCCCGGTAAATCTCCACGCCCTCGCGCGCGTAGACCCGCTCCGCGCCTGCCGGCGGCGGCGTGGATCCGTCCACGACGACGTGATAAACCCGCCGCACGTCTCCGTACCACGAAACCGCGGCGCCTTCAATGTCGAACCCGCCGCGCAGGTAGTGGATCCAGGCGCGCAGCCAGGCCGTGGGTGGCCCGCGCCAGGCGGGGGGCGGCGCGGTCGTCACGGTGGCTCGCGCCGGCCGGGCGCCGGTTGCGACGGTGAAGCGGGGGCAGCCCGTGACGTAGCCCTGGATCTGTCGGCGGGCCAGGGGGTAGGTCGCCTCGATGCGGCAGGGACCCAGGGGATCCGTGGCGTTGATGAACTGGGCCGCCTGCCAGAGCCGTTGCGGCGTGTGCTCACGGACGGTCTGGCGGACCACCGTGCCCACGGCGGCCAGCGCCACGAGCCCCAGGACGATGCCGCGCAACCAGGGCGTGCGGCGGCCGCCCGCGGCGTCCAGCAGGGGTTGCGCCGTCACGGCGGCGACGACGACCAGCGGCAGTGCCAGCAGGGCCCCGTACATCTCGGCGGCGCAGGCCAGCGGCAGCGTCACCAGGAGCGGCAGCAGCAGGCGGCGCAGGGGCCCGGGCGCGGTCCAGGCCGCGGTGCCGGCCAATCCGGCGAGGGCCAGCGGCGCGAGTACGCCGAACCGCGCCAGGGCCTGGCGGGCCGCTCCCAGCGGCGTCCCGCACGGCCAGGGCAGGAGTGGCGAGGGGGCGAGGAGCAGCGCGCCGGCGGCGCAGGGCAGCAGCAGCAGCCACAGGGCCGGCCGCGTGCGCACACGGGCGCACAGCGGCGTGGCGAGTGCGGCGGCGCCGATGAGCCCCACCGCCACCAGGCCGGCTTTGTGGCTCAGCGCCGCCAGCAGCGCGGCTGCCGCCAGCCCGCCCGCCGCGGCCGGCGCCGGCAGGCGGACGATGGCCCAGAGGAGCAGCGGCAACACCGCCAGCAGCAGGCCGCGGCCGGTGGCCCAGCAGCCGTAGCGCAGAAACACGGGGGCGGCGACGTAGAGCAACCCGGCGCCGAGCGCGCGGTTATCGGTCGCCGCGGGCCACAGGCTGCGCGCCAGGGTGGTCATGGCGGCCAGCGCCAGCCCCCCGGTGAAGAGCGAGAGCAAACCGAATCCCGCGTCCACACCCGTGGCGCCCAGCAACTGGATCGTGGCGAGCAGCAGGGGTTGGGCGCTGGGATACGCCCGCGGCGCGAAGCCCAGCAGCGCCAGCGGATGCACGAGCCACGGTATGGCGTGTTCGTTGGCGACCGCGGACGCGAGATCCTGCCACTTGTACGTGTCGATGCCGACCATGTGCGTGTAGGGTAAGGCCAGCACGGCGAAACCTGCGAGCACGAGCAGATAGCGGCGCGTATCCGGATCGGGTGCGGCGCGCAGCGGCACCCTGCGCAGGCGCAGCAGCAGCAGGACGACAAGGGCCAGGGGCACGTGCACGGCCGAGAGCGTGGCCGGGGTAAGCGCGCAGCCGGCGGCGTGCAGCAGGGAAGGGACGGCGGTGTTCAGTAGCACCGCCGCCGCGCCGGCCAGCGCCAGGGCGGGGACCTGCGTCGCGCGCGGCGCGAGGTGGCGCGCCATGCCATGGGGCGTTACAAGCAGCGCGGCTGCCAGGGCCGGCCAGCCAAACGGGGTGAAGCCATCCATCCGGCGCTCGCTGTGTGGGGTGTTACAACGCAGGCGTACAACCGCGGGCCGCTGACTTCTGTCGGCCCGTGCCGGCGCTGTGTGCGGTCATACGCCACCGGGGCTGGTTTCCCCGCCGCCGATCACGCCCGGCACCACGCCGCCGCCGCCAGGGCCGCCAACGTCGGGCCGTATGGCGCCGGGAGGACCTTCGTCGCCGGGGAACTGCCTGGGTCCAAGCACGTTGTAGGTGGGACGCTCGTCCGGCACGTCCGGACGCTTCGCGGCCTCCGCGGCCGTGTCACCCGCCTTCGGCTCCCTGACGTTGTCCGCTATGCCGCTGGGAATGTGAAAACAGAAGAGCGTGTGCACGACAAGCGTTTCGGCGTCGGTGTAGGTCGTGACCACGCGGAAGCCGCCGGCATCGCTCGTGGCGTGGGGATCGGCCAGTTCGCCGACGGTGACGGGCTTCAGCCGCTCGTTCCAGGAGCCGCCGCAGACAGCGCGTGTCGCAGCCGAGTTTGGCCAGCCGAAGTCCGACGTCCACTCCGCCACGTTGCCGCTCATGTCGTAGAGATCGTAGTAGTTGTCGCTGCGCCCGGTCTCGACATCGTCGAGTAGGTTGTCGCCGTTGAAGAAGCCGACCGGGAACGTCCGCATGCTGTGACGGTTCACCGTGTCGATGGTGTTGGCGTCGGCGCCGCCGGAGCGATTGCGCCCGAATCCGTACAGTGAGTTCGACGTGGCGTTCCAGGCGGCGGCCTTGTAGAAC
Organism: uncultured Victivallales bacterium; assembly: GCA_964402115.1. Classification (GTDB taxonomy): domain Bacteria; phylum Verrucomicrobiota; class Kiritimatiellia; order UBA8416; family CAYOBW01; genus CAYOBW01. The sequence continues at coordinate 4,650 of CAYOBW010000187.1, forward strand.
TCGTTGAAGCGGTTTGTGACCATGGCGAAAGGATCGGTGTTCACCATGGGCAACCGGAAGCCCTTGCAGCGGAGCCACTGGTCGCGCTCGACATTGCCGAAGACTCCGCCCTGCCAGTTCGTGGCCGTCACCGGCGCCCAGTCCAGCGCGTTCGTGCCCTCCCGGTAACAGAGCTCGGCCAGGCCGCGGCCGGTGTGCAGGGTGAGCCAGTTGCAGTACTTGAGGGCGCCGAACCAGGACGCGCCGGTAACCGGATGCCGCGTGAACGGTGTCTCGCCCCTCTGGTCGCGCCGATGCTCGTAGCGGGCGCCGGGTTGCTTGCCGGGGTCATACACCAACTGACTGCGGGCCACGTTGAACAGCTCGTCGCGCTGCTGCTGCCGGGCCGGGTTGATCCAGACGTTCCCCGCGGGGTCGAAGAACATGTGGGCGCCGAGCGGCGAGTTGGTGCTGGCTTCGGCGTTGTTGAGGAACTGCAGGAACTGCTCGTTGTTGACTTCGTAGCGTGACACCAGGAAATCGTAATCCGGACCGCCCGGCTGCCCGTTCTTGCCGATCAACTGCAGGTCGGTGTTGTTGAGTCGCTCGCGCTGTGCGCGCGCGAGATCATCGATCACGATGCTGACGCCCTGGCCTGTTAACTGGTAGTGGACGGGTACGGACTCGGATCCGGTTGGCTTGACGCGGTAGGCGTAGGGTTCCATCTGGTAGCCGTCCATGCCGACGCCCTCGTAGATGACCTCGCCGCGCGGCGTGAGCGTCAGGGGGCGCAGCTCGTCGAACGCGAAGGCGATCGCGGTCGAGGATGCTCCCGGCTGCAGGACGAAGGCGTACTCGAAACAATGTTCATTGCCGTACATGACGGCGTCGATGCCCGGGTAGATCTCGCGCACGGAACCGTAATTCATGGCGCCCGCGCCCTGCACGTACCGGCTCGTCGGTTCGTACGCGATGCGCCCGCCGGACGCGGCAGCCGCGCTGGCGCCCACGAGATGCAGGCGCGCGATGCGGGGGCCGCTGTCCGCCTGACCGCCGCCGCCCGCCGCCTGCTGGGCTGCGGTCTCGCTGCCGGTCAGCGCGGTCAGCAGAATGAGGAACCATGGCCATGTGCATTTCATGGCTTATTCCCTCCGCTTGTGCCGCTACGCTCCGGTGGGGCCGGATACAGTGAAAAAACGACGCCATCGGGACGTACGCTCGCGTGCTGGATGGCGGGATGGGGGAAGCGCTCGCGCTGGTGGATGGGCTCGCTGTACTGCCGGCACATACTGGAACCCGGCAGCCCGCTGCCAGCCGCTGCATCTCCCGGCCCGCTGACCTTGCTTGACACCGCTTCGGCCTGGTTGGTGCTGCTGGCGGTAGTGTTTGTCGTCGGTGCGCCGACTGTTTCGCCACCCACCGAAATGCGCGTATCCGACACCGGCGTGGTCGTGCGTCCTGGCGCCAGCGGCGCAGGCGGCAGGCGGGCGCCCCGCCCCACGACCGTGAGCCCCAGCAAGTGACGCGACAGCACGGCGGCCAGAAACAGCATGAGCAGCAGCAAAAGCAGCAGGATCGCGAACAGGGATTTTCGATTTTTCCTGGCCATGTCAAACGCCCTTGGGGCCGTCGCCGCGGCAGTCGGTCGTTGCTTAAGCCCACCTACGCGATAAGTATCCACTATCGGAGGGGGCGCTGTCAAGGTGACACCGGTAGTCCACAGCGATTCGCATACGCAGCGTCGATTGGCAAACTGAATGCGCCCTTCCGGCTCCGCCGGGGCGCATGCAGTCTGCCAATCGGGCGGTTTCGGATAGCCACGAGGAAGTGTGGAATGCCCCTTGACTTGTGCCGCGGCAAAGAAATATCATGTGCCCACAGTTCGCCATAGCCGGCGGGCGGTTGCTGTGCGGGAGATAATAGCAAGACGCGAGGGAGGTTGACCGTGAAGATGTTGTGCAGGAAGCTGAGAATCAAGGCATTCACGCTGATCGAGTTGTTGGTCGTAATCGCGATTATCGGCATTCTGGCCGGCATGCTGCTGCCCGCTGTCGCCGCCGCTCGCGAACGCGCGCGCCGCGCCCGCTGCATGGCCAACCTGGCCGAGTTGGGCAAGTCCCTCAAGATGTACTCCATGGATCACGCCGAGCGTTTTCCAACCACGTTCCTCAAGGACACCATGGGCGATTACGCGCCGAACGCGCGTCTGTACGTCTGTCCGAGCGATAGCACGCGCAGTGCGACCAACACGCTGCAGAATATGATCGAGCGGCACTGCAGCTACAACCTCGTGACCAAGGACGACAAAGGGAATTATGTCACCGAGTCGACGTCTGCCAATTGCATGCATATGTGCGACAAGAATGGCACGGAGACGATGGTGAAGAACGGCGCAGGGGGCTGGGGCGGAAATCACGCTGGCAAGGGTGGCAACATCCTCTCGATCGACGGGTCGGTGCGCTGGGTGCAGACCATCGATTGGGAGCAGCAGGGGTCCAATATCTACGGCTACGCCAGCTTCCCGCAGGAACTCAAGGAGTACTGAGACGTCGCGTTTGTTGTTTGAGTGATGGTGCGCCGGGAGCCCAAAAGGCTCCCGGCGCTTTTTTGTGGACACGTGGTTCGGTTGGTTTGGATGAAGCGCCATGCCTGCGATTGCCCGAGTGCTGGCCGATGTTGCAGCCGATCGCGAGTTCGACTACGCCATTCCCGCGCACCTGCTGACCGATGTGCGAATCGGTTCCCGCGTGCGCGTGCCGTTCGGCCGTCGCGAGGCCATGGGCTATGTGGTCGGGTTGACCGATCGGTCGGAACGGCCGGACCTGAAGGAGATCGCAGGCGTTGAGGGTGGGCGCCCGTTTGTGGACGAGCGCATGCTGGAGCTGGTGCGCTGGATGGCGGCCTACTATTGCGCGCCCATCGAGCAGGCGCTGCGCACGGTGTTGCCGGGAGCGGTGCGCCGCACGGGGAACCGTTTCCGCGAGCAGTTGACCGTGGCGCTGGCGCCGCCTCCGGACGCTGCTGCGCCCTCCGCCGCCGCGCTGCCGCGTGTGACACCGCGCCAGCAGGCCGTGCTGGACCTGCTGACCGCCGAGGGATCGCTGCCGCTGCAGGTCGTGCTCGCGCGCCTGGGTGGTTCGCCGGCGCCCGTTCAGGCCCTGGCACGGCATGGGCGCGTCACGCTCGCGCCGGCGGTTGTGCGGCGCGATCCGTTAGCCAACCGCCGCATCCTCCGCTCCGGGCCCCTGCCGCTGATGCCCGAGCAGGCCGCCGCGCTCGTCACGATCCGGCAGGCGATCGACACGCTGACACCCCGCGTGATTCTGCTGCACGGAGTGACCGGTAGCGGCAAGACGGAGGTCTACCTCCAGGCGCTGGCGCATGCGCTGCAGGCCGGGAAGGGCGCCATCGTCCTCGTGCCCGAGATCGCGCTGACGCCGCAGACGATCGAACGGTTTCTGGCGCGCTTCGGTCCCCGGATCGCCGTGCTGCATAGCCACCTCTCCGAGGGCGAGCGCCACGACGAGTGGCACCGGATTGCGGACGGGCAGGCGGACATCGTCATCGGCGCCCGCTCGGCCGTCTTCGCGCCCGTGGCGAATCTCGGGCTCATCGTGGTGGACGAGGAGCACGAGCCCAGCTACAAGCAGGAGGAGGCGCCGCGCTACCACGCGCGCGATGTCGCGGTCATGCGCGGCCACCGTCAGGGGTGCGCGGTCGTGCTCGGTTCGGCCACGCCCGCCCTCGAATCGTGGCACAACGCGCAGCGCGGCAAGTACGCGCTGGCGGTTCTCCCGCGCCGGGCCGACGACCGCCAGATGCCTGTGCTGCGCATCGTCGACATGCGCATCGAAGCCGCGCGCACCGGGCACATCAGCGTCTTCTCGCGCGATCTGCTGGAAGCCATCCGCGCCCGGCTCGACCGGGCCGAGCAGACCATCCTGTTCCTTAACCGGCGCGGGTTCGCGACCTCCCTGCTCTGCCCGAAGTGCGGGTTCGTCTCCTCGTGCAGCCAGTGCAGCGTGGCCCACACGTACCACCGCGCAGCCGAACGCCTCTGCTGTCACATCTGCGGCGGCAGCCTGCCCGTGCCCGCCCGCTGCCCGCAGTGTGCCGACCCCCAGTTCCGCTATGCGGGGTTCGGTACCCAGCGCGTCGAGGGCATCGTCCGCCGCTGCTTCCCCAAGGCCGCCGTGGAGCGGATGGATGCTGACACGACCACGCGCCGCGCCGCCTACGAGGAGATCTTCGGCGCATTCCGCACGGGTAAGGTGGACATCCTGATCGGCACGCAGATGATTGCCAAGGGGCTGCATTTCCCGAACGTGACGCTGGTGGGCGTCGTGAACGCCGATCTGAGCCTGCACATGCCGGACTTCCGCGCCGGCGAGCGGACGTTCCAGCTCCTCTCCCAGGTGGCGGGCCGGGCGGGTCGCGGCGATGTGTCCGGCGAGGTCATCGTCCAGACCTACACGCCCTGCGATCCGGCCATCCAGGCTGCGCGCCGGCAGGACTACGAGGGGTATTGCGACCAGGAACTGGAGGGGCGTCGCGAACTCAGCTACCCGCCCTTCTCCCACCTCGTGTGCGTGACCGCCTCGGCCGAGGAGGAGCAGGCCGTGGCCGATTGGCTGGCTGCGTTCGCGCAGGCGGTCCGTTCGCGCACGGAGTCGCGCGTCAGCGTGTCCGAAACGACGCCGGCCCCGCTGGCACGCGCCAAGGGCTTCTACCGCTACCAGATGCTGATGCGCTGCCCGTCCGTGGCCGCGATGACCGGGCCGCTCCGCGAGGCCCTGCGCACGCACAAGCCCCCGGCGAAGGTGTCCGTCGCCGTGGACGTGGATGCGGTGAACCTGCTGTAGCGTCCTGTCTACCCGATGGCCGCGTGGCCGGTTTCACCCGTGCGGATGCGCACGCAGGCTTCGAGATCGAGGACGAAGATCTTACCGTCCCCGACCGCACCCGTGCGGGCGCCCGCCAGGATGGCATCGAGCGCCGGCTGGACGTAGGCGTCGTTCACCGCAATCTCGAGCTTGATCTTCTTCAGCAGGCTGCCCGCCTCCTTGTGGCTGCGGTAAACCTCGGCAATGCCCTTCTGCCGGCCGCGTCCCAGGACGCTCGACACCGTCACCAGGTGAATCTCCTTCTCCGTCAACAGGCGCAACACCTCGTCCAGACGATCGGGTTGAATCACGGCCACGATGTACTTCATGCGCACGCCCTTTCTGCTCAGTCGATAACCGTGTAACCGGCCTCGCGGTGTTGCGTCAAGTCGAGACCCACGCGCTCCTCGTGATCGGTCACGCGGAGACCGCTGACCAGGTCCACGAACTTGAACAGGACATACGACGCGCCGAACGAGTAGACCATCACGATCAGGACGGCCTTGGTTTGAATCCAGAGCTGCATGGGGTTGCCGGCGAGCAGGCCGTCCACGCCGCCGGGGTTGGCGGTCTTCGTGGCCCAGATGCCTACCGCTATCGAGCCGAAGATGCCCGCGATGCCATGCACGCCGAACGCGTCGAGCGAGTCGTCGTACTTGATGCGCGCCTTGACCGCGGTCACGGCGATCCAGCACAGGATGCCGGCAACGAGCCCGATCCACACGGCGCCGGACAGCTCGACAAAACCCGCGGCCGGTGTGACCGCCGCCAGGCCGGCCACGACGCCGGTAATCATGCCGAGCGTGGTTGGCCGTCCGAACTTGATCCAATCCAGCACGCACCACGTGATGCCGGCGATGCAGCCGGCGATGTGCGTGGCCATGAACGCGTTCACGGCCACACCGTTCACCGCCAGGGCGCTGCCCGCATTGAAGCCGAACCAGCCGAACCACAGCAGGGCGGCGCCGAGCACGGCCAGCGGCAGGTTGTGCGGCGGCGAGATGGAGCTGGGGAACCCCTGCCGCGGGCCGAGGACCAACGCCGCGGCCAGGGCCGCCATGCCGGCGTTAATGTGTACGACGATACCGCCCGCGAAGTCCACGGCGCCCATGCCGCCGAGCGCGCCGAGGAACCCGCCGGCGCCCCAGACCCAGTGAGCCACCGGGTCATAGACAAACGTCGCCCAGAGGAGGCTGAACAGGCAGAACGAAGAGAAGCGGATGCGTTCCACAAAGGCGCCAATGATCAGGCCGGGCGTGATGGCCGCGAACATCATCTGGAAGAGCGCGAACACCTTGTGCGGGACCGTCGCCGCATAGGCCGAGGGCTCCAGACCGACGCCGCGCAAACCGAACCAGTCGAGCTTGCCGAAGAAACCTCCGACACTCGGCCCGAAGGAGAGCGAATACCCTACCATGACCCACTGGACACTGATCAGGCAGAGCACCATGAAGCACTGCATGAGAATCGAGAGGATGTTCTTCTTGCGCACCAACCCGCCGTAGAAGAGTGCCAACCCGGGCGTCATCAGCATGACCAGCGCGGTTGCCAGCAGCACCCAAAGCGTGTCTACGGCACTGACAGTAACGGGCGCCGCCGGTACGGCGGTCTCACCCTGCGCCCACACCGGACTGGCTCCCAGAATCCCTGCCAGACAGACCCCTAGCCCGACCACCCATCGTCTCATGCTGCCCCTGCCTTTCGAAGTGGTTAACCGAGACATACAGGCAGTAACCGTGCCAAGAGAGCAGAGGGCGCGCGAATGCCTGGCTAATGCGCTTGACGGCAGATATTTACGCTTTGATCGGGATGCCGGCTGATCGCGCGGACGTGGCTACAATAGTGTAATCGAGACGGTTTTTGGATTACATCCATGTGCCAAACAGCCATGCAGGAATGCGTGACGCTGGCCCACAGGAACGTCCGATCACATGGCAGCCAGACTGGGGCGGAAGAGGTTGAGATACCCTTCCCAGAGCACGGGTCCCCAGAGGATCCAGAGGACGGCGGCGAGCGCGAGGTAAGGGCCGTAGGGAATGCGGCTCTGCATCTCCTTGCGGCCGGTCAGCACCAGCGTGATGCCGACCACGGAGCCGAGCAGCGACGACACGAGAATGGTGAAGAAGATCGCCTTGAGGCCGAGGAAGGCTCCGATCGCGCCCAGCAGTTTGACGTCGCCGAAGCCCATGGCGTCCTTCTTGAAGGCGAGCTTGCCGAGGATGGCAGCGCCCCAGAGCACGCCGCTGCCCGCGAGGACCCCCAGGGCGGCTTCGAACAGGCCGCCGCTGCGGGTGCTCTCGCCGTGCAGCGCGGGCGCGGCAGCGCTAAACAGCAGCCCGGCGGCAATGCCGCCCAGCGACACGCGGTCGGGGATGATGAGGTGCTCGAAATCGACGAAGGTGGCGACCACGAGGCCGCCGATAACCAGCCAGTAGGCAGCCACGAGCTGCCAGTCGGTCACCGGCGCCAGGCCCAGCAGCCGCGGGCCGGCGCGGAAGTCGAACTTCAGCCAGACCAGCGCGAACAACACGGCCACGAGCAGCTCCACGAGCACGTAGCGGGCCGTGATCGCCGCCCCGCAGAACCGGCATTTCCCGCGCAGCATGAACCAGCTCAGCAGCGGGATGTTGAGGTACCACGGGATCTGGTGCTTGCACGCCGGGCAGAACGAGCGGCTCGGGTTGCCGAGGCCGATATCGCGCGGGATGCGGTAGATGCAGACGTTCAGAAAGCTGCCGATGCAGGCCCCGAAGACGGCCCAGAGCAGGGTAAACGCCGTGTACCAGAAAGCCGCCTGTTGCGCCTTGGTTTCCATCATGGCCGTTTTCCGTAGACCTCCGCTTCCAGCGCCGTGCGCATGGCCTCCACGGCCGCCGCCTGCCCCGTCCAGATCGTGAAGGCCCAGGCGCCCTGGTGCAGCAGCATGCCGAGCCCGTTCGCCGCCCTTGCGCCCGCCTGCCGCGCGCAGCGCATGAAGGCCGTTTCGGGATACATGTATATCAGGTCATACGCCTGCTGTCCCGGTCGAAATGCGGCCGCCGGCAGCGGCGAAGCTTCGTCCGGCCGCATGCCCACGGGCGTCGCCTGCACGACAAGGTCGGCGGCCTGCGCGGCGGCCACGCACGCCGGCGCCGGCGCCGCGCGCACCTCCACGCCCGGACATAGCGCGGCGACCTCGGCGCACACGCGCGCCGGGCGCGCCGGGTCGGCATCCGCCACCGTGACGCGGGCCGCGCCCGCGGCGGCGCAGGTGATGGCGACGGTCCGCCCCGCGCCGCCTGTCCCCAGCACGAACACGCTCCGCCCCGCGACGGGCGCCCCGAAGGCCTCCTCCACGGCGCGCAGGAAGCCCTGGCCGTCCGTGTTGTGGCCGCGCGGCCCCTCCGGCGTGAAGGCCACGGTGTTCACCGCGCCGACGCGGCGGGCGGACTCATCCAGCGCCGGCAGGCCCCGGAAGGCCACCTCCTTCAGCGGCACGGTCAGGTTGACCCCGCCGAACCCCATGTCCGCCATCGCCGGCAACACCTGCAGCAACCGGTCGGGATGCACGTCGAACGCCAGGTAAATGGCATCCAATCCCAGGGCCCGGAAGGCCGCATTGTGCATCACCGGCGACAGCGTGTGCCCGATCGGATGGCCCAGCACCGCGTAGGGCCGCGTGTGTCCGCTCAATCCCTTCACCGCGGCGTCCCCGGCTCGCGCTTGGCCTTCGCGTGGGCCTCCCGGTTGCTGAGCATCCGGTTGACACACGAGAGGTACGCCTTGGTGCCCGCCTCGACGATGTCCGTGCTGGCGGCCTTGGAGCTGATGATCTCGTCGCCGAACGCCACGCGGAGGGTGACTTCGCCCATCGCATCCTTGCCGACCGAGATGGCCTGCAGCGAGAAGTCGAGCAGCTTGCCGTTGACCTTGGCGATGCGATCGATGGTCTTGAGGGAGGCGTCCACCGGCCCGTCGCCGCAGCCCGCGTCCTGGAAAACTTCCTTGCCGCGCTTGAGGCGGATCGTCGCGGTGGGTACGGTCGCGGTCCCGGCCGAGACGTGCAGGTAGTCCAGGATGAACGCATTCTCCATCACTTCCATCTGGTCGCGGGCAATCGACAGCAGGTCGTCCTCGTAGATGTTTTTCTTCTTGTCGGCGAGCTCGATGAACCGGTTGTAGGCCTTCTCGATTTCGTCGTCTGTCAGCTTCATGCCCATCTTCGCGAGTTTGTCGCGGAAAGCGTGGCGCCCGGAGTGTTTGCCCAGGACGAGGTCGGAGCCCTCGATGCCGATATCCTCGGGGCGCATGATCTCGTACGTCGTCCGCTCCTTCAGGATGCCATCCTGGTGGACGCCGGACTCGTGGGCGAAGGCGTTGGCCCCGACGATCGCCTTGTTGCGCTGCACGAGCATGCCCGTCATGCGGCTGACCATGCGGCTGACGCGGAAGATCTCCCGGGTCTCCACGTTGGTGTGGAGCTTGAAGTAGTCCTGGCGGGTGCGGATGGCCATGACGACCTCCTCCAGCGAGGTGTTGCCGGCGCGTTCGC
>CAYOBW010000188.1:0-13944 GCA_964402115.1 uncultured Victivallales bacterium
CACAGCACCTTGGTGCCGCAAAGCGTGTCCTTCACGTCCTGGCCCAGCAGCCACGAGAAAGCCAGCGCGAAGAACTTGTTCCCGCACAGGTTGATGAACCGCATGGCGCGCTTCTCCATGGGATAGACCAGTCGCACGCCGTTGGCGAACTCGGCGCGCCCGCTCACCAGCGCCTCGAAGAAGCGCGGCAGATCCTCGGGCGGCACGGTCAGGTCGGCGTCGAGAATCATGAGTACGTCGCCTTCGGCCGCCGCGAAGCCGTCACGCACGGCATTGCCCTTGCCCTTGCCGCTCTGCTTCAGAACCTTGATGCGGCGCTCCGGGTAGCGGCCCGGCAGCGCCTGCGTCACCGCCCACGTCGCATCCGTGGAATGCCCCTCCACGAAGACCAACTCGGTCCAGGCCCCCATCACGGGCGTGCGTTCGACGGCCGCGTGGAGATTGCCGGCCTCGTTGCGGGCGGGCACGATCACGGAGACGGACGGCAGCCCGCCGCGCGCCTCCGGCAAGCGGGGACGCGCAACCTGGAAGATGCAGAGGTTCAAAGCCGGCAGCCAGGGCGCCAGCCAGCGATTGACGAACCGTTCAACGCAGGACAGCGGGCACGGGCAGAGTATGCGCGACTGCTGCGTGATCACCTGCCAATCCGCCAGATAGGCGAAGTTCCGCACATCGTGGGCGCTCAGCCAACTGCAGTCCGGCTGCCGCGAAACCAGTCCCAGCCGCGCGCCGAGCGCCAGCCAGGGGCGCCACAGGGTGTTGTGGAAGTTGACGATCAACCGCGTTCCGGCGTGCGACACGCGCAACGCTTCCTGCAGGACCTGCTGGACATCGCCGCAACTGTTCAGCGTGTCGGAGACGATGATGACATCGAAACGCTCGCCCAGGTCCAGGGCTTCGCCAGCCATCTCGTGGAACCGTCCCCACGGCACGCGTGCCCGCGCCCGCGCCAGCGCGGCGTTGTCGATATCGACGCCCACCACGTCGCGATTGGGCAGTTCAGCCAGCAGGCCGCCCTCCCCGCAGCCGATTTCCAGGATCTTCGCATCGCATCGAATGAGCGAGCGGTAGTAGTGCGCGAGCTTCGACCGGTACCAGCGGCTGAGTCGCGGCGCGGTGCTGCCGGCCTGCTGCGAGGCAGCCAGGGTGTTGGCGATCCGCGCGCGGGTCACCGGTGACGTCACGACCGGCGCCTTGTTCCCCACTCTGTCGCCCTCCTGCATCATCATGTAGCCCTCTCCTCGCCGGTCGCGCGCCGCTCCAGCACGACCAGCATCCGGGCGGCGCAAAGCCGACGGGCCACAGCCGTCAGACACCTGTCGACGGCCGACACGGCCCCGGTCAAACAGGACGGGTACAGCTGCGGCCCGCTGTACCCGCCGCTGGCCAGGTAGGCCAGGTCGGACCAGCGCAAGACCTCCAACGTCCGCCACGCACCGAGTTGCTCCCGCCCCTCTCCAAGCACGAAGACACGGTAGCAGCGGCCCTGCGCGGCGAAGTACTGCGCGGAAGAAGCCACCTGACCGGCCGGCGGCAGCCACTGAATCTCGGCGCGCAGGCCCAGCGGCTCGGGGTGCAACAGGCCATAGACACAGCGCGGCAGCCAGCCCATGTCGGGCTCCAGCACCAGCAGCCGCCCTCCCGGCCGCAACACGCGCGCGATTTCACGCAGGGCCGCGCCGGGGTACTCGATGTGATGCCAGACATCCATCATGATGACGTTGGCAACCGAACCGTCCGCGAAGGTCAGCGCGTAGACATCTTCCACCGCATCGAGCCCCTCGCCAGCCGACAGGTCGGTCGTCAGCACGTCGGGAATGAACAGGCGAGCCTGACCGAGGCCCGACCCCAGCTCGACGATCGGCCCGCCAAGGTCGCGGCGCAGCCGCGCGCCGATTAGCGCATAGAACCGTTCGTAGGCTTTGCGCAAGCTGGGCTTCCGGCGCCAGCGCTCGCGTTTCAGCGCGTTGCTATCGTGTTTCATGTGGCTGTTCGCGTACGCACCCTCATGCTGCGAGCCTGCGGATCACCGGCTTCCGCTCGCGGGCCGCGCACGCGGCATGCTCAGACGGAAGCCGTCGTGATCGTCGCGATGACCCGGTCCTGGTCGGCAGGCGACAGGGACGTGTAAAACGGTAACCGCAGCAGCCTCTCGCTCAGGTCTTCGGCCACGGGGCACTGCCCGTCCCGGCCGCCGAAATGCCGCCCCATGGGCGATGTGTGCAGCGGCACATAGTGGAAAACGGCCTGGATCTGCGCGGCCTTGAGCCGCGCCAGCAGGCGCTCGCGTGCCGCGGCCGTCGGCAGGACCAGGTAGAACATGTGATAGGACTGTTCGCAGTGCGCCGGCACGTGTGGCAGGCGCACGCCCTCGGCGGCGGCCCAGGCCGCCAAACCGTCGCGGTAGCGCTCCCACACGGCCTGGCGCCGGGACTGGATGCTCTCGCGCTGCTCGAGTTGCCCAAACAGGTAGGCGGCCAGGATATCGGACAGCACATAGCTGGACCCGAGGTCCACCCACGTGTACTTGTCCACTTCCCCGCGGAAGAATCGGCTCCGGTTGGTGCCCTTCTCGCGCAGGATCTCGGCGCGCGCGACGTACCGCGCGTCGTTGACGAGCAGAGCCCCGCCCTCGCCGCAAGTGATGTTCTTCGTCTCATGGAAACTCTGCGTGCCTAGGCAGCCGAAGGTTCCCAGGAAACGACCCCGGTAACGCGCAAACAGACCGTGCGCGTTGTCCTCGACCAGGGCCACGCCCTGCCTGGCCGCCAGCGGAACCAACACGTCGAGCTCGCACCCGACACCGGCGTAATGCACCGGAACCAGCGCCCGCGTGCGGGGGGTGAGCAGCGCTTCCACCTGGCGCTCGTCCATGTTCAGCGTATCGGGGCGCACGTCCACGAACACCGGGCGCGCGCCGCGCAGGGCAAAGGCGTTGGCCGTCGACACGAACGTGAAGGCAGGCACCAGCACGTCGTCGCCGGGCTGGAGGTCCAGCAGCAGCGCTGCCATCTCCAGAGCGTGCGTGCACGACGTTGTCAGCAGCGCGCGCGAGCACCCCAGCAGGTCCTCCAGCAGGCTGCGGCAGCGCGCCGTGAAGGGACCATCGCCGGAGGAGTGTCCCTCGGCAATGGCCTGCCGGATATGGTCCAGTTCACGGCCCTGGATGGACGGCTGGTTGAATGTGATCTTGCCGGGCGGCATGGCTGGCGCGCTTCCTATCACGAACCTGCGGGCGTGGAGGAGGTCCGGCCGGCTTCCCCCCCGGGGCCGCCGCCGGGCTCAAGGTACTTCTTCAGGCAGACAGTGTCGAACGTGTTCCACTTCCGCCTGTCGATGCACTCGTACCAGATATCCTCCTGCTGCTCGATGGTCTCCATCTTCCGGATGAACTCGGCCGTGTGCTGCGCCTTGGGAATGACGACGACACCCGAGTCGTCACACACGGCGATCGCGCCGTGGTAGTTCTCGTAGCCCTGTCGCACCGTCTCGGCGTCGAACGGCGTTTCCAGCTTGCGATTGAAGCAACCGACCGGGGTGAAGCCCTCGCACCAGATCGGCCACCCCTCCTTGACCAGGCGGTGGGCGTCGCGCAGGTACCCGGCTACCACAATGGCGCGGGCCTGCCGGTAGAGCAGCAGGAACTTGGACACGATATCGCCGAACAGGGCCCGGTTCTGGCACCCGTACGCATGCACGAGCACGATATCGCCCTCGGCAACCTCGCGAATCTGCTCGTGCAGGGGCCAGTTCGACTCGCCATACGTGTAGACCCAGTAGACGTTGCCCACGCAAAACATCCCGGCCTTGATGGGGCGGACGTTCGGAATGGCGCCGGTCTTCCCCAGGCAGTCGGCAATCTCCGTCGTCGAAACGCGATTGCGGCGGATGTAATCGGTGATGGTGTCCTTGATTTCGTCCATGTGGCGATCTCCTTGACCTGCCCGCGCAGGCCTGACGCGAGGTTAACCAGGCCGTGGCCGCCAGCCTCTCATGCACCCGCGGGCAGGAACGCCGCGAGGTTCCCCGAGGCCACATTCCGCACCTTCTCCGGAGGCAGCCCCGCGGAGAAGCCGTCAAAGCGTTCGCGCAAGGTCCGCAGCCCGAACTCCGGGCTGTCGGATCCCACGCAGATGCGCCGGTCGAAGCGTTCGAAAAGGAAGCGGATGTCCAGGTCCAGCGAACTCCCGGCGTACTTGCACAGGGTCAGTGAGAGATCCAGCAGCGTATGGGGAAAACTGCGCACCACTTCGGCCATCTCCAGCAGGCGCACGCCGCCGCCGTGCACGAGGACCAGGGGGGCGCCCTGGATGCGCGTCAGCAAGGCCTGCACATCCTCCAGCCGATTCCCGAGGCAGCGCGGCGAAGGCTCGTACGCATACGTGCACAACAAGACCCCCATCCCAAGTTCGGCCGCGCCTTGCACGGCGCATTCCACGCGGGCATCCAGCAGCACGATCTCGGACAGCCGCGGGTGGATCTTGATCGCCGCATAGCCCAGCGCCTGCAACCGGCGCAGATACGCCCGGACCCCCCGCGGCGCCGACACACAGGCGAAGTCGCAGAACGCCACCGGCGTCAGCCGCGGCCCCCACTCGCGCACCTGCCGCACGTAGGCGGAGGCTTCGTACCCCCCCACGCCCTTCATACCCACGGCCAGCGCCCGCGTTACTCCCGCGCCATCCATCTCCTCCACCAAGCGCGCAAACGTATTCCCGGCGCCCCAGCGGGCCGCCAGCCACTCCCCCGTCGGCGTGGGGTGGGTCATGCTGTCGAAGATGGGCACACGGTCCTGCATGGGCAACCTAAACGTAGACGGGACGCACCAGCGTCTTGACGGTTTCCACGAGCCGGTCAACCTCAGCCACCGTGGCGCGCTCGACGATCAGGTGTCCGTGGCGCGCACGGTCGTCCTGCGGCGGCGCGACCGTCTGCCCCGGGCTCACGGTGAGGCCGAGGTCCACGACACCCGGCAGCGCCCGTGCGGTCGCGAGGCCCTCCACCGCCCGCAGCACGCCGGACGGGAACTGGAAGAACGTCAGCATCGCACACCGCTCGACGCGCTTCGGCTCCGGCGCGCCCATGGTCTCACCGAGCGCCATCCGAATCAAGAGCTCATTGGTTGCCACGCCGGACATCAGCGGCACGATGTGCGAGGAGATCTTCGTGCCGCCGCCACGGGCGGCGATCTCGACCAGCGTGAACTCCCCGCCGTTCCACTTGTACTCGGCGTGCGTCAGGCCGAACGGCAACCCCATGGCGGTGACGAGCCGGTCGTTCACGTCGCGCAGGCGGTCGTAATCCATCTCGGCATCCGCGTGCGTGTACAGCAGGCTACACGCGACCATCGGGTTGTGCGCCATGTGATCCTTGCGGGAGATGGCCAGCGTGTAATGCCGGCCGGGCAGTTTGAGGCCCTCCACGGTGAGCTCGATGCCCGGCAGGAACCCCTCCACCAGCACGCCCGCCCCGCGAGCGAACGCGGCAGCCCCGGCAAAGGCCTCCGCCATGGACGCCGCATCGCGCACGGCGGCCACGCCGCGGCTGGACTGGCTGGCCGGGGGCTTGACCACGACCGGGTACCCTGCGGCCGCGCCAAAGCGCCTGGCCTCGTCGACCGTGGCGCAGAGGGCGAACGGCGGGGCGCGGAATCCGTGATCGCGGCAGAACCGGCGCATGCTGTGCTTGTCGGTGAAGCGCTCCGCCGCATCCAGCCCGATGCCGGGCAGTCCCAGTTCCTGGCACATCCGCGCCACCGTCAGCACCGCAATGTCGCTCTGGTCCGTCACAACGGCGTCCGGCCGGCACTGCCGCGCAAAGCGGAGGTTGGCCTGCCAGTCCAGGACATCCGCCACAAATGCTTCATGCGCGTAAGCGAACGCGGGGGAATCCTCGTACAGGTTGGTGCTGATCACGTGGCAACCCATGCGGCGGGCGCACTGAACCAGCGGAACCTGCCACTCTCCCCCGGCCACGATCATGACGCGCCGCCCCCGGTTCATCCACGGACCTCCGCCCCGGCCCGCCCGCCTGGGGCCGCACCCGCGTCCAGACACATGTCCAGGAACCGGTCCACGAACGTCTGCTCGGCATGCCGCGCCACCGCAACCTCACGGGCGTTTGCCGCCAGCGCAGCCGCGTTCGGCGCGGTAAGCACGGACAACAGTCCCCGGGCCAGTTCGCCCGCATCCTCACGTCCGCAGAGGTATCCGGTCTCGCCGGTTCTGACGAGATCCAGGGCATAGCCCGTCGGAAAGGCCACGACCGGCGTCCCGCACAGGAGCGCCTCGGGAATCATCATCGGACCCTCGTCGCCGATCGAGGGGCAGACAAACGTGTCGGCAGCCTGGTAAGCCAGCGCCAGCGTCAGGCTGTCCCGCAGCAGCCCCAGGTAGCGGCCGGCAAAAGGCAGGCGCGACGCCAACTCCGCCCCCTGCAGCCCTGCGTAGGCGAGAAACACCTCGTCGCCACCCAACCCGGCCCCGGGCAGCAGCGTCCGCAGCTGTGCGAGCGCCTTGAGCAGCGGCTCCATGCCCTTGCGCGGATCGTCCAGCATCGTCGCCCCGAAGAAGACGATCTTGCGCTCCTGCGGCAAGTGCAGCAGGTCACGGGCCACCCGCCGGTCGATGGGGCGGAAGACGGTCTCGTCGAACCCGGGAAACACCTGCCGCACGCGGTGCCCGCCAAAAAGCCCGCTGTCGCGCACCTTTTGCAGCAGGCGCGCCCCACCGCCCCAGAAGAGGATCGGCAACGGCGTCAACCACCGCCGCTTCCGCTCCCACACCGTCCGCGAACGGTCATGCGCATGGGACGGATGCAGCTGCGGACAACACCCGCAGCCCTGCTTGAACCGTTCGCAACCGAAAGTGCAATGGCAACCGCCGGTGATGGGCTCCTCGTCGGCCAGCCACCACAGGAGCGGAGCCCCGATGTGCGCATGGAGCCGGGCAATGTCGCGCACGTTCAGAAAGCTCGTGACCCAGTGCAGGCAGACCACGTCCGGCCGTTCCCCGACGGCGGCCAGCAGCGCCGTCCGGTCCACCAGCGTCGGCGCATCCAGGTTGAAAGCGTGGTAGGACGGCTTGAAGCGCCGGGCGGGCCAGCCTGGCAGCCGCCGGCACAGTGACTGCGCGCGGTAGCGCGCTTTCGACACGGGCACTTCGTGGACGTCGGCATCATGGGAGGACTTGCTCGCGACGAGCATGCGCGACGCATGCCCCCGTCCGCGCAGCAGCGCGTGCAGCCGATAGGCGGCCTGGGCGGCGCCGCCGCGCGTGTCGTGTGTGGCCAGGTGCAGAAATCTCATGGCTTCCTCAGCCCGCCTCCCGCAAGGCGCCGGCCGTCGCCGCCACGGCCGCCGCCCGTTCGTCAAGGCCGTCCAGGGTCCGGCTCACGTCCCGGCCCGTCACGCATCCGAACGCTTCGACGTAAGCTCGCAGCACGGTGTAAATATTGATCTCGGTGAGAACGATCTCCAGCGAGCGGCGCCCCATGCCGGCGGCGAGCGCCGGATCAGCCAGCAACCGTTCGAGCTTCGCTTGCAGGTCGAGCGCGTCGCCGTCCCGGAAGTAGAAGCCGTTGACGCCGTCCCGGACCAGGTGTTTTTCGGTGCCGTCGCAAACCGAACACACGATGGGACGGCTGAAGCACATGGCATCGTTGATCGAGATGCCCCCCATGCCCGCGAGGGCGTACACGGCTGACGAGAGGAACAGGCGCCCCATGGCGGAAGCCTCGTAGACGCCACCGACGAAGCGCACGGCGTCCTGCACGCCCAGGCGCACGGCCAGGGCTTTCCAAGCCTGCTCCATGGGTCCCTCGCCCGCCACCACGAGTTCCGCATCGGGGAACCGCCCGCGCAGCGCCGCAAAGGCCTGCAGCAAAAGGTCCACCCGCTTCCAGGCCACAAGCCGCCCGACGTGCAGCAGGCGCCGCGGGTGCGCCCTCACGCCGTCCCGCAGAAGCTGCTCCCGCACGGCCAGCCAGCGGTCCGTGTCGGGCGAGTTCTTGATGATGAAGATCCGCTCGCGCGGCACGCCGTAGCTGCCGTAGACGCGGTACGCGTCCTCGATGTAGTTCACATGCGCGTCGGGCAGGCGCCACAACGAGCGCCTCCGCCGCAGCTCCCGCGAAAAGGCGATCCTGGCGTTCACCTTGCGCCAGGCCTTCAGGCAGCCAGACAGGAGCCGGCCCGCCAGCCGGAACGGCGCCGGCAGCGCGCTCAAACGTCCCAGCAGGGCGTGGATGCGAACCGGGGGCGCCTGCATGCGCGCCGCCACACGCCGCTGGAAGTCGGCCGTGAACTCGTCGCACGTCTGGACGCGAAAAGGGATGCTCTTGAGGATGAGCCGCGCGCCCAGCAGCCGACGCACGAGGCGCGTGAGCGGATGCACGCGAAAGCTCTCGAGGTATTCGGGCACAACAACAACAACGGATGGACGGACACGCAGCAGCAGCCGCCAGAGGGCCGGGAGATACAGGACCGCATCGCGCCGTTTCCGCTCCGCCAGGTCCACGAACGGGTAGCCGAATGCCGAGCGGAACAGCGGAACGCCGGTGCCGACGCGCGACAGATCATCCCACCCGACGGCGACAGTCAGCCGCGTGTCTGGCAGGCTATTCAACCGGTTGAGGATATGCAGGTAATAGTTCGGCGTGTCGGTGACGCCCTGAAAGACGAATAGCACGTTCATTGGGCGGCGCCCCGCAGCCGCGCCAACTTGTTCGCCACCCGCCGCGTCAGGCGCAGACGCGCCGCGGCGCGCTGCTGCGCGGCCGTGCGGCCTGGAATGCGCGCCAGCACGGCCTCGAACGCCGCGGCTGACTGTGACCAGGCGTGCCACGCCGCCGCGTGCGCGGCGGCCCGCGCCCGCATGGCAGCGTCGGGCAACCCCCGCGCCCACAGGTCCCTTACCGTTTGAACCAGCTGCTCCGGCGTGTTGGGCGAGTACAGGAACCCGGTCTCGCCGTCACGCAACGTTTCCGGAATCCCGCCGACGCGGGGCAGCACCGGGATACAGCCGCACGCCTGCGCCTCGAGCGCGATCAGCGGGCAGTTCTCGGAGCGCGACGGCATGACCAGTAACGAATCGGCACGCAGGGCGTCCGCCAACCGGGCGGGAGGAACCTCGCCGTGGTTGGACACGCCGGGCAGCGCGGCGCATATGTGCTCCCACGCGGGCAAACGGTCGGCAGCCAGCCACGCCGGCCGCATGTGCCCGGCGGCGTCCTCCGGCCAGCGCACGGCCAGGCCGAACACGTCCAGCGTCACATCGGGCACGGCGGCCCGCAGGCCGGCATAGGCTGCCAGCGCGATGTCGAACCCTTTGTAGTCGCACACGTTCCCCGCAAAGACCAGGCGATGCGGGCCGCGCGGCACGGCCGGGCAAGGCTGGAAGAGGTTCCGCTCAAAGCCGTTGCGCACGACATGGAGGCTTGCGGTATCGACGCCGGCAGCCCGGAAAACACCGCGGGAGTACTCGGAGACGCAGATCACATGCGTGCCCGTGCGTGCGAGGTCGCGGGCCGGCACGCCGCCGGGCACGTAGTGCATCGAGTGGTGATACACCACAACCTGGCTGGCAACGGCATCGGCCACGGTATCCGCCCGGCCCACGGCCACGAAAACGCCGGCGCCGTCCAACCGCCGCACCAGCCGCTTGACAGCCACGTCGTGACGCGCCCCGGCGAACGGCACGCCCTCCACGATCCCCAGCGGGTTGGCGGAGATCCCGAGCAGAAGCGTGGGCCGTCCGGCGCGCAGCAGGCCCCGCGCCACCTCCAGCGTGGCCCGCAGCGCGCCGTAAACGACCGGCGCCGTGACCTCGGCGTCCGGCTGACCGACGAAGATCGCCGCCTGCCGCGACGGCTGCCCGGCGGGCTCCGCGACCTCAACGTTCTCGAACCGGTTCAGGAAGGCCCGCAGGTCGTCCCGGTCCGCCTGCTGCTCCGGTCCCAGCGCGGCATAGTGCGCCAGCCCCACGTCGGCCACGTTCACCGCACGATACGGCGCCGCACCCTGCCACTCCCGCGCCGCGGCGTCCGCCGCCCGCCAGTACCAGCCCAGCGCCGTCCCCGCGAACCGCCCGGCACACTCCGCGGCCCGCCGCCGGAAGAACGCGCGCCGCCGGTTCGCCTCCCTGCCCTCCGGCAGCGCCCACAGCCACTCCATGATCCGCGCGATGAGCGCCGGGTGCGCACCCAGCTTATATAAGAACGCGTGCGGATTGGCCGCGGCGTCAATGGCGTGGTCCAGCGCCAGGCGCGCCTGCGCGGGGTCGGAAAGATCCAGAAGAGGGAAGAGCGCGTCAAAACGATGGGCGTTCAGGAACTTGATGGCGATCTTCGCGGAGTCGAAGAAGCAGGCCCCCCGCTGCGCGTTGCTGAATTGCGCCGCGTGGCAGCGGGTGACAGCCGTCCGCTCGTCGATGTAGCACGCCGGCGCGCGCGGCAGCAGGCGCAGCCACATGTCGTAGTCCTGGCTGTACTTCAGCACCTCGTCGAACGGACCGGCGGCAGCCAGGGCCTCGCGGTGCACGCAGATCGTGATGCCCGACAGGTAATTGCTTTCGAGCATCTCCAGCACCTGCCACCGCGCCTCGGGAATCCGCCGCCAGGGCGGCGGGTCCTCCAGCTGCCCCGTCGCATCCTGCAGATGCCGGAAGTGCGTGAAGAAGAAGCGGCACTCCGGCCGGCGCTGCAGCCACGCGCGGTGGATCTCCAGCTTCCGGGGGTCGAACAGATCGTCCGCGCTCAACCACAGCAGCCACTCCCCGCGCGCCTCGCGCATGCCGAGGTTCAGAGCGCTCGAGGCGCCGCCGTTCGACTTGCGAACCAGCCGGATGCGGCTGTCGCGCGCACCATACGCGTCGATGACCGCCGGGGTGTCGTCCGTCGATCCGTCGTCCACGACAACCGCCTCCCAGTCCGGGTCGGTCTGGGCCAGCAGGCTGTCCAGCGCGGCCCCCACGTACCGCCCGTAGTTGTAGGCGGGAACGAGGACGCTGAAGCTTGGACGGCCGGCGTTCATCGAACCTCACAGACCATAGGCTTTGCGCATCCAGTCGGCCGTGATCCGCATGCCGGCCTCCAGCGGGTAGGAGTTCTTGTGATCCAGGTCCCGGATCGCCTTGGAGACGTCCACCACCTTGGACGTGGTCGTCAGGATCTCGGAGTCCTTGAACCGCACCTTCGCCGGATCGGCGCCGGTGAGCGCGATCACAATGTCGGACAACTCCTCGATCGAATGCAGGGCGTTGCCGCCGATATTGTACGTTTCGCCCGGCTTGAAGTTCCCCGTGATGTTCGCCAGGGTGCGCACCGTGTCGGCAAGGAACGTCGAAGTCCGCCGATGCCCCCGGAAGACCGTCCAGGGCAACCCGTGCAGCCCGCAGTAGAGGAACCGGCAGTTGACCGAGCGGTAAGGGCTGTAGTGCTCGCCGGGGCCGTACGTGTTGAACAGGCGCACGACCACGCTCTCGGTCCGGTACATGCTGCGGGAATTCCGCACCTGCATCTCGTTGACCCACTTGCTCATGGCGTAGTCGTTCAACTGCTTGACTTCGTTTTCCTCCATGACGGTCTCGGCCATGACGGAGGGCCAGTCACCGTAGACCTCCGAAGAGGAGAAGTGGATCAGCCGGAATCGCAGGCGCTCCTGGAGCCGAATGATGTTCTTCGTGCCGACGGCGTTCGTCCGCCACAGCGCCTCGTAGTAATCCTCGCCATTCCACCGGCCGAATTCCGCCGCGCAGTGGTAGACGTAGTCGAACGGCCCCATGGTCTCGAAGACCCGCTCGATCTCGCGGAAGTTGCCCACGTCGCAGCGCGCATAGAGCGGCACAGCCACATCGGTCCCCACGCTGAACCCGATCTGGTCCGGCTGGTGTGCCAGGTCGCACGACACCACGTGATGCCCCCGCCCCCGCAGCTCGCCAAGCAAGCCCCGCCCGACCGTTCCCAACCCCCCCGTCACCAGGATACGCATGCTGCCCTCCCTGCCACGCGGGCCGTGGCCCGCATCAACGCCGGTCCGCCGCGCGAACCGACCGAAACCAATCCATGTACAACCGCAACCCCTCCGCCATGTCGGCCGCCGGCTCGAACCCCAGCGCTGCGCGGGCCTTGGCGATGTCGGCCCGGCAGTGCCTGACCTCGCCCGGCCGCGGCGCCACATGCCGCACGGCCTCCGCCTCGACCCCGGCCGCCCGCTGCAGCCACTCCGCCAGGCGGTTGATCGTGATGCTCTGCCCGCACCCGATGTTGTAGACGCCCCCCGGCACCTCCCGCAGGGCGGCCCGCACATTGGCCTCGGCCACGTCGCGCACGTTCACGAAGTCGCGGGTCTGTTCGCCATCCCCATAGATCGTCAGCGGCAGCCCCGCGCACAGGCGCTCGGCGAAAATCGGTATCACGTTGCCGTAGGCGTCGTAGCGCTGGTTGACCCCGTAGACGTTGAAGTAGCGCAGGCAGACGGCGCGAAAACCGTACAGGCGGCCGAAGCAGAGCACCTGCTTCTCCGCGGCCAGTTTGCTCACGCCATAGGGCGAATCCGGGTTCTGCGGATGATCCTCGGCTATCGGCATGGTCACAAGCTCGCCGAAGGTCGCCGCCGAAGACGAGTAGACCACGGCGCGGACACCTTCCCGGCGCGCGGCCTCCAGCACGGTCAGCGTGCCCAGAACGTTGACCGAGGCGTCCGCGAGCGGATTCTCGACGGACTTCACGTTGCCCACCGAGGCCGCGAGGTGAAAGACGTGGGTAACCCCGCGCATGACGGCCGCCACGGCCGGCGCATCGCGGATGTCGCCCGGCACGAGCGAGACCGGCAGGCCGGCGAGGTTGGCCGCGTGGCCCGTGGACAAGTCGTCGAGGACCGTGACCGGCACGCCCTCGGCGACCAGGCGGTGCACGACGTTCGACCCGATGAAACCCGCTCCCCCCGTGACCAGGGCACGTGCGCTCATGTCAGTCTCCCCGTTCGCATCGCTCCACGCGCGGCGGCCCGCTCGTAGGCCGCGCACACCTGCCCGCGCACGCGCCCCCTCTCCGCCCGCTCCGCGACGATCCGCGCATTGGCTACGTCGGCCCGCTCCACCAGCTCGTCGTCCGTCAGCGCCCGCCGCAGCGCCCGCTCGATCGCGACGGGATCCTCCGGGGGCACCAGCAGGCCGTTCGCGCCATCGGTCACCCACTCGGCCGTCGAAACCGTGTCCGACTGCACGGGGCAGGCCCCCAGCGCCAGCGCTTCGAGCAGCGCGTTCGGGGTCCCGTCCGTCGTGCCCACCGCCAGCGCCACCCGCGCCCGCCCGAAGAGCGTGAGCATGCCCTCGTGCGGCCCCTGGGGCTGACAGCGGATGTTCAGGCCCGCGACGGCCTGGATGTGGCGCACGACGTCGCGCACGGCCGGCGTGGCGGAGTAGACCACGACCTCGTAAGCGCCCAGCAGGTCGGCGCAGCGGTGAACCGCCTGCAGCGCGACCAGTCCCCGACCGCCCCAGGCATCGTTCTGGTAGCCCTTCACCGCCAAGACGCGGCGCGCCGCCACAGCTCCCGGCGCCCGCAGCGCGCGGGCCGCGGCAACATCAAGGCCCCCGCCGCCGGGGAACGTGCCGAGCACCTCGCCGCAAAAG
Organism: uncultured Victivallales bacterium; assembly: GCA_964402115.1. Taxonomy (GTDB): domain Bacteria; phylum Verrucomicrobiota; class Kiritimatiellia; order UBA8416; family CAYOBW01; genus CAYOBW01. The sequence goes on from CAYOBW010000188.1 coordinate 13,632, forward strand.
CCGAACGACTGCGCCAGCCCCACGTCCCGCGCGCAATCGGTCATCAGGTAGTCGCACGCTTCCAGGACAGCCCGTATGCGCGGGGCGTGCGCGGGCTGGGCGCCGAAGTGGTAGATGTCGCTTCCCCAGGCCGAATAGACCCACGGCGGAAACGAGCCCCGGCCAAGCTCCCGCGCAGCCAGGGTCAGGTAACCGGCCCGCTGCATCTCCAGCGCGTGCACCAGGGTCGGCCGCAGCCGCCGGATCGTCCGCGCCAGGCGGCACACCCGATTGCCGGGCAGCACGCCGGTCCGTTCGGCCAACCGCTGCATCC
>CAYOBW010000189.1:0-13777 GCA_964402115.1 uncultured Victivallales bacterium
AAGCAACTCCACGCGCATCTCGTGCATCGTGACCCGCAGGCCCATTTCACCGAACAGCCGCCGGCCGGCGGCGTTGTGCGGCGAGACGGCCAGCATCAGGCTGTCCGAGCCGAGCGCGCGCGCGGCCTCGATGGCCGCGGCGACCAGCGACCGCCCGGCGCCCTGCCCGCGCGCCGCCGGCTCGACGTAGATATCGTGCAGCCACGCCCCGGGGCCGCGCAGCTCCACCAGGCTGGCCTCCTCCATGCGCACGAAGGCGTAGCCCACGGCGCGTTTGTCGGCTTCCGCGATCAGCAGAACCGCATCGGGATTGGCCAGCTCGTCCGCGAAGAAGGCCGCGAACGCGGGTTCCGCGGGCTCCGGCGCCGTGAAACGCGCGCCGTCGAAGGTGCGGTGCAGTTGCGCCAGCGCCGCGCCGAACCGGCTCAGCTCCGGCAGATCGGCTGCCGTCGCCCGCCTCACCTGAAGATGTGTCGCACTCATGATGTTACGTCAGGGCGCGGCCAGTCGCTGGGCGGAGGCCTGCGCGGCGCGACGGGCGTCGGCGGGCAGGGCGGCGTTGCCGGCCGCCTCGCGGTAGAGCCGCAGGGCCTCGTCGCGGCGGCCCTGCTCCTCGTGAATCTGTCCCAGCAGGAGCCAGTTGTCGCCGTAGCCAGGGCTGGCGGCGATGCCGCGCTGCAGGGCGGCGACGGCCTTGTCCACGACGCCGCGCTGGTGCAGGAAGAAGGCGTACGTGTAGCCGTAGCGGGGCTGGGAGGGATCGCGCTCGGCGGCGTAGCGGCACCACTCCAGGCCGTCGGCGCGCTGCTGCTGGCAGAGCAGGACGCCGAGGTTGAAGGCGGCCTGCGCCATGCGCGGGTCCGCCTTCAGCGCGGCGCGCAGCAGGGTTTCCGCGCGCGCCGTATCGCCCTGCTCGGCCTCGGCCAGGGCGAGGTTGAAACACACGGGCGCGCTGTCGGGCTCCAGGTCGTGCGCGCGTCGCAGCAGGGCCAGCGCCTCGGTGGGCCGGCTCATGCGCGCCTCCAGTCCGGCGGCGTTCACCAGCGGCGGCACGGCATCGGGCCGCAGGTCCATGGCCTTGCGGTAAGCCGCCAGCGCGGCGTCCGGCGCGGCCAGGCGCTCGTGGTACAGCCCGAGGTTGTAGTGCGACTGCCAGCGGTCGGGCCAGACGGTCAGGGCGGCGCGGGCCTCGCGGTCGGCCGCGGCGAAGGCCGCCTGGTCGGCGGCGGACAGGCCCGCGCGCGGCCGGGCGAGCAGCGCTTCGGCAGCGCGGATGCGCACGAGGCGGTAGTCGTCGCGCGCCGCGGCGGCGAGCAGGCTCGTCGTGGCGGGGTCGGGATCGCGTCCCAGGCCCGCCGCGGCAGCCCCCCGCACGTACGGCGAAGGGCTGCGCAGCTGCTGCCGCAGGACCGGCCAGAGGCGCGCGTCGTCGCAGGCGCCCAGCAGCCGGATCAGGGAGACGGCGACCACCTCGTCGGTGGCCGGCTCGGCGAGCAGGGCCAGGATGCCGGGCAGCCGCTGCCAGTCGTTGCTGCGGGCCGCGGCGATGGCGGCGCCCAGGCGCAGGGCCGGGGCCTGGTAGTCGTCCTTGTGCCACTCGCGGACCTTCGCGTCGGCCCAGCGCGCGTCGCACTCCTTGTCCTGGTGACAGATGTTGCAGGCGTTGGGCGAGTGGAAGGCCAGCGTGGCGGCGGGCGTGGGAGGCAGGAGCGAATGGTCGCTGCGCTGCATCTGGCCGAACACGGTCAGGGGCATGTGGCACGCGATGCAGCGGGAGGCCACCGAGTTGGTCTCATGGTGGGTGTGGGCCACGGCGTTGGCCACGCGCTCGGCGTGGCAGGGCAGGCAGGCGGCGTTGGGGTTGTCGGCAAAGCGGAAGCGGCCGCTCGACGTGTGGCAGTGGACGCACTCCAGCTTGCCCGCGCGCACGCAGGGGCTGCGCAGCCAGGAGGTGTAGGTGTAGTTCTCGCCGAGGTCGCGCCCGTCGGGGTGGAAGTCGGGATCCTCGAGGCCGACGAGGTCGTAGTGGTCGAAGAAGCGCGCGCCGGGCGTGAAGGCGCCGGTCAGGGGCGACATCTTGGCGTGGCAGGGGGCGCAGGTGTAGTCGCGCTGGAGGGGCGTCATGCTCTTCGTGCTGATGATCTTGAGGTCGCGCGGCGGGGCGTTGGTGGGGGCTTCGCGGCAAACGCGCACGTGCTCGGCGCAGGGGCCGTGGCAGGTCTCGCAGTTGATGCCGGGCTCGCGCCACGTCGTGCGGTAGCTGTCGGAGGCGGGGTCGTAATTCTTGTCGAGCTGGCTGACGTGGCAATCGTGGCAGGCGGCGTTGAACGTCAGCATGCGGTCGGTCCAGTCGAGCGGCGCGTCGCGCCGGCCGTCGGGGAAGTGGCGCACCATGCTGGCCGTCGTGTCGTACCAGCGGCGCTCGCGGGCGTGGTAGGCGACGGGCAGCACCTGGAGGCGGCCGCGGTCGAGCTGGGTGAGGAAGTAGAAGACGTTCTTGCCGCCCATGGCGTGGAGGATGGGATAGGAGCGGGTCGTGACCCCGTCCGTCTCGATCACCCGCCCGCCCGTGTCGTTGTACTCGGCCCGGAACACTTTTCCGCCGATGCGCACGTCGTTCGTGCAGGGGGTCAGGTAGGTGCGGGCGAACAGCGGGGTGAAGGGCTGCATCGCCTTGCCGTGGTGCGAGGTCTCCCAGAGCGTGTAGAAACGCGCGTGGCAGTCGCGGCAGGTGCCGGAGCCCACGTAGTTGGTGGCGGAGGTCGGCGGTTTGGCCGCCGCGGCCGGCCGACGGCACGACGCCGGGAGGGAGGTCAGCGCGACCACCGCCGCCACCGCCCCTGCCCCGCCCGCTATCCACCACCCCACTCGCATGCGCGGCATCCTAACCGGCCCCGCGCGCCGGCGCAAGGCTCACCCTGCCAAAACGCTTGCCACGCCGCCGGATTGTTCGCTATACGAAAAACGCGGCAGTCAGAAGCCAGGAGTCAGAGGTCAGGAGTCAGGGGTCAGGAGTCAGGAGTCACGATCATGATCAGGAACATGTGCCTGGTGGCGGGGCTGCTGGCCGCGGCGAGCGTGCGGGGCGTCGATTTGTCGCCGGTGCCGCAGACCCGCGAGACACCGGCGCAGCGCGACGCGCGCCTGCAGTGGTTCCGGGACGCGAAGTTCGGCATGTTCATCCACTGGGGCCCCTGCTCCGTGGGGGGCAAGGAGATCGGCTGGGGCCGCGAAGCCAACCGCCCGTGGGATATCAACAAGCACGGCCCCCGGACCAGCGACCCCGTGTACGACAGCTACTACAAGCAGTTCAACCCGACGAACTACAACGCGGACGCCTGGGTCCGCTTCGCCAAGGAGTCGGGCATGCGGTACATGGTGCTCATCACCAAGCACCACGACGGCTTTTCGCAGTTCGACTCGAAGGTCACCGATTACGACATCATGGCCGGCCCCTACGGGAAGGACATCGTCGGCCCGTTCGTCGCGGCCTGCCAGCGCCACGGCCTCAAGGCCGGCCTCTACTACTCCACGCGCGACTGGTACCACCCCGACTACCTCGTTGGCGACAACGCGGCGTACGACACCTGGTACCGCAAGCAGGTCGAGGAGCTGCTGGGCAACTACGGCAAGGTGGACCTGATGTGGTTCGACCACGTCGGCGGGCGCGACTGGGGCAAGTGGAAGTTCGACGAGCTGTTCGCGCTGATGTACCGGCTGCAGCCGGGCCTGATTGTGAACGACCGCGCCGCGAGGTTTTGCGGGCCCTCCTCGCCGGAGGACCGCGGGCCGGCGACGCCGGAAATCAAGAAAATGACGGACGGCGACTTCTACACACCGGAGGGGCGCATCGGGGCCATGGACATCGCGCGCGACTGGGAGTCCTGCATCCACGTCGGCCAGGGGTGGTCGTACCACGGCGAGGGCGGCTTCAAGGGGCCCGAGGACTGCATCCGGATGCTGGTCAGTTGCACGACCGGCGGCGGCAACCTTCTGCTGAACTTCGGGCCGCGCCCGGACGGCACGTTCGCCGAGGGCGAGGCGAAGGTCGCGCGCGCCCTGGGCGCCTGGCTGAAGCAGTACGGCGAGGCGATCTACGGCACGCGCGGCGGGCCGTACCGCAACGGCGCGTGGGGCGGCAGCTGCCACAAGGGCGACAAACTCTACCTGCACGTCTACCAGTGGCCGCCCAGGGGGCTGGCCTTCGACGCGCTGCCCGGCAAGGTGAAAGCCGCGCGGACGCTGTCCGGCGCGCCGGCGACATTCGACCAGCGGGAGAACGAGCTGGTCGTGCAGGTCGCGGAAGCCGACCGCGACACGCCGGTGACCGTCGTCGAGCTGACGCTCGAACAGCCGGTGGAAGACGGGCGCATCGTCGGCGGCGCACGGGAGCAAGCCGAGAACCTGGCCGAGTACGGCAAGGTCCTCAGCGCCAACGCCACGCTGAAGCTGAGCTCCGGCTCCGCCCACGACCACCCCGGCGACCATGAGCGCCTGTTCAAGGGCTCCAAGACCGACCGCGGCTTCGCCTTCCACACCGGCGACGAACGGAATCCCTGGGCGCAGGTCGATCTCGGCGCCGTGCGGACCGTCAAGGCCGTCGTGATCGAGAACCGGCCCGACGAGCGGCGGACGGACGGCCTGATCCTGTCGGTCTCGGAGGACGGGCAGAACTGGCAGGAAGTGTGGCGGGCCAAGGCGTGGGCGCCGCGCTGGCTGGTCCCGGTGACGCGCTTCCACGCCGGCATCGAGGCACCCGGCCACCCGGTGCGCTGCTTCAAGATCGAGACCCGCGGCGAGACCCCGCGGCCCATGCTCCTGCAGCGCTTCACGGTTTACGGCGAGGAATGAAGGACAGGAGTCAGGAGACAGAAGTCAGAGGAGCAAGGCATGAAGAAGCGGATGAAGCGGACGGCGACGGGATTGACGACGGTGCTGCTGGCGGGCGGATGGGCCGGCCAGGCGGCGGGGCAGCTGCAGGTGCCGGTCACGGTAGATGCGGCCCGGACAAACGCGCCGGCATCGGCCTATATCTACGGCCAGTTCATCGAGCATCTCGGCCGTTGCATCTACGGGGGCATCTGGGCGGAGATGCTGGAGGATCGCAAGTTCTACTTCCCGGTCAAGGACGACTACCGGCCCTACCGCACGCTGCTCGACCAGCCGTTTCCCGTCGTCGGCGCCTCGCCGTGGCAGGTCATGGGGCCGGCCGGTTCGGTTGCCATGGTGCGCGAGCAGCCGTTCGTGGGCGAGCACACGCCGCGCGTCGCCGCGGGCAGCGGGCTGCGGCAGAAGGACCTCGGGCTGGTGCAAGGCAAGGGCTACACCGGCTATGCGTGGCTGCGCGCGCCGGAGGGGCGCGCGGCGGTGACGATTACGCTCAAGGGCGCGGCGGGGCGCGCGACGGTCGGGCGCGTCGGCAGCACCTACCGCCGCTATGCCTTCGACTTCAAGGCCGCGGAGACGACCGACAAGGCGGAGCTGGAAATCGCCGTAGCGGGCGCGCCCTGCGACATCGGCGCCGTCTCGCTGATGCCCGCGGACAACGTGCGCGGCATGCGCGCCGACACGCTGGCGGTGCTGAAGCAGCTTGACGCGCCGATCTACCGCTGGCCGGGCGGCAATTTCACGAGCGGCTACGAGTGGCGCGACGGCATCGGCGACCGCGACCGCCGGCCGCCGCGCAAGAATCCCGCCTGGACCGGGATCGAGCACAACGACTTCGGCACCGACGAATTCCTCGCCTTCTGCCGGGAACTCGGCACCGAACCCCTCATCGTCGTCAACACCGGCCTGGGCGACCCCTACTCCGCCGGGCAGTGGGTCGAGTACGTCAACGGCGCGGCGGACACGCCGATGGGCGGCGCGCGCGCGGCAAACGGGCACAAGGCGCCGTACGGCGTGACCTGGTGGGGCATCGGCAACGAGATGTACGGGGCGTGGCAGCTGGGCTTCATGCAGCTCCGCGACTACACGTTCAAGCACAACCTGACCGTGGACCGCATGCGCGCGGCAGCGTCCGCCATCAAGGTCGTCGGCGTCGGCGCGCTGGACCACCTGAACAAGAAGAACGACCCGAACGAGACCCGGACGTGGTCGCAGGCCATGCTGCAGCAGTGCGGCACGCGCATGGACTGGATCTCCGAGCACTTCTACTGCCGGGAACGCGAGAAGGTGGACGAACACATGCGGCTGATCGTGGACCAAATCCGCAAGAAAGCCGAGGGGCACCGCACCCTGCAGGCCGGGCTGCCGGAGCTGGCGGGGCGCCGGATCCCGATTTCGATGGACGAGTGGAACTACTGGTACGGGCCGCACCCGTACGGCGAGCTGGGCACGCGCTATTTCCTGAAGGACGCGCTCGGCATCGCCGCGGGGCTGCACGAGTTCTACCGGAACAGCGACATCATCCAGGCCGCGTTCTACGCCCAGACGGTAAACGTGATCGGCTGCATCAAGACCACCAAGACGGCGGCGTTCTTCGACGCCACCGGGCTGCCCCTGCAGCTGTACCGGCGCCATTTCGGCGTCCTGCCCGTCGCCGTGGACGGCGACACGCAGGGGCTGGACATCGCGGCGGCCTGGCGCGCGGACCGCGCCGCCCTGACGCTCGGCGTGGTCAATCCGCACGCCACGCCCGCGGTGGTGCAGCCCGAGCTGAAGGGGTTCATCGCGGGCGGGCCGGGGCGGACCTGGACCGTGGCCGGCACGGATCCGCTGGCGTTCAACGACGCCGAGCACCCGCGGCGGCTGGACATCGTCGAGGCGGCCTGCCCCTTTGCCGGCGCCCTCACGGTCCCGCCGTTGAGCATCACGGTGCTCGAGCTGCCGGCGAAGCGGTGAGCGAACGGGGAGGGTTGGCACGATGAGGATCAGACGAGCCGGATGGCAGCGGGGCGTGGCGGCGGTGACGGCCCTGGGGGGACTGGTCGGGGTGGCCTGCGCGCAGCCCATCATCGACGAGACGCTTTTCGATCCGCCGGTCCGGCCCGCCGCCGCGAAGCCCGCGCCCGCCAGCTTCCCGCCGCTGCTGTTCACATCGGAGACGGCCAAACGCATCCTGCGCTACGACGCCGCCGGCCAGGTGGTGTGGGAGTACCCGGCGGACACCGCGCGGGACGTCTGGCAACTGCCCAACGGCAACGTGCTGTTCCCGTACAGCATCAGCAACGGCGTCAACAACGCCGAGACCGGGGCGATGGAGGTGACGCCGGACAAGCGCATCGTGTGGCAGTTCAAGACGCAGGGGCAGGTCTACTCGTGCCAGCGGATGGCCGACGGCAACACGCTGATCGGCGCCACGGAGCAAGGCAAGCTGCTGGTGGTCACGCCGGAGGGCCGCGTGGCCCGCACGCTGACCATCCGGAACGCCGCGGCCGGCCACGGCAGCATGCGGAACGTGCGCGCGCTGGCGAACGGTCACTTCCTGGTGGCCGAGGAGAACGCGCGCGCGGCCCGCGAGTACGATGCCGAAGGCGCCCTGCTGCGGGAGTTCAAGACGCCATTCCCAACCTACTCCGCCATCCGCCTGCCCAACGGCCACACGCTGACCTGCGGGCGGACGGGGATCCTGGAGTTCGACACGACGGGCCAGCCGGTCTGGGAGCTGAAGGACAGCGACGTGCCCGAGCTCGGCATCCGCTGGTTCGCCGGCCTCCAGGCCCTGCCGAACGGCAACCTCTTCATCTGCAACGCGGGCGGCAAAGTGCCGTTCGCGGAGATTTCCCGTGAGAAGAAAATCGTCTGGCAGGGAAACCCGACGCCATCCACCCCGCCAACCCTCGGCCACGGCATCCAGCGCCTGGACGTCGCAGGCGCGCCATTGAAGTGACACGGCTCGCGGCCGATGCTAGCATAGAGGGTACGGAGGATCGGCGCGATGCGCATGTCGGGAACAAGACGGCTGTGGTGGGCCGCGTGGCTGGCTGCCTGCGGCGGGCTGGCCGGGCTGGCGGGGCTGGCCCCCGCCCAGCTGGTGCTCAACGAGGTCTACTACGACTCGCCGGAAAAGACCTCCGCCGAGGAGTTCGTCGAGCTGCACAACCCCGGCGGCACGGCCGTCTCCATCGGCGGCTGGCGCTTGACCGACGGCCTCGCCTACACCTTCCCGGCCAACACGGTTGTGCCGGCCGGCGGCTACCTGGTGGTGGCACAGGATCCGCCCACTCTCCTGCGGCGGTTCGGCGTCACCGCCAGCGGCCCCTGGACGGGACGCGTCTCCAACACCGGTGAAACGCTGACCCTGCAGGACGCCGCCGGCCACACCATCGACCAGGTGGCCTACCAGCGCGGATTCCCCTGGCCCACCTGCCCGGACGGCAGCTCCATGGAGTTGCTTAACGCTTCGCTGGACAACGATTTGGGAGGATCCTGGCGCAGCTCCTCCAACCCCGACGCCCAGCAGGGGGTGCTGCTGCCGTCCCAGTCGTCGTTCTGGCACTTCTTCAAAGGCAAGCGCGAGCCGTCCTCGCCCGTGGACGCCTGGCGCGGCACGAATTTCACGGAGGACGCCGACTGGCTGGTCGGGCAGACGCCGGTCGGATCCGGCTCGGACAGCGACAACACCGAGATCCCGGACATGTTCGCCAGCCCCTTCTACACAACCGTCTACTTCCGCCACCCGCTCTACCTGCCGGCGGAGGCCGCCCTGCCCGCGCAGCTTCTCGTGCGCGTCTGCGTGAACGACGGGGCCATTCTCTGGCTGAACGGCCGCGAGGTGAAGCGCTGGCGCGTCAACGCGGGCCAGATCCCCTACAACGGCACGGCGAACGCGACGCACACCGCGGCCTGGGAGGAGTACGTCCTGACGAATGCCGCCTCCTTCCTGGCGGCCGGCCACACGAACTGGGTGGCCGTGCACGCCCTGAATCGCAACACCCGCGACGGCTCGTTCTCCTTCGACATCGAGCTGCGCCTGCCGCCGGCGGGCGGCTCCCTGCTGCCCAGCCCGGGCGCGCGCAACCGCGTCTACGACAGCGGGGCGCCGCCGCAGGTGCGGCAGGTGGCCCACTCCCCGCCGCAGCCGGCCGCGGGCGTGCCCGTCACCATCACGGCCAAGGCCACCGACCCGGACGGCGTGCGCACGCTGAGCGTGGCCTACCAGGACGTGGCGCCCGGCAGCTATGTGCGGCTCACGGACACGGCCTACGCGAACGGCTGGACCACGCTGCCGATGCGGGACGACGGCACGAACGGGGACGCCGTGGCCGGCGACAGCGTCTTCACCGCCGTCGTGCCCGGCGACGTCCAGAAGCACCGCCACCTGGTCCGCTACCGCCTCACGGCGGAGGACCGGACCGGCCGGCGCGTGACAGTGCCCTACACCGACGATCCGCAGCCGAACTTCGCCTACCTGGTCTACTCCGGCGTACCCGCCTGGACAGCCGCGAACCAGCCGGGCGTCACGGCGCCGGTCACCTTCCCGACGAACCTGCTGGCCGGCGCGCTGCCCGTCTATCACCTCCTCGCGCAGGAGGCGGACGTCATCAACTGCCAGTACAACTCGGCCTACCAGCAGACGCGGTTCTACGGCACGCTCGTCTACGCGGGCAAGGTCTATGACCACATCCAGTTCAAGGTGCGCGGAGAGTACTCCACCTACCAGTGCGGCAAGAACAAGTGGCGCTTCTACTTCACCACCGGCCACGACTTCCAGCCGCTGGACAACTTCGGGAACCCCTACCCCGCGACGGTCCACCGGATGAACTTCAACGGCTGCAGCTCGCCCTGGATTACCGCCAACCGCGGCATGGCGGGGCTCGACGAGGGCGTCAGCGGCAAGCTCTACGCGCTGGCCGGCGTGCTGGCGCCGCGCACCCATTTCGTGCACCTGCGCGTCGTCGACAACGTCAACGAAACCGCGCCAACCTCCCAGTACGAAGGCGACCTATGGGGGCTCTACGCGTCGGTCGAGTACATCGACAACCGCTTCCTCGACGGGTACGGCCAGCCCGACGGCAACGTGTACAAGATCCTCGGCGAAACGACGGAGCAGCGCAACCAGGGGCCCACGCAGCCCGCCGACGGCAGCGACTGGACCGCGTTCCGGGCGTCGGCCGGCAACGACGCCACGCCCACCGCCTGGTGGCGCGCCAACTTCGACCTCGCCTCGTACTACGCCTTCCACGCCGTCAACCGCATCGTCGGCAACGTGGACCTGCGCGACACCGCGAACTTCGCGCTCTACCACCATCCGGACGGCCCCTGGTACACCATCCCGCAGGACCTCGACATGATGTTCATCCCCGAGACCCACTGGTCGGGCGTGGCGCTGATGAAAGCCTGCCTGCAGCGTCCCGAGCTGGCCATCGAGTTCCGCAACCGCGCCCGCGAACTGCTGGACCTGCTCTGCGCCGAGGCGGGCCCGTACGACGGCCAGGTCGGGCAGGTCGTCCGGGAGCTGGGGCTGCGCGTGAACACCATCGGCCAAGCCCTCACCTTCGCCGACGTGGACCAGTTCCAATGGAACTACCACCCGCGCACGACCGGCGGCCACGCGGGGGCGTTCTACGCGAATCCGAAGGCGCAGGGCATGATCGGCGGCACCTACACCCGGACGCTGGCCACGGCCGACTACGAGGGGTTTGCCGCCTACGTGCGCGACTATGCCACCGACACCGATCCCGACGCGTGGGCCGCCGGCGACGGCGACCAGCGCGGGTACGGCTACAACTTTCTCGAAAGCGAAGCCGCGGACGCGAACATCCCCAACCGCCCCACCCTCGCCTACGCCGGCCCCACGAACTACCCGCTCGACGCGCTGCGCTTCACCTGCGGCCCCTTCGGCGATCCCGACGGCGGCACCACCTTCGGCGCCATGCGCTGGCGCCTCGCCGAGATCTACAACGAGGCCGTGGCCGGCTACGTCGCGGGCGAGCCGTGGAAGTACGAGGTCACGCCGCACTGGGAAAGCGCCGCCGTGACGCGCTTCACGAACGCCGTCGCCGTGCCGCCGAACGGCCTGCGCGCGGGCGGGCGCTACCGCGTGCGGGTGCGCCATCAGGACAACACGGGGCGCTGGAGCCACTGGTCCGCGCCGGTGGACTTCACCGCCGCCGCGCCGATCGGCACCGCCGCACTCCTGCCGCTCGTGCCCGGCGAGCTGCACTACAACCCTACCCCGTTTCAGGAGACGGAGTTCGTGGAGCTGCTCAACACCGGCGCCACGGCGCTGAACATCGGCGGCGTCGCGCTGGATGGCGCCGTGAACTTCACCTTCCCGCCCGACACGTTCGTGCCCGCCGGCGGCTATGTCCTGGCGGTCAAGGACGTCGCGGCCTTCGACAACCGCTACCGCAACCCGGCTTCGCCCTACTACCGCGCGGGCCTTGTCGTGGCCGGCGCGTGGGCGGGCAGCCTGGCGAACGAGGGCGAGACGCTGACCCTGCGCGCGCCGGGCGGCGCGGAGCTGTGGCGCGTGCCCTACTCGGCCGCGGGCGACTGGCCGACCCGCGCCGACGGCCGCGGCAGCAGCCTGGAGCTGGTCACGCCCGCCGCGGTCCCAGCCGCGCAGCCCGCGCGCAACGCGTGGCTGGCAGACGGCCGGAACTGGCGCTCCAGCGCGCTGCTGCACGGCAGCCCGGGCTGGGACGGCGCCAGCGCCGATACACTGGTGCTCGGCGAGGTGCTGGCCCACAGCGACGCCGCGCCGGGGCTCGACTGGGTGGAGCTGGCCAACACCGGTACAACCCACACGGCGCTCGCCGATTACTACCTCAGCGACAGCTTCGCCACGCCGCTGCAGGTGGCGCTGGGGCCGCTCGCCGCCGGCGTGCCGGCGGGCGGCTGGACGGTGCTCGACGAGAACCAGCTCGGCCTCGCCTTCTCGGAGCTGGGCGAGCAACTCGTGCTCAGCCGCCTGGTCAGCAACCGGGTGGTTTTCGTGGACTCCGCGGACTTCGGCGCCTCGGTGCGCGACGCGACCTTCGGGCGGCACACGCGGTCCGACGGCGAGACCGATTTCACCTGGCTATCGCAGGCCACGGCCGGCAACCTCAACGCCTACCCGCGGGTCGGCCCCGTCGTGATCAGCGAGCTCCACTACCACCCGGCGGCCGGTGCGGGGGCGGAGTTCGTGGAGCTGGCCAACCTCGCCGACGAGCCCGTGCCCCTCTACCTGGCCGAGGCCCCGACGAACACCTGGCGCCTGACCGGCGCGGTGGACTACGTCTTCCCCACGAACGTCGTGCTCGCCGGCCACGGCGTGCTGCTGATCACCGCAACGGATCCCGCCGCCTTCCGCGCGCAACACGGACTGCCGCCGGACGTGCCGGTCTACGGCCCGTGGGAGGGCGCGCTTGACAACGCGGGCGATACCGTGCGCCTGCGCATGCCTTACGCTCCGGAGCCCACCGGGTTCGTGCCGTACGTCCTCGTGGACCGGGTCAGCTACCGGCCCGTGGCGCCCTGGCCGGCGGAGGCGGACGGCGCCGGCCCCGCGCTCGAGCGCGTCACGCTCTACGCGTACGGCAACGACCCCGCGCACTGGCGCGCCTCCGCCGTGACCGGCGGCACGCCCGGCGTGGTGGATGGCCCGTGGCTGCACATGTTGATCGCCGGCATGGCCACCGCCAGCGAGGGCGAGACGCTCCGCTGGCAGGCCATCCCCGGCGAACGTTACGACGTCGAGTACAGCGAGCGGCTCACGCCCGCGGACTGGCAGCACCTGCAGACCATCACCGCGGACGCCACCGTCATGGCGCTGCACGACACGCCGTCAGCCGCCGCCACGCGCCGCTACTACCGCATCACCTGGCGGCCGTGAAGGGCGCCCGGATACGGGGATGCGCTCACCGTTCACTTCTTGACATAGCCGGCCCCGTTGCAGCGGCCGCAATCGTGGGCGCGTTTGCGCGAACCGCTCGCCACGTGGGTCGCTGTGCGCTGGTCTTCGGTGCGCCCGATGGCGTTGCAGTTGGGGCAGACCTTGCGCCCCGGAGGGATTGGCCGCATGAAGCTCCCGCGCCCCCGGCACACGGGACAGTCTTCGCGGTCGCGCGCGCTCCGCAGGTAGTACCCCTCGCCCCGGCAGGTGGGGCAGACGGCGCGATACGGCACGGAGACGAGCGTTTCACGCGCAGGCGCGACAGCGGGCGGCCGATGCTCGGAAGTGGCGCCGCCCGGCAGCTGCCTGTTCGACCCGCCGTCAGGCGACTGTCTGTTCTGCCCGCCGCCAGGCGTCTGCTGCCGGCTGGTCTCGGATCGTCCCGCCCAGCCCGAGATGCGCTCCCGCGCCTGCGTGCACAGTCGCCCGGCCTGCGCGGGATTGAAATAGACCCAGGCGCCCAGTCCGCCGAGAATCAGCACGGCAACAACCAGGCGCAAGGCCCATGCGAGTTGCCGGCGCAGGCGCGCCGCGGCGAAGCGCTCCGCCACAAGGCCCTGCCCATGGTGGCAGAAGGGGCAGACGCGCATACGCGGCGACATGGGTTTCCCGCACTGCGGGCACGTGAGCGACTCCAGTCCGAACACCGGCGCGCCCCCGGGGTCGCCCGACTGCTGGCGCAGGCGCATGGACGCCTGCGCCTGGTTGTCAGCCGCGGCGTCCCCCGGCTTGCCGCAGAACGGGCACGACAGCCCGTCGCCAACCCATTCGCCCTGGCAGTATGCACATCGCCTCATAACGCACCGCATTCAACACGCTGCGGGGTTGGGCGTCAAGTTCAGGCCTTCCCGCCCACCGGTGTTGTTTCTAGCTGTTCTCCCTTTCCTCCGGAGCGGAACGCCCGGCTCCAGCGCGATCGACTCCCACAGCCAACGCTTCACCCGTGCCTTCATG
>CAYOBW010000190.1:0-13713 GCA_964402115.1 uncultured Victivallales bacterium
CCTAAACCCCTGCGGACGACACGGCGGTTGTCCCTCCATTTTGAAGAACCGGCCGTTTTCTGGAGGGCCGGGCTCCGTCTTGGCCGCCCTGGCTGAGGTTTTTCAGGAGCCTCAGATAAGCCCGGAAACGTCGGTTGAACCGGGAAACGGGAGTAGCCCTCCACCCTTTCTCCGCACATGCTGCGCACCGCACTGGTGAGGACGAGGGCTTTTCGCACGTCTCCCTCTCCCCGGCGGGGAGAGGGAGAAGATCACGCCGGCCGCGCACCCTGCAAACAGTCTTCGAGCCTCGCACCATAAGCACATTATGGCGAATGACAGGGGAGAAATGGAAGCGGGCTACTCCCGTTTCGTCGTGATCCCCATTGCCGGATCCAGGCTGAAAACCGCTGCGCGGGCAGTTGCGCGTCAGGCGGTCGGGGCGGTTGACGGGCGAGGCGTCGGCTTGGTGGCGAAGAAGATGAGCTCGCCCTTCGTGATCCGGTTCGCTTTCCGGAGCCGGCTGATCAGCCGGCGCAGCTCCTGCAGCATGCTCTCTTCGCCGGGGTCTATCACGGCGTTCTCGAGCAGGTCGAGCAAGGCTATCTCGAGCGTCTCGATCGGGGTGCCGGGCGGGATGATCAGCAGGTTACGGGCGGGCGCGATCTCCACGAGCCTCAGCCAGGGAATGCTGCGCAGGTGCTCGCTCTGTCCGACCACCAGGATACACTGCTCCGGCCCGATTTCGAGCAACTCCACGCGGCGCTGTTCGGGGCGGTCCGTCCCGACCGCGGTTTCGGTCACGCGTGCGATAGCGCGCGCGCGGTCGCCGTCCACGGCAGCCAGCAGTTCCAGGATGCGCTTCGGCAGGGTAACGGTGACAGGCCGCCGTTCTTCATTGAATTTCGGCGGCCTGCCGCAGGTCGTTTTGTCCCTTTGAGGCTTGTTCATGACCGATGTCTTACCCGTTACCCCGGCCAACCCGAAACACCCCGTTGCCACTCAGCCGTCGCGCAGCCGGTGTGCGAGACTTCCCGCTGCAGCCGCTACTTCGAATAGGTCAACGGCGCATCCAGCGGACTGTGTTCGGCGAAACTGGGTCCGCGCCACAGGAAGTAGAAATCGCCGACGGAAGGAAGCTGGCCCTCGAACTTCATGCCGTCCGCCGAGAACGTGCCGGTGCCGCTCTCCGTGTCCCCGTCGGCGTAGTTCATGGTGAAGGTGAACGACTGTCCGCTCAGCGAACCTTTGAGGCTGCCGAACCGGTTGATCTTCACTTCAGGGCCGGTGACACTCGAGCCGTCTTGCACGAACGTCGCCGCGCAGGTCGAACCGTTGGGGGTTGTGCCTTCCCAGAAGCCATTCACGTCCACTGACGCCGAACCGCCGCCATCGCCGCTCCCTTCGCAGCCCGCCAGAGCCAGACACGCCACCGCTGCACACGCCATACGCACCCACCGCCGAACACCGCTCACGTTCATGCTGCCTGTTTCCCTTCGTTGTTGCACCCCTGGTTGCGCGGCAACCCATGCCGCGCGGTAAAGGCTAGAAGGAAGCACGGCGCATTGCAACGTAATAAGCCCTAAAAGACCGCTGTCCAACATAGATATTAAGACTCGGCCGGTCCCGGACACTCTCCGTTGGCCAGAATGAACCTGGAAAGGGCAGTAGAACCGCTAATGCACGCTAATAGACGCTAATCACCAACAGGATGCAAGAGAGCACGCTTCACCCAACTGGTGAACGTTTCTGGAGACTCGGCTGCAGTGCCTCCATTCGCGATTCCTTCGAGAATCCTCTCATTAGCGTCACATTAGCGTTCATTAGCGGTATCTCCAACTGCCCTTTCCAGGATCACGGGCTGCGTGGCTCGAAGAGCCGCAGTTCCGCCACGGACCAGTCGAAGCGGTTGTTGGAGCCGGTCTGCTCGATTTCCAGGTAGCGGGCTTCCACGGGCGGAAACGTGAGGGTGATGTAGTCGCCCTTCTGGCTGAGAAACGCCGGGTGGCTCTGGCGCCAGAACACGTTCCAGCGCAGGGGGCCGCGCGCGTCGGCGGTCGTCCAGTTCTGTCCGTCGGGGGAGACGCGGATGCGGTAGCCGCGCGGGAAGTCCGTGGGCCAGGCCCCCAGGTCCAGCCGCGCGCGCCCGAAGCGCCGGCTGGCGCCGAGGTCCACCGCCAGCTTGACGCCGGGCTGTTGGAGGCTGCCGGTTGCCCAGCGGGTCCACGGGTTGTCGTCGAGCACGGCGGCCGCCTGCGCGCCGTTCGTGGATGCCGACGCCGTCCACCCCGCGCGCGGCACTTCCCGCCACGTGCCGCCGCCGGGCTCAGCCGGCAGCCGGAAGTCGTGGAACACCGTGAAACTGGCCACGTTCGTGCGCGTGCAGGTCACGCCCAGCTGGGCGACGGCCTCCTCGAACTCCTCCGCCGAGAAGCCGTCCCGTCGCGCGGTGACGTAGACGTAGGCCACGTTGTCGGCGGCCTGCACCTCGTCCAGGAACTTCACCGGCTTCCCCGGGAAGCGCTGGTTGTAGGGCTCGGCGCAGATAAGCTGCTCCTTGCTCTCGAACGTCACGCGGTAGGCGATCCAGTAGTTGGCGTAGGCGTGGCGGATGCCGTGGCCGGCCAGGTACGCGCGCAGCGCCGTCGTGTCGGGCAGGAAGATATCGCGCTCGACGACGGCGGGGTCGCGCCACAGGCGGGCGAGGGCGAGGTTGCCCCAGGCCTGGCCGGCGATGACGACCGCCAGCAGGCCGGCGGCCAGCAGGCGCGTGCGCGTCCACACACGGTCGAGCCCGGCGGCGAGCAGCACCGGCAGGGCGGATACGACGGGCAGCACGTAGCGGACGTTGTGCGAAGCCGAGCGGTCGCCGCGCACGAAGAGGAACATGGCGGCGACCAGCAGCGCGACCAGCAGGATCGTGGCGTCCACGCGCTTGAGCGAGAGGCGGAACAGGGGGAGGTACGAGCGGAAAGGCGCCAGGATGGCGAGGGCCAGACCAAGGATCCACACTCCGGCCACCGCCCAGCCCAGCGCCTCGGGCAGCGGCAGGAACTTCGCGTTGTCGCCGAAGTACATGACCTTCGTGCCGACGAGGAAGTGGAGCGTGTGCTGGAAGAGCACCTGGCACAGCAGCCAGCTCTTCGCCCACGAGGTGGTGCGCCCCACGTCGCGGAACGTGGCGAAGTTGTTCAGGAGATTGTAGACGATCAGCGGCAGGCCGCCGATGACGAAGCCGGCCAGCCCGGCCCACCCCTCGCGCCGGAGTGCGAGCCACTTGTTGCGCAGGAACAGGAACAGCGCGGCCACGGCCATGTAGCTGAGGGCGAGAATGTGGAGCCAGAACGTGTAGCCCAGCAGGAAGCCCAGCCAGAAGGTCTTCTTCACGCGGCGGGCGGGGTCCTCTTCGCGGAACGCGAGGTCGTGGGCGAGCAGGAGGGAGAAGCTGCCCAGGGCGGTCATGGGCAGGTAGTTGTCGGGCGGGATCAACACGCTGCCGATGGTCACGTAGGGAATGGGCACGGCGAGGAGCGCCAGCGTGAAGACGGCCGCCCGCCGGCCGTACATGCGCGCGGCGAGCAGGACGGACGCGGCGACATAGGCGAGTCCGAACAGGAAGGGGTAGAGCCGCACGACCCAGGTCTCCGCCCCCAGCAGCGCGATGCACAGCGCCTGGAAGTACGACTCCTGGGTGCCCATGTAGGTCTGTCCCCAGTAGACCACCGGGAACTCGCCTTTGAGGATGTGCATGGCCATCAGCGACGGCCAGCCCTCGTCCCACGTGAACGGGATGTGTCGCAGAGTGAAGACGAAAAAGAGCAGGCGAAACGCCACGGCCACGCCGCCCAGCAGCAGCAGCAGCCAGGTCCCGGTACGACGCCAGGCAGGATGGTTCATGACTAACGCACCTCCACGCGCAGGGCTCCGCGCACGCGGTACGCGCTCTGGCCGGGCGGTCCGGCCTTGAGCGGCACGCGCTGGCCGCCGGCGTCCTGCCGGTAGAGCCCGAGCTTCAGATCGTAATCTCCGGCCGGCGCAGCGGCCGGCACGCGCACGAGCGCCTCGTAGAACTCCTGGCCGGGCACCAGGGCGAAGTCGGCCTGGACGACGGCGCTCCGGTGGCCGCGTACCACGTGGACGAAGACCGCGAGCTGCCCGGGTGCGGCGGCCGGCAGGCCGCTGAGGAAGAAACGCAGCAGCACCTGTCCGCCGGCTATCAGGCGCCGCGGCCGCACGCTGACGCCGTCGAGCGTGACGCCGTTCGCGAACGCCACCGCCAGCGGCGTGTCGGGGAGGGCGGGCCCCACGCCGTCCACGAGCGCCAGCCAGCGCCCCGGCGCCAGCTCGACCGGGTCGAGCTGATGCATGCCCCACGCGCGCCAGCCGCGGCCGGTCGCGTTCAGGATCGGTTCCGGCGTCGCCGGCTCCTCCGCGTAGGCGGTGGGCGTGAGGGTGGTGATGCGAAAGGCGCGCAGGGCGTTTCCGTACGTCGGGTCGACGTCCTGCGTGAAGCGGAGCGGGACCCCGTTGTAGACGATGAACCGCCCGCCGCTGCGGGCGATGTCGCCGTTGTTCCGCTGCAGGGGCGAGGCCGGGTGCGGCGTCCAGGGGCCGCGCGGGTTGTCCGCCATGAACAGCAGCAGGTCCCGGCTGCCGTTCGGCGTGGTGAACAGCCACCAGTGCCCGCCGTACGCCAGCAGCGTCGAATCCACGTAGGACCCGTCCAGCAGCTTCGCGTCCGGCTCCCATCCCAGGGGGAACGCCGTGGCGCGATAGAGCGTCAGCACGCCGCTCTGCTGCCCCTCGGGCAGCATGTACCACGCGCCCCGCCACTCGAACACCAGCGGGTAGGAGAGATGGAACGGCTCGTTGAGCACGGTGCGCGCGAACTGCCACTGCCAGCCGTCGCGACTGGTGGCGAGGGCGATATCGCCCTGGCCGGTGACGGCGTTGAAGAGCTCGAAGAAGAGATACCAGGTCCCGTCGCGCCGCACGACGAAGGGGTCCGCCACGAAGCGGGCCGGGGTGTAGGGCACGTCCGCGCCGGTGAAGACCGGGGCCTGCGGCACGCCGGCACGTGGCTGCAGGGCGAGGGGCGATGCGCCGGTGTAGACGCCGATGCAGAAGTCATACGCGGCGCCCGCCCACTCCCGCTCGATGGCGTGATGCAGGGGCGCGGGCGCCGGGCGGCACCCGCCGGCCAGGCTGCCGGCCGCCACGGCCGCGAGCAGCCATCCTGTCAGGTGTGTCCCGCTCATACCGCCGCACCCTTCCGGCCATACGTCTCGTACCACATTTGGAACATCAGCAGCGACCACAGCACGTGCTCCAGCTTGCCGTTGTTGTGTCCGCCCAGGAAGCGCTGCTTCAAGTCGCGCACGGCTTCCGGCGCGAACACGCCCTGGCTGCGCAGGTAGGCGTCGCCGGTGAGATCCTCCAGCCGCGTCCGGAGCGTGGTCTTCAACCATTTGGCGAGCGGCACGCTGAAGCCGCTCTTGGGCCGGTCGAACAGCGCGGCGGGCAGGTGCTTGTAGAGGATGTTCTTGAGCATGAGCTTGCGGACGCCACGGTTGAACTTGTACGCCAGCGGCACGGCGATGGCCGCCTCCACGACCCGGTAGTCCAGCAGCGGGCAGCGGGCCTCGAGCGAGCAGGACATGGAGGCGCGGTCGACCTTGGTCAGGATGTCGCCGGAGAGATAGGTCTCCAGGTCGAGCAGCATGCGGCGCTCCTCCCAGTGCGGCGCGGCCACCTGCGGGGCGATGGGAGGCAGCGGGGCCGTGTCCGGCACCAGCCCGCCGAGCAGCCGTTCGAAGACGGCCTCGAAGTCGACGAGCTCGTCCGCCGAACGCGCCCCGAGCGTGACGCCGGCGCGCCACTGCCGCCAGTAAAGCGGCCCGGCGCACCCGCGCAGCGGCCGCGCCAGGGCCAGCCACGGGGCGAGCCGCTGCAGCCGCCGCAGGCCGGCGTAGCGGTCGTAGCCGCAGAACAGCTCGTCGCCGCCGTCGCCCGAGATGGCCACCGTCACCTCGCGGCGCGCCAGTTCGGAGACCAGCATCGTCGGGATCTGCGAGCTGTCGGCGAACGGCTCGTCGTAGAAGTGCGGCAGGCGGTCCACCACCCGCAGCAGGGCGGCTTCGTCCACCACCAGTTCGTGGTGAGCGGTGCCCAGGCGGTGGGCCACCTCGGCGGCGAAAGGCGCCTCGTTGAAGCGCGGATCGTCGAAGCCGATGGAGAAGGTCTTCAGCGGGCCCGCGTTGTGCCGGCGGGCCAGCGCCACGGTCAGCGACGAGTCGATGCCGCCGCTGAGGAACGCGCCCAGCGGCACGTCGCTGATGAGGCGGATTTTGACGGCGTCGTCGATGAGGGCTGCCAGCCGCGCCTCCTCTTCCGCGTAAGGGCGCGGGGCGGCGGCGGCGCGGTTCGCGAAAACCGTGTACGGGTTCCAGTAGCGGCGCCGGGTGACGGTGCGGCTGGCGTCCAGCGTCAGCCACTCGCCCGGACGCAGCTTGTGCACGTCGGCGAAAACCGTGTCGGGCGGGTTGATGTACTGTCGGACGAGGTAGCGGACGACGACCTCGCGGCGCAGCGTGCGCGCGAAGCCGGGGAAGCCCATGATCGGCTTCAGTTCCGACGCGAAAACGAAGTCGCCGCCTTTCTGGTAGTAGTAGAGCGGCTTCTTGCCGAGCCGGTCGCGCACGAGATGCAGGCAGCGCCGGGCCTTGTCGTAGAGGGCGAAGGCGAACATGCCGTTGAGCCGCGGCACGAGGTCCAGCCCCCACGCGCGGTAGCCCTCCACGAGGACTTCGGTGTCCGAGCGGGAGCGGAACGTGTGCCCGCGCGCCTCCAGTTCGGCGCGCAGCTCCCAGAAGTTGTAGATCTCGCCGTTGAAGACGATGGCGACCTGCCCGTCCGCGGAGAACATGGGCTGGTGGCCCCGCGGGGAGAGGTCGAGGATGGCGAGCCGGCGCTGGCCGAGCACGATCTGGCCCGCGTCGCCGAAGCGCTCCGCGTGCAGCCCGTGGTCGTCGGGGCCGCGGTGGACCATCGTGTCGAGCAGCCCCTGCGCCAGGGCGTCGGGCACCTCGCGATCGCTGACAAAGCCGAAAATCCCGCACATGATGCCCGCAAGGCTTGCAGAATAGGGCGGGGGCGTCAAGCGCGCTGGCGCAGCCGCCAGCCTCGGGGACGGCGACCGCGCAGGCGAGGATCAGGGTAGACGCACCGCCCTCGCCCGCGTGTCTTGTCCCGTTCTACGTTTCGCTGCCGCTTTCATCAGGGCCACCGACAGGCGTCTGAGACCGGCTTCAGGCGAATGGCACGTAGTTAAGCTCTTTTGCAAGGTGCAACCCACCCCGGCCTGCGGCCACCCCTCCGGAGGAGGGGAGTGTATGTAAAGCATTCCGCATCAACAAGCTCCCCTCCTTGGAGGGGTACGCAAAGCGGGGGGTGGGTGCGGAAGGGGGAGCCCCATCTACGTGCCATTCGCCTTCAGGCGGTCTTCGGCGATACTGCGAACGGCTGCGCGAAGAGGCTTGTTCCGCGCGCTGCGGCGGTGTTTACTGGGCGGCAGGTCAACATGGACAAACCCTTCATTCAAGAGGCGTTCGCCAAGGTTCCGCCCACGTACGAGCGGATCAACCACATCCTCACGCTGGGACTCGACATCGTCTGGCGTCGGCGCGCCGTGCGCCAGGCCGCCGCTGGAGGCGGAACCCGTTGGGCCGACCTCTGTTCCGGCACGGGTGAAACCGCGGCCTACCTCGTGCGCCTGGCGCTCCCGAACACGGAGGTCTGCGCCGTGGACTTCTCCGAGCCCATGCTGGCCGTGGCGCGCCGCAAGCCGGAGGCGGCGCGGATGCGCTTCGTGCTGGCGGACATCCAGGCCCTGCCGTTCGACGACGGGAGCATGGATCTGCTGACGATGTCCTTCGCCGCGCGCAACATCAACCTCAGCCCGGAGGCGTTCCTCCGTGCGCTGCGCGAGTTCCACCGCGTGCTGAAGCCGGGCGGCCGGTTCGTGCTGCTCGAAACCAGCCAGCCCAAAGGGGCGCTGGTGCGGCGCCTCCGCAACGGCTATGTGCGGCTGCTGGTCGCGGCCATCGGCGGGGGGCTCTCGGGGCAGCGCGCGGCCTATGCCTACCTCGCGCAGAGCATTCCGCGCTTCCACGCCCCGGAGGTTCTCGCCGACCTGCTGCGGACGGCCGGATTCGCGCGCGTCTCGTTCCGGCGCCTGCTGCTGGGTGCGGCGGCCATTCACGAGGCGGTCAAGGGGGTGTCCGCGTGAGCGTGCCAGGCGGCGAGGGTGCGTTCTGGAGCCGCCATGGCCGGCGGCTGGCCGTGGCGTTGCTCACCCTGGCCGCGCTGTGGGTCGCGTGGGCGGGGTACCGCGGGCAGCTCGTGCCGCGCCAGGCGGAGGCGCCCGCCAACCGCTGGCTGCTGACCGGCGACGAGCCGGCCTACCTGCTCGCCGCGCAGGCCATGGCGGCGGGTGAAGGGCTGGATCTCTGGCCGGCTCACCAGCGGGGCGACCACCTCCGCTTCTGGGATCGCGACATCGTCGGGCCGGACCAGTACACGTGGGCGGCCTACCAGGCGACGGGGCGTCCGGTGCTGCTGGATCGCTCGGCCTGGTGGGGCGGAAAGCAGATCAAGCACCACATGCCGCTGCTGCCGCTGGTCCTGGCGCCCGCCACCCGTACGGGGCCCATCCGCTGGAGCGCGGGGGTGACCCTGGCCCTGCTGCTGGCCGGGGGGGCGGCGGCCTGCCTGTGGCGCTGGCTGCCGGCGCGCGGAGCGGGGCAGTGGCGCGTCGCCGGGGCGGTATTTGTCGTGCTGGCGGGACTGCCGGTGGGCTACTACACCTGCCAGCTCTATCCCGAGGCGCTGGCCGTCGCGCTGCTGCTGACCGGCTGCAGCCTGTTGTGCGGCGAGCGCCGCCTCGCGCAGGGCCTGGGCTGGGTGGCGCTGTTCGCGGCGCTCTGGGCCACTCCGCGCGTCACCGGCGGCGTCGTGGCGGCGGCGCTGCTTGGCACGGGATGGTACGTGCGGCAGCGCACGTGGCGGCTGGCCTGGCTGCCGGCGCTTGGCCTCGCGCTCTACCTGGCCTACCACCTGTTCCTCTGGGGCTGGATCTGCCCGCCGGCTTACGACCCGTACAACCAGCCCTCCGCGCGCCTTATCCCCGTCAACTTCGCGCGCCTCCTGTTCGACAACCAGGTGGGCCTGCTGTTCCTGAATCCGGCGCTTGGCGCGGGGCTGGCGGCGGCGGTGGTGCTGGTGGCGCGGCGCGGCCGGACGCTCCCCGTGGCCGTGTGGCTGCTGCTCTGGATCGGCACGGTGGTGGGCGTAGCCGTACTGCCCACGCAGCGTGCCGGCATGTGCGCGGCGGGGCGCTACGAAGTCATCCCGGCCGCCCTGCTCGTCGTGCCGCTGGCCGAGCTGCTGGCGGGCGGCGGGGAGGATCGCTGGCGCCGACGGGTGGGTGTCATGCTGGCGGGATTGAGCCTCGCGGGCCTGGCGATTGCCGTTTGGGTGGCGCGCGATCCCCGGCTCTGGTTCCGCGCCTACCACCCCCTGTTCGGCTACCCCAGCCTGCAGCCCTTCTATGACCTGCTGCCGCGCGCCGGCAGTCCCTGGTTCTGGCCGGGGGTGGCTGCCTGGTCCGCCGCCTGGCTGGCCACGCTCTTCGCGTACGACGCCGGCCGCCTGGCGTGGCGCGCACTCCGCCCGGGCACGCGGAGCGACGCCCGCGCCCCGGCCGGGTGAAGGCCGGCAGGCGCGGGCAATGGATGGCAAAGCTGCAGGGAGATGGGTTCCTCGCAGCCGCCGCGGTAACTGGGAGCGGGGGCGTTCCGCCCCCGGCCTGCTCGCTGCGGGGGCGAGACGCCCCGCTCCCAGTGCTGCCTGATAAAGCCATGCAACTCGCCACAAGGCACATGGCACGACGCGGCACGCCTCAATAGGAAGCGGCTGCGGGAGTTGGCGACGCCGTCATGAGGAAGGGCGCGAAACGCGGGCTAGTCTGCCTGCCGTTGTTGGGATGTCTTTGCCCTGCTTTCCCGAATGGCCGACAGGATGTCTGATGTGGCGGCTTGCGTTCTCACCCCAGGCACATCGAAGGGAGATCCCTGTCTTCTTTGGGGCACAATCGCGAACGCGTCTCCCCCGCGTCGTCGAATCAGAACCTCCCCATCCTTGGACTGGTTGAGCACGGTTGCCAATCTGATAAGAAATCGCTTTTCAGGCGGCGCGGGCACCCGCCGGCTGGGACCGGCCTGAAGGTGCGCTTTCATGGGTCAGACGGTAGCGGAAACGCGGTAGAATCGGCAAGACTGCCCCGCGGCCTTGATCTCTTCGGCGGCACGCTTGTCGCGCTGGCCGCGCATCTTGTTGCTATACCAGCCGTAGTAACGGACAAGCTGAAAGCTCTTGTCGGGGATGTGCTGGGTGATGGCCGCTATGAAGTCGCAGGGCATGAAGACCTCGAAGTTGCGATGGATCTTCGGGGACGAAAAGCGGCTGTAAATGCCGCCGGCCACCGCGAAGTCAACTGCAGTCCAGCTTTGGTGTTGAACCACTGCTCTGGAGCTTAGCTTCAGTTTCAGTACGTCCAGAACCGCAGGAATTTCCTCGTCTGCGCCGGCGGTATCGGGACATTGAAAATCAAATTGCCGCCGGTGCCGCTATTGGTGGCTTCGTTCTGCCAATTGATAATCGGAGTCAAATTCGTTGTCGATTGCAGGACATAATTGCCCCCCGCGACCGTCGCCACCGTAACCGCCAAGTTCGTTCCCACCAGCGTCACCGATGCGATGGTCGGTCGCGGGAGGGCGACGCTGACCACTTTCAGGCTGCCGCTACCCGCGATGAAAGGCGCCGCGTTGGCTGCTTTATAAACACCCGGCGGCACGCTGACCCCGTTCGTGACGAAGCCTGCCACAACGTTGGTCGTGGCAAAGTCCAATTGCAACACCGCCCTGGCGGCTACCGTCACCGTGGAATTGGTCGCGAGGGAAGCCACTTTGAGGACGAGCGTGCCATTGCTGACCGTGGTGTTGCCGGCGTAGTTGTTCGTTCCCGAGAGGGTCTGGGTGCCGGCGCCGGTTTTTGTCAGCGAAAGATTTGCGCCGGAAATGACCCCGGCGAAGCTGGCGGTGGCGTCGTTGTAGCCAAGCGTCAACGTCGCGGCACCGCCGCTGTTCTGCACCCAGCCATTGGTTGTCCCGCGCAGGGTTCCGTTCAATCCGTTGATGTTCGCGCTGATGCCGCTCAAATCGAAGACCCCTCCGCCGTTCACGACGAGGTTGCCCGTGTAGGCCGCGTTCACGCTGGCATTCGGAATGGAATTGGCGTCGCCAATCTGGATTACCGCTCTATATGGGTCCTTGGCTAAGCAAGAAACAGTGGTATCTCCTTTGTAGGTATTGGCGGCGCCGAGAACAAGATAGCAACCTCTGTTTCCAACTGCAGAGTCGAGCAAGGTAAGTCCGTATCCGTTGCCGCCGTCGTCGATCACTCCGCCGAAGGTCAATTTGTGGCCCCAGCTGACACTGTTGGCGTAAAAGGTGATCGTCGGCGTGGTGGTTAAAGTCACGTTGCCCGTGCCCAAGTCAATATTCTCTGCCCCAAAAGCGCCTGTGCCTGCATTCACCGTAAAACTGCCGTCAATCGTTATGGGGTTGTTCTGGCTGTTGGCGAAGTTGGTGTAACTGCCGCTGGTTGCGACTTGCAAGGTGGTGTCATCGTTGATCGTGAAGGTGCCACTGCCCAGGGCGCTGTCGTTTCCCAACTTCAAAGTCCCCTCATCCAGGGTGACCCCGCCGGAGAAGGTGTTCGCTCCGGAAAGCACCAGCGTGCTGCCGGTGGTTTTGGTGAAACCCTGCCCGCCATCCGCGATGACGCCGCTGATGGTGCCGGTGCCTGTGCCGCCAATGGCGTTTCCCGTTCCGGTCAGGGTGACGGTCGTGGTGCTGAGCTTATAGCCCGTGACATTGAACGTGATGCTGTGAACGGAAGCCGCCGTGCCGGTCACGGTGGCCGCGGTCCCTTCAAAACAGGCGTCTTTGCCCGCCGTCCATTTCGTTGTGTAGGGGCCGCCAGAGGCGGTTCCCCATACCGCCGAAGTGGTGTTCCACGTTTTTGTGGCGCTGGCGCCGGAGTAATAACAAGGATAATCCTGACTAGGATTAGTCTGACTAAAGACCGTGCGGTAGATGGACCAGGTGCCAGCAGTGGTGGAGCCTTTCAGACTGCTCCAAACCAGATCGCCCGCATCGCGATAGTATTCATGATCATATTTATCCGCCGCATCTGGCAGGGTAAGCTTGGCAAAATTATTACCTGTCGGATTCCAGAAGCGGATGAAACTATCGACGGTCTTGCCGATGATGACGCCGCTGGGATCTGTTGAAAAATCAAACAGGTAATTAAACTTGGTATATTCAACCCACTGCCCGGCTTCTCGACGAAACAAGTGATTGCCAGTCGCGTAGCTTGCGGACTTAATCAGAGGCTGGCCAGCTTTGTCCACGGCAATACTCGGCCAAGGATTAAGCCATTGGTAATTAGGGTCACTATCCTCCCTTAAGACGATTTCACCTTGGGTGGCGGCTCCATCCGTGGCACTGATCGGAAATTGAATAGGTGTTCCATCCGACTTGTGCACGGTCTTGCCGCCATCATCGGAATAGGCATAGACAATGTCAGTCGCAACGAAACTCGGATGGGGGCCGTAAGTGCTTTTGTTGAGCAGCCCAATGACAATATGCATACGACCATTGGCGTCCCAGGCCATATCTGGACGTGTTTGTTTGAGACCGCCTTTTGTTTGACCTGGAGTGTCGTACATTACGAAAGGCGTGTAATCAAAACACACTTGTGGGTTATGTTCGGGGCTGAGTGCGCCAAGCGAAGTCCATTTCCGCGTGGTTGCGTTGAGAGAATACAACCCGGGGGTTCCCTGATCCGATTGCCAGAAAATCTGGCCTTGAGGACCTCTTGTGAACTTAGCGAAGGTAACACCCGTGGCATCGGGTACATCCTCCCCGGCTGTATTGCAATATATAAATGCCGAGATATTCTCGGGACTCGTGGAACGCCACATGGATGCATTGCCAGAATGCATGCCGCCAGTCACGCGGACATACCCGGCGCTGTCAACCGTAATGTTAAAACATCTGTGGTTATCATCCGGTGATGCAAAGGCACCGTAAGCATTTGTATCGCTGCAAAGCGGCTGGCTCGCCCACGAAGAACCATCGAGGCGGGCTTTGAGGACCATCGTCCTTTCGTCTCCCTGCCTGAAGTAAACACCATAAACATTTCCGTTATAAACCTTGGGCTTGGCGTCGTGTTGCATAACGCCTCTGTTGATGGTCGCCACGGTGAGAAGCTTGGTGGTTGTGTAGGTTTGAGTCGGGAGCCAGAATGATTCGGCGACTGGGCCTGCGGGGACAGCAGGGCCTGATACCACGGCCAAGGCTGTCGCATGAACCAGGAAGCCCGTTCGGCCCCAGGCGGCGCACCGCTGCCGGGCACGGAGGGGTGTTGTCCGGTGAGTAAAGGGGTTCGTTCCAACTGTTCCGTGAGTTGGGGTGTGAGTTTCCATCCGCAACTGTCTCGCCATGCCCCACAGTATATTCCAACTGTTCTGCCGTGTAAACAGTCGTGACCCCTTTATGAATGATCAGTTTAACCATCACGGATGGCGCAGACGGTAGAACACGTTCGGTA
>CAYOBW010000191.1:0-10180 GCA_964402115.1 uncultured Victivallales bacterium
CGGCGGATTTGCTGGCGATGCCGGAAGTGGCGTGTTACCGTAATTGGGACCGTGGAGTTCGACAATGACGGGGGCGATGCACTGAACCGGTCGCGTGCATGGTGAGGCGACGATGACGGAAGCACGAGAAGCACTCGCGGAGTTGATCGAAGAGTACCGGGACCGCTGCCTGTGGTTCCTGCGACCCGACTACGTGCCTCAGACTCCCGAGGAATGCAGGCGCATCCTTGACCTCATCGAGCGCTATGGCGATCAGGCCGGCTACCGTCGGGCCGAGGAGATCAAAGCATGGCTGTAACGCCATTCCAAAGCGAAATCCTGAAGTTGCTGGCCAGGCAGCGGCGCGCGAGCGGGGAAAGCTATGTAGCCGGGGGTGTGGCGTTGAACATGCTCCTGGCGGCTCCCCGCCGCTCCAGGGGTATCGATCTGTTCCACGATACCGAAGCCGCGCTGGCAGCAACCTGGTTGGCGGACCGCGTCGTCCTGGAAGGGAATGGCTGCTCGGTGAAACCGTTGCGGGAGGCGGCGTCGTTCGTTGAAGCCGTGGTCGCGCGCGGAACGGAACGGACGGCTATGCAGTGGGCAAGGGACAGCGCCTTTCGCTTCTTTCCCCTGATCGAGGACGACACCCTGGGACTCACGCTGCATCCCTTCGACCTCGCCACCAACAAGCTGCTGGCCATGGCCGGACGGCTCGAGGTGCGCGACTGGGTGGACGTCATCCACTGCGACGCGGCCCTGCAGCCCTTCGGCTACCTGGCCTGGGCAGCATGCGGCAAGGATCCGGGGTATAATCCCCACTCGCTCCTGGCTGCCGCCTGTCGCCTGCACTACAGCCAGGTCGAAGTCGACACGCTGGATTTCGAGACGGAAAGCCCGCATGCCTCGGCCTTGGGCGAACGCTGGCACCGGATGCTTGCGGAAGCCGCCGATGTCTGCGGGAAGCTGCCGCCCAGCCACGTTGGCGAGGCCGTCATTGCACGCGATGCGCGGCTGTTCCGTGGGAACGTCGCTGAGCTCGCCGCGGCGCTCGCCGCCGGGGCTGTGCTCTACCACCGGGGTTGTATTGGCGGCGCCTGGCCGCGGATCGTCGGGCAGGCGTGACGCCCATGCAGGCGTTGGCGCTCTTGCCGCCTGAAGGCGAATGGCACCTAGCTAGGGACTTCCCCTTCCGCACCCACCCCCCGCTTCGCGTACCCCTCCAAGGAGGGGAGCTTGTTGATTCGGAATGCTTTACATACACTCCCCTCCTCCGGAGGGGTGGCCGCAGGCCGGGGTGGGTTGCACCTTGAAAGAGCTTAACGACGTGCCATTCGCCTGACGGCGGCGGCAGACCGCGCACCCGGTTCGGGAACGGGGGTCGTTATTCCGTCTGCCCTGCGCCCCGGACGCTGACGCGGTAAACCGCGCCCGTGGCCGGCGGAGCGGGATCGGCAAACGTGTTTGTCGGCGCGGTGGGCGGCAGCGCCCCCGTGAGCGCCTGCCAGTCGCCGGCGCGGAGATCCGCGCGGCGCCAGACGCGGTAGTTGCGCCCCTCGACGCTCGGCCACGCCAGCGCAATCCCGCCGCCGCTGTCCGCCGCGGGCGGCGCGGCCTGCACGCGCAGGAGCGAGTGCGGGTCGCGCGGGTCCGTGCCGGCCGCGTCCTCGACCCGGTCGGTCGCCCCGTCGCGATCGAAATCGGTGGCGTCGCCCTGCGCCACCGTGAGCGACCCGAACTGCGCCAGCTCCCACAGGTCGCCGCAACCGTCTTCGTCCACGTCGTACATGGCTCGCGCATACCGCTGTCCCAACCCGATTACGCCCGGCGTGTCGAAATGCGTGCCGTCCACCGTCGCGAAGCCATCCGTGCCGGCGAACCCGATCAGCGCGTCCGCGCCCAAGCCGCGCAGCGCGGAGCGCACGACGGCGCTCTTGTTCGAGGCCAGGTCACCGACCGCCACGCGCAGCGCAGGCAGGCCGAGGTCGGTGCGCAGGCGGGCGAGCAGGTTGGAGAAGTTCGCGGCGTACTGCGAGGCGTGAGGCTCCGACTGGTCGCTTTCGCCCTGGTGCCAGAGGAACCCCTGCACCGTGTAGCGGTCGCCGGCGGCGGTCAGGTCCGCCAGCGCCTGCCGCACCGTGTTCGTCAGTTCGGCGTAGAGGTACGCCGTGGCCGGGTTCCAGTCCGTGTTCAGGCTGGTCGCGCCCTGCGACACCTTGATCAGCGCGAGCGGGCGGCCGGGCTCGAGGCGCTGCATCTCCGTCGCGAAGCCCAGCTCGGGGCCGAAACGGTCGGAGGGCAACGCGCCGCTGAACCCCGGAGGCACGCTGCACCCCGGCGCCAGCGCCTGCCAGCCGGCGGCATAGCCGGCGCCCGCGGGGTTGCGGTAGCGGATCGGCACGTCGGGCTGGCTCGCCGCCCACCCCGCCAGGGCGCCCGTCAGGCCGGACGTGTAGCCGCGGCCATCCATGTTCGATTGCCCCGCCAGGATGTAGACGTCGCGGTGCACGGGGGGCGCCACTTCAAGCGTGGCCTGCCCGCGCCGGAACCGCGCGCCGCCCGCGTTGTTGCTGGCGTGCGTCACCCCGGCGAGGACCAGGGTGACGCGCTGGTCGTGGACGCAGGCGGCCAGGTCCGGCACGGTGAACGCGTACGCGGCGCCGACGGCGGCGGGCTGTATGTAGACGGGGCCGCCGCGCTTGCTCGCCGATGCGGCCCCCGCCGTGAGCATGCCGTTGCCGGCCTTGTCGTTGGCCTGCGCCGCGTTCCAGGTGACGGTCTCGGCGAAGTCGTCATAGGCCTGGTTCAGGACCCAGAGCTGCAGGTTCTGCGCGTTGGCCGCCGCGCAGACGACCTGGAAACGCCCGGCCGCACCGGCCGGCAGCTCGACGCCGGCGAGATCGAACTGGAAATACGCCTTGCGCACATAGTCGAGATCGGCTTGATACTTGACATGGACGTAGCCCGCCGCGGCCTCGTCCTGGTCCTGTGCCGCGGAGGCGCCCCCCCGCACGGTCGCCTCCGCGCGCACGGTGACGGCCGGGCCCGGCCGAACGGTTGTGCCCAGCACGAGCGCCGCACCGATGACGCGGCAGGCACGGTTGAAGTGGCAGGTCTGCATGCTGGTTTTCACGGGCCAGGCAGGGCGCCGGCCGCGTTACCGGCCCTCCCGCGCCCACTGTCGCATGAGGCCGATATTCCGCTCGACGGCCTCACGGCGGCCGGGACTCTTGCGCAGCTGGTCCAGGTACACGGCCATGTCGCTGTCGTACATGCGCTCCGGCTCCGGCCCGCGGTCGCCGGTCTCCTGCATCCAGCGGTCCAGCCTGGCGCGCAACCCCTCCAGCGTCGCGCGGCACTCCGGCGCGGCGGCGAGGTTCCGGGTCTCGAACGGGTCGGCCTCCACGTCGTAAAGCTCCTCGGGCGGCCGCGCGGGGGCGAAGAGCAGCATCTCCTGCTCGGCGCTGAGCCGGCCCGCGGCGTGCAGCTCGCGCAGGCGCACCACCGTTTCCTTGGTGTCCTTGTAGTCGTTCGGTTGCAGCAGCGGCCGTTGCGGATGGAAGTTCCGGATGTACTTGAACCGCTCCGTCCGCACGCTGCGGATGCGGTCCACGGTCTCGTCGCAGCGATCGCGGGCCGCGAAGACGGCGTCGCGCCCGACGTAGTTCGTCGCGAACACGTCGCGCCCCTGCATCCACGCGGGCACGGCCAGGCCCGCCCGCCCCAGCGACAGCGCCGCCATGTCGATGTGCTCGATGAGGTCCGCGCGCACCGCCCCGCGCGCAATGCCCGGCCCGCGCACGAGGAACGGCGTCCGGATGCCGCCGTCGTAGAGGAACTGCTTCTCGCGCGCCGCGCTGATGCCGTTGTCGCCCATGAACACGATGAGGGTTTGCTCGAGCACGCCCTCGTCCTCCAGGCGCTTGAGGATCCCGCCGAGTTGCCAGTCGCAGTAGCGGAGGCAGTCGAGGTACTGCGCCCAGTCCGCGAGGAGCACGGGGTCGCGCGGGTAGTACGGCGGCAGCGTGACATCCTCGGGCCGGGTCAGCTTGCCCAGGGCCTGCGGGGCGACCTCGCGATACCAGCGCCCGTCGTCGTTCCGGTTCTTGCCGCCCCATAGCTGGATCTGCGCGAAGAAGGGCTGCCCCGGCCGGCGCCCGGCCCAGTCGCTGCCGTCGTAGCTGCCCGCGTCCCATTCGAAGTTGTAGTCGGTCTTGCCCAGGCCCTTGCCCTTCGCCGGCCAGGCGCCGTTGCACGTGTAGTAGCCGGCGCGCTTGAACAGCGCCGGCACGGGCTCCACGCCCGCGGGCAGCCGGATCTTCTCCGCGCCGCGCCCGCTGCGGTGCTGGTGCGCGCCGAGGCTGGTCTGGTACATGCCCGTGATCATCGCCGAGCGCGAGGGCGAGCAGACGGAGGCCGTCAGGAACGCGCGCGCGAACCGGGTGCCCTCGCGGGCCAGGCGGTCGATGTGCGGCGTGGCAATGGCCCGCTCCCCGTAGCACGGCAGCTCGGCGCCGGCGTCGTCCATCACGATCCAGAGAATGTTCGGCCGGACGGGTGCGGCCGGCGTTTCCGCGCGCAGGACGGCGGCGGCAAACAGCAGGGCAGCGGCAGCGCTGGAACGTGCGAGCATGAACGACCTCCGCGGGGCCGGCGCAACAGCGGGCCAACCCTGCATGCCGGGGTAATCTACCGCACGCGCCGCCGGTGTCAACCGGATAGACTCCGGCAACCCGGCTTGCGCCGGGGCCGGCGATCGGCGATCATGCGCGCCATGAACGCTGCTGCCATCCGCGACCTGTTCCTGCTCGATCCCGGCGTCGTGTTCCTGAACCACGGCTCGTTCGGCGCGCGGCCGCGCGAGGTGCTCGACGCGCAGGACGAGCTGCGCCGCCGGCTCGAGGCCAACCCCGTGGCGTTCCTGGGCCGGCGCTCGGGGGCGCTCATGGACGAGGCGCTCGCCGCGCTCGGCGCCTACCTCGGCGCGCACCCCGGAAACCTGGCGTTCGTCCCCAACGCCACCACCGCGGTGAACGTGGCGGCGCGCTCCGTCGCGCTCGCGGCGGGCGACGAGGTGGTGGCCTCGGACCACGAGTACGGCGCCTGCGCCCACGCCTTCGCGCGCCTCTGCGCGGCGCGCGGCGCGGTGTACCGCCCGGTGGCCGTGCCCGTGCCCTACCGGGGCGACGCGGACTTCCTCGCGCGGATCGGGGCCGCCCTCACGCCGCGCACGCGCGTGCTCTTTCTCTCGCACATCGCGAGCGCCACGGCCCTGCGTTTCCCGGTGGCAGCCGCCTGCCGGCTGGCGCGGTCGCGCGGCATCGCCACCGTCATCGACGGCGCCCACGCCCCGGGCCAGCTTCCGCTCGACATCGAGAACCTGGGGGCGGACTTCTACGCGGGCAACTGCCACAAGTGGATGTGCGCGCCGCTCGGCTCGGCGTTCCTGTACGCGCGGCCGGAGCGCCACGCCGCGGTCGAGCCGCCCGTGACGAGCTGGGGTCTCTGCGCGGAGGCCGCCGGGAGCGCGGCCCATGACGCCTACGCGGGCACGCACCCCCTCGCGCGGCGGCTCCTCTGGCAGGGCACGCGGGACCTGACGCCCTTCCTGGCCGTGCCAGCCGCCATCCGCTTCCTCGCGCGCTGCGACGGTCCGCCCGCCATCGCGCGCGCCGCGGCCCTGGCCGCCGACACCGCGCGGCGGGCTGCGGCGCTGCTCGGCCTGGAGCCGGTCGTACAGGAGGGCTCGGGCGTGCGCATGGCGCTCATCCCCCTGCCCCCGTGCGACGGCAGGGCCGTGCAAGCCGCGCTCTGCGCCGAACACCGCATCGAGGTCCCCGCCACGACGTACGGCGACCGTGCCTTCCTGCGCCTGTCGTTCCACGCCTACAACAGCGCCCGCGACGCCGAGGCGGTGCTCGCCGCCCTGCCGGACGTGCTGGCCCGGCAAAGGGGAGGCGGGTGATCACGCGCGAATCGCCCCTTGCAATCACGGGAACGCACCGGCACACTCCCCCCGTGCACAGGCTGGAAAAACGACTGCTGTGGTCCGTTGGCGCCGTGCTCGTGGCCGCCGGTGCGCTGGCGGTTGAGCCTGCGCCGGCCGCCGCCAGGGATGCGCCGGCGACCGTGGCGCCGGCGTTCGACAAGAACATTGCCGACCTGATTGCCGCCGTCAGCGACGCGCAGATCCGGGAGGCCGCGGTTGCCCTGCAGGACCTCGGCTCGCGCGCCTGGGGCCAGCCCGGGAACGCGCGGGCCGCCGCGTACATTCACGGGCGTTTGTCCGGCATGCCCAGCCTCACGGTCGCATACCAGGACGGGGCGCTCAGCAATGTGGTGGCCACACTGAAGGGCACGGATCCGGCCGCCGCCGGCGTCTTCATCGTGGGCGCCCACTATGACAGCGTCTCGCCGGTGATCACGAACGCGCCCGGGGCGACCGACAACGCGGCCGGGGTCGCTTCCGTTCTCGAGTATGCGAGGGTGCTGGGGCGCCGCCGGTTCAAGCACACGATCCTGTTCGCCTTCTGGAACCGCGAGGAAACGGGACTCCTCGGGAGCCGGAGCTTTGTCGAGCGGGCGAAGCGCACGCAGATGCCGATCGGGCTGTACCTCAACAACGATTCCATTGCCTTCGATCCGGGGAACCGGTTCGTGCTCGACATCCTCTTCAACAGGCAGGCGGAGCCCTTCCGGAACATGCTGGCGGAACACATCGCCGCCTATGGCATCGGCTTTGCGCGGCTAACCGATAACCTGCACAAATGCGGCGGCGACCACTCGCCCTTCTGGGCCAACGGATTCCCTGCGCTGTCCACCCATCAGGAGGAGCACGGCGCGCATTATCACGGGACGGACGACACGGCGGACAAGATCAACCTGCGTTACGCCCGCCTGAACATGCAGGCGGGCATGTCGGTCCTGGCCCGCCTGGCCGGCCTGCAGCCCTAGCCCTTCTGAGCCCGCCACGGCGGCAGCGCGGGGCTTGCAGCGCGGGGCTGCACCGGCGTATGATGGAAGCCGATGCGGAGATGACGACGATGGATTTGACCCTGAACGGAGCAACGCACACCCACCGCGGCGACGGGTCGCTGGAGGCCCTCCTGCGGGAGGTAAAGGCGCAGCCCGACCGCGTCGCGGTCGTGGTGAACGGCGAAATTGTCCCGCGCCCCGCGCGGGCCGGCGTAGTTCTGCGCGCCGGCGACCGCGTCGAGCTGTTGACCTTCGCCGGCGGCGGGTGAGAGATCGGAAGACTATCGGCATGAGCGTTTCACACGATTCCTGGCAACTGGGCGAGCACCGCTTCACGTCGCGGCTGCTGCTGGGCACGGGCAAGTTTGCCGCGGCGGCGACCATGGTGCGCGCCGTACGGGCGGCGCGGGCCGAGTTGGTGACCGTGGCCCTGCGCCGCTTCAACCCCGAACGTCCCGACGACGACCTGGTGGGTCCCCTCAGCCGGCTGCCCGGCGTGCGGCTGATGCCCAACACCTCCGGCGCGCGCGATGCGAAGGAGGCGGTCCGTGCCGCGCTGCTGGCGCGCGAGCTGTGCGGGAGCCCCTTCGTGAAGGTGGAGATCCACCCCAACCCGCACCACCTGCTGCCCGACCCCCTGGAAACCTACGCCGCCGCCCGCGAGCTCGTGCGCGAGGGCTTCACCGTGCTGCCCTACATGCCGGCGGACCCGGTGCTGGCCAAGCGGCTGGAGGACGTGGGCTGCGCGGCGGTCATGCCGCTCGGCTCGGCGATCGGCACCGGCCACGGGCTGCGGACGCTCGAGATGCTCGAGCTGATCGTGCGCGACGCCCGCATCCCGGTGATCGTGGACGCGGGGCTGCGCGCCCCCTCGGAAGCCGCCGCCTGCCTCGAAATGGGCTGCAGCGCCGTGCTGGTCAACAGCGCCATCGCCGCCGCCGCCGACCCGGTGCGCATGGCCCGCGCCTTTGCCGCCGCGGTGGCCGCCGGGCGCCAGGCCTGCCGGGCGGGCCTGATGGCGCAGAGCGACCACGCCGTCGCCACCAGTCCGCTGACGGCGTTCCTGGCGCAGGCTCCTTCATGAAGCCCGGGCCGCGCCCAGACTGGCTCGATCCCGCCCCGTGGGTGCGGCTGGCCGCCCGCGCGACGCCCGCGGCGGTGGAGGCCGCGCTGGCCGCGTCCGCGCCGGGCCTGCGCGAGTTCGCCGCCCTGCTGTCCCCCGCCGCGGCCGGCCGGCTGGAAGCCCTGGCCCTGCGCGCCCGGCAGCTGACCCGCCGCCACTTCGGCCGCACGCTCGCGCTGTACGTACCGCTCTACCTGTCGAACTACTGCACGGGCGGCTGCGTCTACTGCGGCTTCGCCGCCGACCGCCGGCAGCCGCGCCACAAGCTGGGGCCGCGCGCCCTGGCGGCCGAACTCGAGGCGCTGCGGGCGCAGGGGTTCGACGACGTGCTGCTGCTCACGGGCGAGCGCACGCCCGCCGTCGGTTTCGACTACGTGCGTCGCTGCGTGGCGGCGGCCGCCCGCCGTTTCCACGCCGTGGGCATCGAGAGCTTCGCCATGACCACGGACGAGTACCGCAGCCTGACGGAGGCCGGCTGCACGAGCGTCACGCTCTACCAGGAGACCTACGATGCCGTCGCCTACGAGACCCTGCACCGCTGGGGGCCGAAGCGCGACTACGCGGACCGCCTCGCCGCTCCCGCCCGCGCGCTCGAGGGCGGCATACGCTATGTCGGGCTGGGCGCCCTGCTCGGTCTGGCCGAGCCGCTGGCGGACGCCGTGGCGCTGTTCCAGCACGCCGCGCACCTGCGGCGCGCCCACTGGCAGGGGGGCGTCCTGCTTTCCTTCCCGCGCATGCGGCCGCAGCTTGGCGGGTACGCGCCGGCCCACCCGGTTAGCGACGCGCAGCTGGCGCAGCTCATCTGGGCGTTCCGGATCTGCCTGCCCGACGTGCCCCTCGTGCTCTCCACGCGGGAGTGCGCCGCGCTGCGCGACGGCCTCGCCGGCGTGGGCATTTCGCGCATGAGCGCCGCCAGCCGCACCACGGTCGGCGGCTATGCCGCCGGCGCGGCGGCCACGGCGGGCCAGTTCGACGTGAACGACGACCGCGCCGTCGCACCGTTCTGCGCCATGCTGCGGGCGCGCGGGCTCGAGCCCGTGTTCAAGAACTGGGACGCCGTCTTCCGTCCCGGTGTCAAAACCCCTGCTGCGGCCGGTTGCCGTGCAGGAGGGTCTGCACGGAATCCCGCCACAGGCGGCGGAAAGCAAACAGGTGCAGCAGGCTACCGCACTCGTCCGTCGGCAGCGGCACGTCCCGCACCGCGTTCCAGTTGACGATCCGGTCGGGCAGGCGGCCTCCCCGCATCAGGTCGAGCGGATCGCAAGCCTGGGCGCCCAGCAGGCACCAGGTCGCAGGCGTGGCGAGATCGTCGGGATAGGCCGCTGACACGATACCCCGGCGCGGCACGCCCCACTCGCGGCCCAGCGTCTTGATCAGCGGCAGCAGATCCAGGTAGTTGTTCGTCACGTGCACGGCCAGCAGCCCGCCCGGCGCCAGGCGGCGGCGGTAGAGGGCGAACGCCTCGCGCGTGGCGAGGTGCAGCGGCACGGAATCGCCGCTGTACGCGTCCACCACCAGCAAATCCAGCGGCGGCTCGGCCGGATCCGCAACCTCGCGCTCCAGCACCCGTCGCGCATCGCCAACGCGCACCTCGATCCGCGCGCGGCTGTCGGCAAGGTAGCTGAAATAGTTCGTGCCCGTGGCCAGCGCAACGATCTGCGGGTTGATTTCATAGAAGCGGTAGGTGTCGCCGGGGCGGCCGTAGGCGGCCAGGCTGCCGACACCGAGGCCGATAATGCCCACCCGCTGCGGCGGCCGGTTGGTCCAGCCCGGCGCGGTCAGCAGCAGTCCGATGCCCGCGTGGCGGGAAAAGTAGGTCGTGGCCGTGCGCCGACGCGCCGTGCCGGTGAGCTGGTTGCCGTGCAGGGTGACGCCGTGCGTGAGCGCGCGGAGTTCGACGACCTCGCCGTCCAACCGCAGGGGTGCGTACCAGACGTGGAGGATGCCGTGGAAATTGCGCCGGAGCGCGAGCGTGGGCTGCTGGAAGCGCTCCGCCGTGAGCGCGCAGACCAGCACGAGCAAGCCGACCGCCAGCGTGGCCGTCGTGCCGAACAGGACGCGGGCCCGCAGGCGGGGACGGGGATCGCTGGCGGCGGCCATGAC
>CAYOBW010000191.1:10280-13686 GCA_964402115.1 uncultured Victivallales bacterium
GCCCAGGGCCGCGGCGCGCGCGCCACGCCGTTCGAGAAGCCGAGGGTGTAAGATAGCAGGAAAGCCGCCAGCAGGACCACCCAGACCGCCGGCAGGGGTGGGGCGTCCAGCGTCAGGGCGTTGGTCAGCGCCACCAGCAGGAACGAGCTGACACCCGGCAACACGTACCAGAGGTGGCGCCGCGTCGGGAGGTCCGTGGCCGGCGCCGGCACAGGCGCCTCGGCGGTGGCGGCGCCGGGGGCGATGGTTCGCGGCAGCAACCAAGCCAGGGCCGCCACGAGTCCCGCGTAAACCCCGAACAGCGCGCACCAGCCGCCGAGCTGGTGCGTGAGCGTGACCGCTGGCTCCAGCAGGAACGGGTAGGTCAGGAGGCCCAGCAGCGAGCCGGCGCTCGACAGACCGTAGAGTCGGTAGACGCCGTGGTGGGGCCAGACCCGCGCGGCCCACGCCTGCAGCAGCGAGGAACCAGCGGTCAGCAGCACGAACGCCGGCCCGCAGGATCCCGCCAGCAGAAAGAGCACCCCCAGGGCGGGGGGCAGCGCCTGCCAGCCCGGCAGGGCCAGGATGGCGCCGGTCGTGCGCATGCGCAGCGCCAGCCAAACCGCCACCCCGGCCAGCAGCGCCACGTGCAGCCACGCCTGCCGGCGGAAGGCGCGCCCCCCGAGCAGGTGGGCGTAGCCGTACCCCGCCAGCAGCAGCATCTGGAAGGTCGCCAGGCACACCGCCCAAACCGCGGCCGAACCGCCGAAGGCGCCCAGCAACACGCGGCTCAGCATGGGCTGCACGGCAAAGGCGAGTGCCGAGCCCAGAAAGACAGCCGCCCCGATCAAGATCCCCGCTGTCGCTCGTCGTATCTCCACGGCTACCTCCCGTAAGTCCCGACAAGGATAGCGTACGCGCGGCGGGAGTCAATCAGGGTGTGAAAACGGCAATTGCCAGCCGTGTCCGAGCGTGTTAATATGCTGCTTACCGTGCTTTAAGCGACAGGTAGTGCAGCAGGGGAGGAGCGGCGATGCAACGCATGGGCAGGCTGTGTGGTCTTCTGATCTGCGGGTTCCTGCTGACGGCTGGACACGTGCCAGCCGCTTTGGTTGCGTACTACGACTTCGAGGATGGCGCAGGCACGACGGTTGCCGACCGCACAGGCAATGGCCATACGGGCGCCTTCCAGAATGCCGGCGGGACCGACTGGGTGGCGGGCAAAGTGGGCCGGTGGGCGCTGGACCTGAGCGCCAACCAGTGGGTTTCCACGCTCAACAGCACGCCCACGCTGTTGAACATGAACGGCAACAAGCCCAAGAGCGTGGCGTTCTGGGCTTACACGCGCGCCTTCAACGACGGCGGCGTCTTCTGCATGGGCAACGCAGCCACGGGCGAGATGTTCTCCCTGCGGACCCTGACGGGCGCCGAGCAGTGGCGTGCGCAGTTCTACGGCACGCCTGACTTCGACGTCACGGCCTACGGCTGCACGACCAACTGGACCCATTTCGTCCTTGTTCACGACGGCACGCAGGGACGGACCTACCAGAACGGCATCCTCATCGGCTCCAAGAACTCCACGCTCAACGTCACAGACGTCCGTTCGTTCGAAATCGGCCGCTACAATGGCGGTTCCTACTTTAACGGGCTTGTGGACGACGTGCGCGTCTACGACCATGCGCTGAGCATGTCGGAAGTCCAGGCCCTGGCCGGCGCGACGATGGACGCCGGCCAGCGCGTGGCAGACGCCTTCACGCTGGACGCCGCCGCGCGGACCAGCATCCAGGGCTTTGTGATGACGCAGACTCGCTCGGACGGCGCGATCACGACCATCGAGCAGGGCGAAAGCCTGCTTACCGGCGCGCGCACGCCCTCCGATCCCGGCGGACTGGGCAACAGCGGCACCGTGGCGCTGGTCAACCACGGCCCCGGTACGCATGGGAACTTCGGGTCGGACCTGCCTTGGGTGGGCGGCGACAACTTCGCTGTCAAGGTCTGGGGCGTGCTCGACATCCCGGCGCCGGGCGCCTACTCGTTCGCCGCCTACACCGATGACGGTTTCCGTTTCAGGCTGGGGCGGAGCGGGGCTCAGGTCGCGCTCTTTCCGACAGGTCGCAACGGGCGGTCCGTCTGGTCCACGTATTTCGACGAAGCCGGCCTCTACCCGTTCTCGACAACCTTCTTCGAGAACAGCGGCGGCGAAGGGTTGGAACTGCAGTACTGGGCCGGCAGCGACCCCGCCGGCACGCCGATCCTCCTGAACAACACCGGCGGCGGCAGCATCTACGTGTACCAGAACGTCCTGGCCGCGGCCGACCGCCTGGCTGTCTCGCCCGCCTCCGTCGGTTCCAAGGGCTTCCTCTCCGCGCGACACGTGGCCACGAACGTCGCAAACGCAGTCCAGTCGCTCTACGACGTCGACCGGTTGCTGAGCGGCGTCGTCAAGCCCCAGATCGAGCGCCGGCAGGCGCCGGCCCTGATCAGCGTGGCGGACGGCGCCATCCAAGGCATGCCGGCCGACTACTTCGGCGGGGAATTCCGCGGAGCGTTCAACATCCCGAGTGCGGGCGTGTACACGTTTACCTGCAACAGCGACGACGGGTTCCGGCTGGAAATCGGCGCCCATGCCACGGTCATCCAGACCGCCAACTTCCCCAAGGGTGGCAGCGACATCTCGGCCAAGGCCGCTTTTCTCGACGCGGGGCTCTATCCCTTCCGCCTGGTCTGGTTCGAAAAGAACGGCGGGTCGGCCTGCCGGTTGACCGTGGATGGCCGCGACCTCAACGATGTGGCACAGACCGTGGCCGTCTACCCGGTGGCGGGCTCCAGGGTCACCCGCGGCAGCGGCTTGCAGCGTTTCCGCGTGGCTACGGTGGATACCGACACCACGATCGGCAGCACGTACGATGCCTGGCAGCTGCTGCGCGGCGCCATCGCCGCAACGGCCAGCAACCTGACCGACGCGACCGTCGTCAACCTGCATGACGGCGGCGGCGGCGGGAACGGGCACTACGGATCCGACGCGCCTTTTGCCGTGGCGACGCCGTCCGCCAATGACGATTTCGTCGTGCATGCCTACGGGTACGTGGATTTCCCCGCCGCCGGGTTCTGGACGTTTGGCGTCAACAGCGACGACGGCTTCCTGCTGGAACTGGGCGGCCGGGCCGTCATGGAGTACCCGGGAGCGCGCGGGCCGGGCGACGTGCTGGCTTCCGTGTACATCCCCGACGCCGGCACCTACCGTCTGGACTTCACGTACTTCGAACGCGACGGCGGGGCCGAGACCGAGTTGTTCGCGGCGCAGGGTCTCCACGCGGCTTGGACGCTGGCCGACTTCGACCTGGTGGGGGACACCGCCAACGGCGGCCTGGCGGTCTACGAACCGCAGGCGGGAACCCTTTTTCGGGTGCGGTAGCGTCTCCCTGCC
>CAYOBW010000192.1:0-13613 GCA_964402115.1 uncultured Victivallales bacterium
CATGTCGCACACCGACACCTGGGACCCGAAGCCCGACGCCGGCTACGACTACACGGGGCAGTTCAAGGCGGTCATACCCACCAACGTCGCCGGGATCCAGGTGGGCGAGCTGTTTCCCCTGCTGGCGAAGCAGGCCGACAAGTTCTCGCTCGTCCGCGGCATGACGCACCGCAACAACGGCCACGAGACTGCGGCGTACCTGATGCAGACCGGGCATATCCCCGGCGAGCGCCTGGCCTACCCGTGCATCGGCGCCGTGTTCGCGTTGCTCAAGGGCGCCAGCGCGGGCTACAAGGGGCTGATTCCGCCCTATGTCGTGCTGACGCAGCCGCAGGGACGGTTCTCCGAATCGGGCTTCCTGGGCCCCAAGTACAAGCCCTTCGCCACGGGCGGCGATCCCAACGCGACGCGTTTCGAGGTCGAGGGCGTTGTCGCCCGGGGCATCAGCGATGCGCGGCAGGTGGCCCGGCGGGATTTCCTCCACGCGATGAACACCCTGGACCACGCCATGCCGGAGCACCCGCAGCTGCTCGCCTCCAGGCAGGCCGAGGAGCAGGCGTATAACCTGATCCTGGGCAAGGGCAAGGAGGTCTTCGACCTGTCGCAGGAGAAGCCGGCCTTGCGGGATCGTTACGGCCGCCACACGTTCGGTCAGGACTGCCTGGCGGCACGGCGATTGGTCGAGGCCGGTGTGCCGTACGTCACCATCAACTACCCCGGCGGCTGGGACACGCACTCGAACCATTTTGCGACCATGCGCAGGCAGTGCCCGCAGCTCGATCAGGGCCTGGCCTCGCTCCTGCAGGATCTCGCCGAGCGCGGCTTGCTGCCGAGCACGGCGGTCTGGTGCTGCGGCGAGTTCGGCCGCACGCCGAAGGTGGACTGGCAGCCGCCGTGGAATGGCGGCCGCAATCACTTCGGCAACGTCTTCACCGTGCTGGTGGCCGGCGGCGGATTCAAGGGCGGGCGGGTGGTGGGCGCGACGGATGCGAAGGGCGAGGAGGTCAAGGAGCGCCCGGTCTACCCCATCGATCTGCTTGGCAGCATCTACGAGCTGGCCGGCATCGACACGAACGCCCGGTTGCCCCATCCCATGGGCGCCGATGCGCG
The DNA here is from genome assembly GCA_964402115.1 of uncultured Victivallales bacterium. Lineage (GTDB taxonomy): Bacteria > Verrucomicrobiota > Kiritimatiellia > UBA8416 > CAYOBW01 > CAYOBW01. Next base: position 1,111 of record CAYOBW010000192.1, read on the forward strand.
TGTCCTGGCCACCACCGAAACCGGGGCCAAGTCGGCCGGCCGGCTCAAGGAAATCATGTAGGTGGGCGCGATGAAACGCATGTCATGGCAGATCGGGTTGGGTGCGGGCGTCCTGCTGGCCGCCGCCGTGGCCGCGCGCGCGCAGCAGCCGTACATCGGGTTCGCCTATCCCGCCGGCGGGCGGCAGGGCTCTACGTTTCGCGTGACGCTCGGCGGACAGGCGGTGGAGGGTGTCAGCCGCGTGTTTGTCTCCGGCTCCGGGGTGCAGGCGCGGGTGATCGAGTACAACAAGAAGCTGAACCCACAGGAGCTCCAGCTGCTCAACGAGCAGATGCGGGAGCTCAAGGACCCGATGGCGGGCGCGCCCAAGCCGGCCCACTCGAATCTCGTTGCGCGCATCGAGAAGATCGTCCGGGACTACGTGGATCAGCCCGCCAGCGCGGCGATCGCCAACCTGATCATCGCCGAGGTCGCCATCGCGGCCGATGCGCCGGCGGGGCAGCGGGAGCTCCGCGTCGGTACGCCGCGCGGGCTTTCGAACCCGCTCGTGTTCTTTGTCGGCGAGCTGCCCGAAATCACCGGCCCGCCCCTGCCGACCAGCCGGCTGGTGACACTGGGCAAGGAGGCGCAGAGCCTGCGCCGTAAACCCCGCGTTGCGCCCGGGACGCCCGGCGCCGAGACGATGACGCTGATGGCGACGATGGCCATGATGGGCGATCCGGCGGCGCCAACCGATCTGGACGACGATGAGACGCCGGTCCAGCCGCCCTGCACCGTGAATGGCCAGATTGCGCAGGGGACGGTTGACCGCTACCGCTTTTCGGCGCGCAAGGGGCAGCAGTTCGTCATCCGCGCCCAGGCCCGTGAGCTGGTCCCGTACATGGCGGATGCCGTGCCGGGATGGTTTCAGCCCGTGGTGGCGTTGGTGGACGCGCGCGGCAGGGAAGTGGCCTACAACGACGACTACCGCTTCAAGCCGGATCCGGTCCTGGCGTGTGTCATCCCCGCGGACGGCGACTACCGGCTCGTCATTCGCGACGCGATCTACCGCGGGCGCGAGGACTTTGTCTACCGCCTCACACTCGGCGAATTGCCGTTTGTGACGGGCGTCTTCCCGCTGGGCGGGCGCGCAGGGGCGACCCCGGAGGTCGCCGTGACCGGCTTCAACCTGGCGGAAACCTCGCTGAAGCCCGCCCTCCCCGCGGTTCCCGGCGTGTACGCGCTGGTGGCGCACGGCCGGGGCGGGGTCCTCTCCAACCCCGTGCCGTTCGCCCTCGACACGCTGCCCGACTGCCTGGAACAGGAGCCCAACGACACGCCCCGGCACGCGCAGCGCGTGAGCCTGCCGATCATCGTCAACGGGCGCATTGCCAGACCGGACGACCGCGATGTCTTCCAATTCGAGGGGCGGGCCGGCGAAGTCGTCGTCGCCGAGGTCAACGCCCGCCGGCTCGATTCCCCCCTGGATGCCGTGCTCAAGCTGACCGATGCCGCCGGGCGCCCGCTGGCCTTCAACGACGACCGCGAGGACGCGGGGTCGGGATTGAACACGCACCACGCCGACTCCTACATCCGCGTCGCCCTGCCCGCGGACGGTGTCTACTGCCTGCAGCTGGGCGATGCCCAGCACAACGGTGGCCCGGAGTACGCCTACCGCCTGCGCCTCAGCGCGCCGCAGCCTGACTTCGAGTTGCGCGTGGTGCCGTCCAGCTTCGTTGTTCGCACCAACGCACCCGCCTTTCCTGCAGTGCATGTCATCCGCAAGGACGGCTTCACCGGTCCGATCAAACTGGCGCTGAAAGATGCGCCGCCGGGCTTCGAGCTGGCGGGCGGGGTCTTCACCGGCACGCAGACCATGACGCGGGTCACGCTCAAGGCCAGGCGCGGCGATCTGCGGGACCCCGTCGCCCTGACCCTCGAAGGCTGGGCGACCAACGGCGCCCAGCGGATCGTGCGCCCTGTCGTGCCGGCGGAGGACCGGATGCAGGCGTTTCTCTGGCGGCACCTCGTGCCCGCGCAGGAGTGGAAGGGCGTGGTGTTACCGCCTCAAGCGAAGCGCTGAGGTTCACAACCCCGCTTCGCACTCCTTGACCTTCCGGTCGTAGAAGTCCTGCAGGATCAGCCCGCGGTCCAGGAGATCCTTGAGCTCGTTCAGGCGGCGGGTGACCTGGTCCTTCGTGAACTTGGGCTTGGCTGTGGCGATGACAGCTTCGAGCTCGGCGGCGGTCAGCGCGTGGTTGAAGATCATCACCTCGTCCATGGAGCCTGCGAACGAGACGTCTTTCGCTTGGGGCGGCGGGCTTGAAAGGTTCCGGCCGATGGCCAGCTTGCTGTCGTTGGTCGCCATGGCGCCGCGCAGCGGTGCGAGCTGCTTCTGCAACTGCCCGTCCACGTACAACTTCACGTGCGCGCCGTCGAAGGTCGCCGCCCCGTGATGCCAGGCGCCATCCGCCAGCGCGGCGTCGCTCAGCACCGCTTGACCGTTGACCACGGCCCGCAGTTTCCCCCTGCTTCCGGCGTTCGGCGTGTCGCCGGCGATGCTCAGGGCAAAGCCGCGCTCCGGCCGCTTCTCGAGCAGCCAGCGCTCCGCGGCGTCCGCCCGGGCGGTCTTGAACCACACCGCGAAGGTGGCCTGCGTCACGTTCAGGATCGGCGTGTGGGGCACCAGGATGGCGCTGTTGGTCGAGGCGAACTCGACGCCGCCGCCCTGCTTGCTGGTGGCGGTCCAGCCGAGCCCCGTGGCGCGACCGGTGTTGCCGCGCCAGCTCCGGTCGTTGATCGTGCCGCCGCTGCCGATCTCGTCGAAGCTGAAGTGCAGCACGAGGCCCTGCGGGAAGTCCGCGCCCAGTGCGCCGGCAGCGGTGACCCAGGCGAGCAACCCGACGGCGCAGGCTCCGGCCAGGTGGCGGCCTGTGCGGCGCCAATTCGCGTCCGCGTTCGTGGGCGGTGTACGTGTCTTCATGTCATTTACTGGCCCGTGGTCGATGCCGGCGCCTGCCCCGCGTCGGTCGTGGCGGTCATCAAGGCGCGCAGCTCCGTTTCGGGCAGGGCCCGTTTGTAGATGCAGAGCTCGTCCAGCATGCCCTGGAAGTGCGCGTAGCCGCCACCGCCCGAGCCCACGTTCAGCCCGCCCGGTCCGCTGCTGTCCTGGGACGGGCCCTCGGCGACCTGCCGGCCATCGACGTAGAGACGGCGCTTGCCGGCTGCTCCATCCTGCACCAGTGCCAGGTGCTGCCAGCGCGCTTCGGCGGCAGGGCCCTTCAAGGGGCCGGTGTAGACAACCCACTTGCGGCCGGGTTCCAGGTACAGCCCGTAGAACGGGGGTTTCAAGCGGCTTTGCACCACGACGCCCTGCCAGTCGCCGGACGCGGCGTCCGGCCAGGCCCACACCGCGACCGTGAAGCTGTTGGACTCCGCAAAAGCCAGGGATGCGGCGTGCGGGGTCGTGATTTCGGCTTTGTCCTGGAAGCGCAGGGCCGGGCCGCGGCGGCCCGCGGGGACGCAGGCGCCGCCCTGCAGCTTGCCCGCGTGGCCGCGCCCGCTGGCATCGGTCACGCCGTCACTCGTCCCGTCCGTGAACGGGTAGTACAGCACGAGGCCGGCTCGCAAGGGCGCGGGCAGGCGGTTGGCCTCGGGGCCGCGAGCCGGCGCTTGCGCGCCCGCGGGTGATGCCAGCGCGGCCAGTGCCAGGGTCAGAACCGAGAATCCGGCAGGCATGGTTGGGCCCTTCCGTTTCAGAACGAGATCAACTTGAGTTCTGGAATGCGGCTGAAATACCGGGTGTTTCGGGTTGAAAACGCTGCGTTTGAGGTTGGCCAATGTCTCGTAAACCTCGCTGTCCAAGGCAATCGTCTGCGTGCTCATGCCTGTATATCGACATACATCTTCCGGGCTGTCAACGATCCCTTCCGGCCCCGAACCCAAAAAACCGAAACGTTTCGGTTTTTTTCGGCGAAGCGGGCGCCCCGCATGTCGTTCTGCCTGGATCTCGGGATCCGCCAGTTCACCCACCGATTTCGCGTTCTTCATCGGTTCCTCCTGGGGACCAACGCCCGGCGTCATGGGGCCGAACTTGCGAGGCTACCGCCGCTGTTCTGCCGTGATCGTCCTTTCCTGAATAACCCGTCCAACCGGTGCATCCCCACTCGTCCTCGTTCTCGTACTCGATCCCCGCTCCTTCGAGTACGAGGACGAGGACCGTTCGCTTCGCTCACTGAGGACGAGGACGATGTACTCCGGAATCCCTCCATCTTCCTGCCGCAGAACGATGGCGTTGAAGGTGCGAGACCCGCCGCGGGTCGACCTCCGACGCCTGGTTCTGCTCCCTGCTACTCCAGTCGTTGCGGCTGACCTTCGGGAGTAAGGTAGAAGGTCTCCGCGCCATTGGTTGTCGAGTACCCTCGCTGAATCCAAATCATCTTCCACAGGGATGCGTGACGTTCTGCCTCTGATTGCCCTTTCAGCCTCTTCTTCGATTGAACCACGCGCATCAGGAAGTGCCCCTGTGACGGGTACTTGCCAGCATCATATCGCTGCCAGAAATCCTCCGGACTGCCGTTGATGACGCTGAGCGACCGCATTTCCCGCAAGAACTTCATGCCATTGGTTATGAACTGCGTGTCGAACACCACAAAGTCGAGACCAAGCCCCGCCAAAGCACCAACGTCGGTAACAAGCGTGCGGTTGAACGATAACTTTTTGATCGGCATCGTTCGGACGGGTGACAGATCAAACACGGGGCATTCGTAGAGATTCAGTGCCGCAATCGGCATCCCGTTCAGTACCGAGAGGTCGGAAACCCCTGAGCGAGCCAAGTCAAGAGTCACTAGGCCGTCTGCGTCTACGATCACCTTCGACGGGTAGATTCGCAGAGATTGCAGTCGTTGTACGATCTGGTCCTCAGTCAGCACACGAGTCGAAGCGCAACCAAGCACCCCAGCAAGCAGAAGCAGAGACAGAGCTTGTTTCATAATCTTGTTGCCGAGCGAATAGCGTTCTATCCCGTGTGCTGCGAGCGTAGGAGGCTGGCGGGCGGGAAGTCAAGCGGATCGAGCGGCATGGAGGGCCGCAATCAGTTGATTGGGCGCCTGCTCTACGGAACCGGGATGCGGATCCACGAGTGCCTCGGCATGCGCGTGCTGGATGTGCAGTTCGACCAGAACCGCATCGTTGCCCACGGGAAAGGCAACAAGGACCGGTACGTGCCGCTCCCGGCGAAGTACGTCGCCGGGAGCGGCGCTGGCTGGAGCGGTGGACACCCACGTGCTCAACAAGTGCCCCATGGGGGTCGTCAGCCCGGTCGACACGCTTTGACTCGTCCCGGCCTGTCTCGTCTCCGTTCATTCTCGCTGGTTGGGACGTCTGGTTCTGCGCGTTTCTCCACGGCACATGCGCCCTGCGTGCGCCACCATCGTCCTCGTTCTCGATTCCCTTCCATGTCCCTTCGAGTACGAGGACGAGGACCGTTCGCTGCGCTCACTGAGGACGAGGCCGATTACGTTCCGTCCAGGCCTCGCGATGCACCCCGATTCTCGCGGGCGCATCTGCGAATAGGCGCCGCCCAGCGCGGTGGCGTTGCGTGCGCAGCCTGATTTCCTGTAGGCAGCGGCCCTCGCCTTCGGAGAAGGCGGGGCTACCAGCAAGACCACCCAAGCCACCCAATCGCAGATGCGCCCGAATCCTCGGGCAAGCCGAACGGTTCTCGCATCGCACGCCAGCCCCCGCGGATCGTCAATGCGTAGAGCAAGCAAGGCTTGCGGAAGCGCCTGGATGGCGGCGGGTCTCCAACGCCGCAGGAGAACGGGGCGATCCTGCAGCGACCGCCATCAAGTCCTTGCCTGCCCGCGGATTTCAAGGCTGGATAGAGGTCTTGACGGGACGAGGGATAAACGGCTATCAGACGGCATGCCGACGGTCTCGGCGCTTCCGGATGACCTGCCGATCTCGGAGGTGGATCGCGGGAGACGGGGTTGAGGCCTTTGCTGTGGGGACAGCGGCGCGGGCAGCTTGGGAGGACTGAAGCATGCAAATGGGAATCCGATCTGCCGCCAGCGGGACGATCCTGCTGGGGGTATTGGCTGTTGCGAACAGCCTGGCCGAGGGCCAGGTGCAGCACCGTTTCTTCAAGGCCGGTTGGGCCAGTGGCGGGCCGGCCATCTACGACGCGGCGTTCAAGCCGGAATGGTCGCTGGAGAACGGGGCCGAATTGAGCGACGGCTGGGTGTTGCCGGACAACGGCGTGGTGTTCAGTTACTCCATCCGCGGCAAGGAGGCGGGCATCATCCGGCTCGATCCCGGCAAGCAGCAGATGTGGAAGTACATCGCGCCGGGCAGGCACGACAACCACTCCTGCCAGCCGTTGCCCGGCGGCGGGTTCCTGGCCGGCGAAACCGCCACGGACGGCATGTGGATGGTCGAAGTTGACAAGGATGGCAAGGAGCAGAAACGGGTCAGGGTCGGCGACTCCACCCGCGATATGAATCACACCTTCCGCCAGGTCCGCAAGACGGCCCAGGGGACCTACCTGGCGGCGGTGATGAACGAGAACAAGACCTACGAATGGGACGCGAATGGCAAGCTGCTCCGGACGTTTCCGAAAGGCGCCTTCGTGGCGATCCGGCTGCCCAATGGCAACACGCTGGTGACCGCCGCGCACCCGGCGGCCGATCATGGCGCCGTGATCGAGTACGACGGCGACGCCAAGGTGGTGTGGGAGGTGACCCAGGCTGACCTTGAGTCGCTCGGGATCCAGGTCGGCATGATGTGCGGTGCGCAGCGGCTGCCCAACGGCAATACCGTCATCACCAGCGCCAGCCACGGCAAGATGGTCGGCAGCGGCGACGCGGTCAAGGCGTTCGAGATCACCCCGGCCAAGCAGCTGGTCTGGAGCATTCCCGGCGCAACCGCCAAGGGGAACATGGGCAACATCCAGATCCTCGATATCCCCGGCGACGTCTACAAGTTCGAGGTGCTGAAGTAGTGAAGGCGAAGCGCATGCATGGCGGGCCGAAACTGGCCGGCAGACCGACCCTCATCCTCTCCGCCCTGCTGCTCGCGCCGCTGGTCCTGACCGCCGCCGAGCTGCCGGTTTTCCGTTTCGACGCCCCGTCCGGTCCGCGGTTCGCCGAGGCTGAGAGGCAAGCGCAACGTGAGGCGGGTGCGGGCGTGGTGCCGCTGAGCGACACGAAGCTGCTCGACACCATCCGCGACAGCGGCCGGCTGTGCGTCGGCGACGGTCTCTCGTGCGTCTACACAGACAATTGGCAGTGAACGGTAAGGAGAAAGACATGAAGACGCGTTTGCTTTGCAGGTTGGCTGGTTTGGCATTCATCCTGACTGGGGCCGTGGCAGGGGCCGGTGCGGACAAGATCATTGATGTCGCGGCCTTCGGTGCGAAGGCGGACGGCAGCGACACGACGCCCGCGGTCCGGGCTGCGCTGGCGGAGGCAAGGAGCGCCAAGGCCACGAAGCTGGTCTTCCCGCCCGGGCGCTATGCGTTCTGGCCGGATCGTGCGCAGGAGAGCTACCAGTTCATCAGCAACAACGACGAGGGACTCAAACGCATTGCCTTTCCGCTGGTGAACGTGAAGGGGTTGGAGATAGACGGCGGAGGCGCCTCGTTTGTCTTCCAAGGGCCGATGATCCCGTTCCTGATCGAGAACTCGAGCAGTGTGACGGTCAGCAACCTGTCGTTCGACTTCGTGCGGCCGTTTCATTCGGAGGGGCGCGTGCTGGCGATCGCGACCGACTCGGTGGATCTCGAGTTCAGCGAGGAGTTCCCCTACGCCATCCGGAACGGCGTGCTCGTGTTCACCGGTGGCCGGCCTCCCGCCGGCCCCGAGACGACGGTCAAGAGCGGCGAGGTCATCTATCCCTACGGGAGCCTCCTCGCCTTCGATCCGGTCAAACGTGAGACCGCCTACCTGGCGAAGGACCGGTATGGGGTGGGGGAGGGGATCGTTGCGCGGGAGTTGGCCCCGCGTCAGGTGAGGCTCACGCTGGACGGGGTTTCTGCCGAACCGGGGAACGTGCTGGTTTTCGGCGCGGCGCTTCGTGACAATCCCGGCTTCGTGATCGCCGACAGCTCGGACGTGCGGCTCACGGGGGTGAGTATCCACCACTGTGGCGGCATGGGCGTGATTGCGCAGCGGAGCGCCAATCTCTTCCTTGACAAGGTACGGGTGACGCCGGCGCCCGGCGGGAAGCGGACTGTCAGCATCACGGCGGATGCGACGCATTTCGTCAACTGCCGCGGGAAGATCGAGATGCGGGATTGCCTCTTCGAGAATCAGAAGGACGACGCGACGAACGTCCACGGCCTGTACGCGAAGATCACCCGGATCCTGGCGCCGAGCCGGTTCGAGGTGCGCATGATCCACCCGCAGCAGGCGGGGGTTGACTTCGTCCGGACCGGGACGCGCCTGGAACTCACCCACGGCCCGAGTTTGGAACCGCGGGGGTACGCGGTTGCCAAGTCCGTGGAGCGCCTCAACAAGGAGTGCACGCTCGTGGAGACGGAGCAGCCTCTGCCGGAACCTGTCGGCGTGGGGGATTCCATCGCCGATGCCGATGCGAACACCGCCGACGTTCTGATCGAGAACTGCGTGATCCGCGGCAACCGGGCGCGGGGGGTCCTGCTGGGTTCGCGCGGGAAGATGGTCATCGAGGGCAACGTATTTCACGTGCCGGGAGCGGCCATTCTGTTCGAGGGCGACGCGCGCTACTGGTTCGAGCAGGCGGGCGTGCGGGACTGCACGATCCGGGGCAACACGTTCGACAACTGCAACTACGGCGTCTGGGGCAAGGCCTGCATCGAGGTGGGCTCCGGCATCGCCGACGCATTCAAGAAGACGAGCCGCTACAACAGGAACATCACGATTGAGGATAACCTGTTCCGGGTTTTCGGGCCGCAGCGCATCCTGGGCCTCTACTCGGTGGACGGGTTGGTCTTTCGCCACAACCGGATCGAGAACTCGACCGCCTATCCGCCGCTGCCCGGCCCGGCGCCGGAGCGCCTGGTCGTGACGGACTCCGACCGCGTTCAGCTCGAACCGTTGCAGGAAGTCGCCGCAGCCCCGGGCTCGACAGCAGTGCGGCCGTAGTGTAAGGAGAGCCCGAACGTCGCTAATTTGCGACAGAAGAAGGGAGCCCGGAAATGACCAGGACGAGCAAGTTATCCCGCCGTGAATTCCTGCACCGCAGCGCGACCGCCGGAGCGGTGGCCGTGGCAGCGCCGTACTTCATCCCCTCCGGCGTACTGGCCGCGAATGGCCAGCCCGGCGCCAATGACCGCATCGGCATCGGCGTCATCGGGCCTGGCCGGCAGGGCGGGGGGTTGCTGGCGTCGGCCGGCGGCTCGAAGCTGGCGCGCATCGTGGCGATCGCGGACGTGAACCTGCCGCGGGCGCGGCAGGCGGCGGCGAAGTACAAGGCGGAGGCGTACAAGGACTACCGCCAGCTGCTGGAGCGCAAGGACGTGGACGCCGTCATCACCGCGACCCCGGAGCATTGGCGGGCGTTGACGTGCATCCACGCCTGCCAGGCCGGCAAGGATGTGTACGCGGAGAAGCCGATGACGCTGACGATCCGCGAAGGGCGGCTGATGGTCGAGGCGACGCGCAAGTACGGGCGCGTCTTCCAGTGCGGCAGCCAGCAGCGCTCGCAGATCCAGAATCATGTCGGTTGTCACCTCGTGCGCTCGGGGTTGGTCGGCAAGATCGCCAAGGTCATCGCCTACAACTACCAAAGCCCGTGGGAATGCGGTCTGCCGGCGCAGCCGGCGCCGGAGGGACTGGATTGGGATCTCTGGTGCGGGCCCACGGAGCCGGCTCCATTCCACGCCGAGTTGTATATCCCGCGCGGCAAACCCGGCTGGCTGTCGTTCCGTCCTTATTCCGGCGGGGAGATGACCGGCTGGGGCGCGCACGGGTTCGATCAGATCCAGTGCGCGCTGGGCATGGACAACACCGGACCCGTGGAAGTCTGGGTTGGCGAGGGCAAGTTCGAGCCGCCGACCTATACGGCGCCGGAATCGAGCGATCGCGGCAACAAGCTGTGCGCCGTCCCGAAGGTCTTCTTCCGTTACGCGAACGGCACGGAGGTTGAACTGGCCAATGGCCCGCGCGGCGGCGGCGTCTTCATCGGCGAGAAGGGGAAGATCACGATTGACCGCGGCATCTGCAAATCCGACCCCGCGGAGCTGGTCGCCGGTCCGCTCGCAAAGGCGATTGTGGAATTGAAGGAGCAGGCGAAAGCACGCACGCATTCCGTGGCGGATCCCGATGCGCCTCCGCCTCCGTCAGCCGGCGCAGAGATGAGTGCCGCCCCGCTCCCGCCGCTCAACGGCGGGCACATGCAGAACTGGTTCGACTGCATCCGCTCGCGCGAAAAACCGATTGCCGACGTCGAGATCGGCCACCGCTCCTCCACGGTCTGCCATCTGGGCAACATCGCCCGCTGGACCGGCAAGAAGCTCGCGTGGGACCCGGTCAAGGAGCGGTTCGACGCTGACGAGGCCAACAAGTACCTGGACCGCGCGCGCCGTAAACCGTACGAACTGCCTGAGAAGGTCTGAGCACGAACACCGGGAGAAAACACCATGATCGCACGCAGCGCCATCCTGCTGGCCCTGGGCGTCGTCGTTGCCGTGGCCCAGCCTGAAGAGCCGGCCGCGAACGGCGGCAAGATCCGCCTGCTGATCTTCAGCGGCGCGAACAACCACGGTTGGAAGACCACCACGCCGGCGTTGCAGCGCATGTACGAGGACAGCGTCCGATTCACCGTGCAGGTCACGGAGGACGTGCCGAACATCAACCCGGCCGAGTTCGCGAAGTACGACGCGATTGTCTGCAACTACACGAGCTACCCGAAGATCGAGGGGCACCGGTGGCCAGCCGCCACCGAGAAGGCGTTCCTCGATTACATCGCGGCTGGCCACGGTTTCGTGCTCTTCCACGCTGCTAGCACGGCGTGGGGCGACTGGCCGGAGTTCGGCAACCTCATCGGCCTCACCTGGCAGAAGGACAAGAGCACCGGCAAGAACATCAGCGGCCATGGCGCGCAGCATGCGTTCGTGATCAGCATCGTCGACAAGACGCATCCCGTGACGCAGGGCATGGCCGACTTCCAGCACGTCAAGGACGAGCTGTATCACCGGCAGCTTCTGCACCCGACCGGGCATGTGCTCGCGACGACCTTCTCTGACAAGGCCAGGAACGGCAGCGGCACGAACGAGCCGATGGTCGTCGTGACGGAACTCGGCAAGGGACGCGCCTTCCACTGCGCGATGGGACACGATCCGAACCCGATGGGCGGCGTGGGCTTCCGGACCCTGATGCTGCGCGGGACCGAATGGGCGGCGTCCGGCAAGGTCACGATTCCGCTTCCCGCCGACTGGCCGGTCCCCGGCAGCGCGCAGGCGGAGGCGTTGAAGACGGTCGCGGGACCGAAGCCGGCGCCGAAGTAACCTGCCGCCGGGCAGACTGGCTGCCGGGGGGAGAAGCGGGACAGAGACATGGGCGGCCGGAACGCCAAAGCGTTCCGCTCCGATCCTCTCACCTCTGGGGTATGCCCTGACCTCGCGTCGGAAGGCGCAAGCGGATGCCGCATATCGCTTGTGGCTACATTCGTGCAAGGTTACATTGCCCATAGCCCCCTGACCGTTCGCCGTTCTCTCGTGGCCTGTAGTTGGAGGCGTCAATGAAGAAGACCACCATACGTGCACTGCTGGCTGGCTTCTCGATATTGCTGCTTGTCACCCTTGCCTATTTCTCAAGATCTGGTCTTGAGGGAGAAGCCTTCGCCGGAGTCTTGACCCGCGAATGTGGCGACGAATCACTGCGGTCGTTTGGTGCGCGGCATTTCGAGTCGTGAGGTAGGGTTTTGCCCCATGGCAGGCAGACGCCGAGGTGGCGTACCCTTTCCAACACAAGCAACTCAAGCCATGAAGAACAATCCCACAAGACAACTGGAAACACTCGGGCAGTCCATTTGGCTGGACTACATCCGACGCGACCTGATCGCGGGCGGCGGGCTCCGGCGGCTGATTGAGGAGGATGGGCTGCGGGGGATGACCTCGAATCCTGCCATCTTCGAGAAGGCCATTGTGGAGAGTCATGACTACGATGCGGACATTCGCGACATGGCGGTTAAAGGCTTGGTCGCCCAGGAGATCTATGCAGCGATCACCCAGCGTGATGTGCAAAGCGCCGCCGACGTGTTCCGGCCTCTTTACGACAGGACTGACGGCAAAGACGGATATGTCAGCCTGGAGGTCAATCCCCACCTGGCGCACGACACCAACGGCACGCTGCAGGAAGCCCGTCGGTTGTGGGGCGCCCTGAACCGGCCCAACGTCTTCATCAAGGTCCCGGCCACGAGCGAAGGCCTTCCCGCCATCCGGCAACTCATTACCGAAGGCATCAACGTCAACGTGACACTGGTCTTTGGCTTGCCTCGTTACCGGCAGGTGGCGGAAGCCTACATCGCCGGCATCGAAGCGCGGT
>CAYOBW010000193.1:0-13548 GCA_964402115.1 uncultured Victivallales bacterium
GGAGGGGCATGCAGCCGGTCAGCTTGTTGATTGTGGGCGCGGGTGACCGCGGGACGACCTACGCGGGGCTCACGCGGAACCGCCCGGAGTGGGCGCGCGTGGTGGGCGTGGCGGAACCGCTGGCCCAGCGGCGCGCGCGGCTGGCGCGGGAGCACGGGATCCCGGAGGCAAACGTTTTCGACGGCTGGGAGGCGGCGGCCGCCGCGCCGCGCTGCGCGGACGCGGTGATCATTGCCACGCCCGATGCGCTGCACGAGGCGCCGGCGTGCGCCTTCGCCGCGCGGGGCTACCACGTCCTGCTCGAAAAGCCCATGGCGCCCACCGAGGCCGGCTGCGCGCGCATCGTGGCGGCCGTGCGGCAGGCCGGCGTGCTGTTCGCCGTCTGTCACGTGCTGCGCTACACGGCCTACACGCGCAAGCTGCGCGAGCTCCTCGCGGACGGCGTCATCGGCGACCTGGTCTCGGTCGAGCACCTCGAACCGGTCGGCTACTGGCACCAGGCGCACTCCTTCGTGCGCGGCAACTGGCGCAGCGAGCGGGAGTCGTCGTGCATGCTGCTGGCGAAGTCGTGCCACGACCTGGACTGGCTGAGCCACTTGGTGGGCGCGCCCTGCCGCCGCGTGTCGTCGTTCGGCTCGCTGACCCATTTCCTCCCCGCCAACCGTCCCGCGGGCGCGGCCGACCGCTGCCTGGACTGCGGCGTGGAAGCCGTCTGCCCCTACTCGGCGCCCCGCTTCTACGGCGGCCTGCTCGAGCGCGGCAGCCTGGGCTGGCCACTGTCCGTCGTGACGGCCGATCCGACGCCGGCAGCCCTGGCCGCCGCGCTGCGCGCTGGGCCGTACGGGCGGTGCGTGTACGCGTGCGACAACGACGTGGTGGACCACCAGGTCGTCAACCTGGAGTTCGCGGGAGGCCAGACCGCGGTCTTCACGATGACGGCTTTCACGCGCACGGGGTGGGGGCGGTACACGCGGCTGTTCGGCACGCGCGGGCAGATCGACGGGGACAGTTCGTTGCTGAGTGTGTACGATTTTCTCACGGGCCGGCGGACGGACGTGGATACGCGCGCCCCGGATCAGACGATCCAGGGCGGGCACGGCGGGGGCGACGAGGGCGTGCTGGAGGCGTTCGTGGGCGCCGTGGCGCAGGGCTCGCCGGCGCTCATCCTTTCCGGGGCGGACGCCACGCTCGAGTCGCACCGGATGGTGTTCGCGGCCGAACGCGCGCGGCGCGAGGGGCGCGTCGTGGCGCTGGCGGAAGGTTGACGGGCGGGCAGGCGGAGCACAAGGAGCTGGCAGTATGAGCGAGCAGATGACGTATCTCGTGACCGGCGGCTGCGGGTTCATCGGATCCCACATCGTCGAGGCGCTGGCGGCGGAGGGCCACCGCGTGCGGATCTTCGACAACCTCTCCTCGGGCTACGAGCGGAACATCAGCCATATCGGCGGCGCGGTGGAGTTCGTGCAGGGCGATGTGCGCGACGCCGACGCCGTGCTGCAGGTCACGCGCGGCGCGGATTACGTGTTCCACGAGGCGGCGCTCGTCTCCGTGTTCGATTCGGTCAACCGCCCCGTGGACAACAACGCGATCAACATCACCGGCACGCTGCACGTGCTGGAGGCCGCCCGGCAGCACCGCGTGAAGCGCGTGGTCATGGCGAGCTCCGCCGCCGTCTACGGGAACAACCCGCAGCTGCCCAAGCGCGAGGAGCTGACGCCGGAGCCCGAGTCGCCCTACGCGATCGGGAAGATCGTCGGCGAGTACTACTTCGGCGTGTACTACAAGCTCTACGGGCTGGAGACGACCGCGCTGCGCTACTTCAACGTGTACGGGCCGCGGCAGGACCCGGGCTCGATGTACTCGGGCGTGATCTCGAAGTTTTCCGCCACGCTGGCGCGCGGAGAGCGGCCGAACATCTTCGGCGACGGGCTGCAGACGCGCGATTTCGTGTTCGTGAAGGATATCGTCCAGGGCAACCTGCTCGCGATGCGCTCCCCGCGCGCGGGGAAGGGGAACGTCTTCAACCTGGGCACGGGGCGGCAGTCGTCGCTGCTGGACCTGCTGACCGCGCTCAACCGCCTGACCGGCCAGGAGCTCGAACCGATCTTCCACCCCTTCCGCGCGGGCGACATTCGCCATTCCGTCTCGGACATTGCGCGGGCCCGCGCGGAGCTGGGTTACGTGCCGCAATTCGGCCTCGATGAGGGGTTGCGGGCGCTGCTTGCGTACAAGGCCCCTGCGGCCTGACAGTGAATTCTGAATTCAGGATTGACGAATACTGAACCGCAGAATGTCGAAGTCAATCCCGTTCCTCCGCGGTTGTCTTTGGCGTCGCCACGAAGATCGCAATCAACTCGTTGGTCTCCGGCAAGAGTGCGTCGCGCGCTCGAGATCCTCGGCACGCAGGGTGCGGCCGTCGGCCAGCGGCGCGGGGTTGCGCAGGGTGACGACGTCGCCGCGCTCCAGCGCCAGCAGGCGGTCCAGCGCGGGCCGATCGAGCCGGCGCTGCGGCACTTCCAGCGCCTGGCTCGTGCCGTCGGCGCAGCAGCCCGCCGTGCGCAGCACACCCTTCCCCTTGTACATGGGCGCCACGAGCCGGCAGGTCACGGCTCCGGGCGCAGCGCCGGCGAGGCCGGCTGGCGCGTCGGGACGCGCCAGCAGCAGGAAGCTGAACTTGAGGTCGTGCAGGGTGCGGAAGAGCCGGCGGTTCAGGTAGGCCACGCTTTCGGGCACCGGCCAGCGGCGCACGTCGTGGCAGAAGCCGCCGCCCGCGGCGAGCAGCGGGCACGGCCGCGTATGCAGGCAGGGCGCCAGCAGGCGGGCGGCGCCCGCGGCGGCCAGGCGGTCGCGCAACCGCTGGAGGCGTACGCTGGTGGCCGGGCCGGCGGGCTCGATCACGAGCAGCGCGCCGCCCGGCGCGAGCCGTGCGAGCTGGCCCGTCACCCACGCCGCCAGAGGCGCATCGGCGCCGGCCGGGAACATCTCGTTCGCGGCGAAGCAGGCCACGACGAGGTCGTAGCGCACCCCGTTGGGCGGGGACCAGCGGCGCGCGTCCGCAGCGACGGTCGTGAGCCGTGCGCGGGGCCACAGCGCCTGGTTGTCGGCGTGCAGGGCGGCCAGCAGGCGCAGAGCGGCCGCGGAGTGGTCCACGGCGGTGGCCTCCACGGGCCGGTCCGGCTGGCGGTCGGCGAGCTCACGGCAGACGGCGGCGGTCGCCGCGCCGGTGCCGGCGCCGAGGTCGAGCAGGCGAAATGGCCGGGGCGCGGGCGCCGGCGGTGGGCCGCTGGCGGCCCACGCCGCCCACTCGGGCAGCACGGCGCGGACGCGCCCGTACGTCTGCGGGAAGAAGAACAGCCCGTAGACGGCTGCGGCGCGGGCGTCGGCGGCATAATCGCCGAAGGCCGCGGGCCGGTCCGTGGTGAAGAGCTCGCTGAGGCGTGCGGCCGCGGCTTCGAGGGCCAGCAGGGTGGCGGTGGCGCCAGAGCAGCCGGTTACGCGACCGGCCTCCCGCAGCCACCAGGCTTCCAGTTCAGGAGCGTATGCGCAGGTCATGGGTGGCCCCGTCCGTCCACGGTCTACCAGGCGCGGCGGTACTGCTGCATGAGGCGCACGACTTCGTCGCGAATGGCGAACAGCTCGGCGCGGAAGATCGAGCGCGTGCGGGCGTCGAGCAGGTGCTTCCCGTGGAGCTTGTCGATATGCTGCAGCATGCTGTGGATGCTGCGGAACGCGCGCTTGAGCATGGCGACGACATAGCCGCCCTCGATGTCCGGATCGTAAGGCAGTTCATCGAGCGCACTGGAGAGGCGCGAGCAGAGGCACTGGGATTGGAAGCAGAGCTCGTGCGCCTCGGGATCGTCGTCGCCCTTCAGCACGTCGCGATTGGAGAGATCCTCCCAGATCTGGTGGGTAAGTCTCTGGGCCCGGAGACTCAGCGGGTGCATGATTTCGCCGTGCTCGTTGCGTGTCCAGGTGCGGCCCTCGCCGGCCGGGTCGGGCTCGTCGGAGGCCGCTATGTCCTCGTCTTCGTCCCCGGCGGGCAGCTCGAATTCGCCGCGCTCCTGGGCATCGATGGCCGTCTCCAGCCAGGTCCAGCCCATCTCGCGGGCCATCAGCCGGTCGCGGTCCGGATTGTCGGCATACTTGTCCAGCAGCGTGGTGAAACGGTCGTTGAGAATATCGGACTGCTTGAGGCAGCGTTCCCACTCGAACTCATCGGCCGTGTCGCCGGGGTCGGGCAGGAACGGGCTGCCGCCCGTGGTTTCCGCGCCCTGGGCTTCGGCCAGGCGCTCCATCCAGGCGCCGGCGGCTTCATGACTGGCCTCGAGCTGCGCCAGCTCCTCCTCCGGCGTCATGCGCCAGGACGGCTCGGCGATCTCGACGATGAAGGTGCTACCCTCCAGCACGACCCGCCCGTTGGTGTCGCTGTACCACTCGAGGTACAGGGTGTTGTCGAGATGCTCGGGGACGCGCGCGCCACGCTCGCGCAGCTGGCCGGCCTCCTCCATCGAAACCTCCAGCACGCGCACCTTGCGCGAGGCCGTCATGTCGCCGGCGGCGCCCGACTGGTGGGCGGCCAGGTTCACGTGGTCGCCGGGTTCGGGCGCGGGGTTATGAAAGCGCAACCGCGCGCCCGCGATGTCCCGCAGGCAGTCGCCTTCCAGGGTGAGCGTGATGGGTTCCTCGCACCCCACGAGCCAGATACGGCCCGTCACGCAACCGCGCTCACGGTTGTCCACTTCACCCCTGATGACACTCTTACCCAATCGCCAGGCCATGGCGTTTCATCCTCGCTTCGTTTTCCGCAGAGAAGGGGCGCATATTGGCAGGATCGCGGGCGAAGCTCAAGCCGCAAAAAATTATCTTGTCGCAGTGTGTGCAGTGCGCTAAATAACTCGTGCAGTATCAATGGATTGCCGCGCCGGCGGCACGTGGCTTCTGAAGGGGTTGACGGGAAAGGGGCGGGGCCTCATGCGATGCGTAAAGGTGTGGATCGTGGCGGCGGGGTTGGCGGGGGCGGCCGGGTGCGCGGGGTTGCGCAGCGAATCCGGCGCCGTGGCGGGGCGCGGGGAAACGCGCGCACCCTGGGACAACGCGACCGCGACGAATCAACCGGCGGTGATTGACCTCGTGCCGGCATCGACCTCCGCGGCGCCGGTCTCCGTGGCGGAACCGGCGGCGGGCGTAGCCCCGCAGCCCGCTGCGCCGACCACGCCCCGGCCGGCCTTCGTGCGCCGCACGCATCTGCGTCTGGCGACGAAGGCGGTCGAGCAGGAGTTCCTCTCGCTTGTGCAGGCCCGGCAGTCCACGCGCCAGGAACTCACCGTGCTGGGGCGGTTGCTGACCGAGAAGACCCGCGAGATCGGCCAGTTCAATGCCACGCTGGCTGGTTCCTTCGGCGTGCAGGCCACGCACGCCTACCGCTACGACAATGCCACGCGCACGGTCTACGAGCTTGCGCCCCAGAACCAGTCAGCGACCGCAACGAACCAGGCGGCGACAGCCGCCGCGCCCGCCGCGCAACGCGCGGTGAAGAAGCTCGAGACGCCGGAAGCCGAGCAGCAATTCTACCAGTTGGTCGGCGCGCGCGACCTCTCCACGCAACAGACGCAGGCGCTCCGGTTGCTGCAGCAGGAGAAGCTGCTGGAGGCCGAGCGGGTGGAGCGGCAGCTGGCGGCCAAGTTCGCGATTTCGCGGGACCGCCAGTACCAGTACGACGCGGCCAGCAAGACGCTGTTCGAGTTCGTGCCGGTGCCGGCGGGCGCGCAGGCGCCCGAGGCGCCGGCGCAGCGGCAGCCGGGCGGGATGTGATGGCTTCGAGGGGCTGATGGGCGGTGGGCAAGGAGGCGACATGGAAACGATGACGGAAACCCGGATGGGCGGCGCCGCGTCGCTGCGGCTGGTCGCGCTGGTCCTGGCGAGTGTGTGGCTGCCGGGGGCGGCCGGTCGGGCGGCCGAACCGGTTGCCAACGCCCCGGGCAGCGGGATCGGCCAGGAACTGAAGGTCATGGAGCGGGACGTGCTCGAGCAGGCCGAGACGCTGCCGCCGAAAAGCAACCCGGAGGCGGTCAAAGCCCTGGCCGTGCCCGCCAATGGTCAGCCCGAGGCCGCGGAAGCGGCGAAGCCGGCCGACAAGGCCGGCGGCTTCGTCATCGCGACCATGGAGATTCGCGGCGACCAGGACCTGCTGGAGACCACCGGGCTGCTGGAGCCGCTGCGCGCCGAGGTGGTCGGCAAGACGCTGACGCGCGAGGAACTGACCGCGATCGCCACCCGCTACGAGAGCCTGCTGGTGAAGTCCGGCTACTACATGGCGAAGATCTACCTCGAACGCACCGGTTACCAGAAGGGGGCGCTGGCCTACGAAGTGGACGGCGGCCGCTTCGGCAAAGTGACGTTCTACGAGCGACCGCCGGCGGGGGCGGCCGCGGCCGGCACGAACGGGGCCGCGAAGGCGCCTTTCGCGGGGCGGTGGTTCAGCGCGGCCCAGCTTGAACGCCGCCTGCAGACCGTGCGCGAGGGGAACTACTTCGACTACGAAGCCCTGCGCCTCTCCATCCTCGGCGTCAACACGCACCCCGACCTGACGATGGACACGGACATCCGGGTGCGCAAGGAGTACACCCCGACCGGCCTCAAGCGGCATGCCGATCTGGATTTCTACGTGGAAGAGCACCTGCCGCTGCACACTGTGCTGAGCTTCGGCAATTCGGGAACGAAGGCCACGGGAAACTGGCGGCCGTCGGCCACGGTGCAGTACCTCAATCTCACGAAGCACGACGATGTCCTCTCCGTGAACTTCGGCCCCGTGTCGCTGCCCGATATCCAGAACCTCAAGTCGGGGGCGCTGAGCTACTACGTGCCCCACTACTGGGGACAGGGCGGCGCCTTCACGTTCTACGCCGGCTACTCCGATCTCGATGCGCGCGACGTGGTCGAGGGCATCGACATTCAGGGCATGGGGTGGTTCGGCGGCGCGCAGGGGTCCTATCGCCTCGTGCAGAACGACCGTCATTACCTGGCCATGTCGGTGGGCCTGGTCTACCGCTATATCGAGGACCAGATCATCCTCAACGACGCGGGCGGGCGGCTCGAGCTCGACCCGCGCGACGTGACGCTGGTTCCGCTCTCGCTCGCGTTCAGCTACGCCTCGACGCGGGCGGACGCGCTTGGCGGGCGGAATTTCCTGACGCTGCAGACCATCGGCAATGTCGAGGGCGCGCTGGGCGGTTCGGATGCCGAGGAGCTGCGCACGCTGCGGCAGAACGCGGACGCGACGTACGCCGTCGAGCGCATGCAGGCCGCGCGCATCCAGCCCATCCTCGGGCGCGCGGCAGCCGGCGAGGGCGCGCCCCGCTCGGGGCAGTGGCTCGTGTTCCTGCGGCTCGACGGCCAGGTCGCCACCGGCCCGCTGATTCCGGCGGAGCAGAAGCCGCTGGGCGGCATGGACAGCGTGCGCGGTTTTCCCGAACGCATCGCGCAGGGCGACCACGGCGTCTCCGGCACCCTCGAGCTGCGCACCCCGCTGCTGACCGGGTTCCTGGGCTCCGTGCACTGGATGCCCGGCGAGCGCGAGCTGGCGCTGAAGGAGGGGCAGTCGCTCGACCGCCTGCAACTCGTCACCTTTCTCGATGCGGGCCACGTCACCATCCAGGACGCGGTCGGCATTGACGACAGCTACACGCTGGGTTCCGCCGGCTTGGGTTTCCGCGTGTCGCTGACCAGCCACGCCCAGATGCGATTCGACTGGGGCGTGCCCGTGTTCGGCCGCTCCGATGTGGAGACCCCGACCGAGGATGTCAGCGCCGGCGGTCGGTATCACCTCAGTGCGCAGGTGCAGTTCTAAACGATTGTGGAGGGAGCGATCATGTACAAGTTAACCTTCAAGCAGGGCGCGGTCGGGCAGCGGTTGGCCGGCGCGGCGGTCGCCAGCGTGGTTCTGGCGGGCGTCGTGGGCGTGCTCGCGCTGCCGCAGGGCGAGTCCGTGCAGCACGGCGATGTCAGCTTCACACGCTCCGGCGACAAGCTGACCGTGAACCAGGGCAGCGGCAAGGCCATCGTGAACTACGCAGGCTTCGATATCGCCGCGCCGGAGACGGTGCAATTCATCCAGCCCGATGCGTCGGCCACCATCCTCAATCGCGTGGCGGGGTCCGCCAGCACCATCGCCGGCCTGCTGCTGGCGAACGGGCGCGTCTACCTGATCAACCCCAACGGCATTCTCTTCACGTCGTCGGCGCGCGTGGACGTCGGCGGCCTCGTGGCCTCGGGGCTGGACTTGAGCAACGACGACTTCCTGGCCGGGCGCATGCGTTTCGCCGGCGGCGGCGGCGCGGTGATCAACGAAGGCTCGCTGAGCGGCGGCTTCGTTCACCTGCTCGGCGGCGCGGTCGAGAACCGCGGCCAGATCAACGCAGCGGCGAGCGTGCTGGCCGCGGGCAGGGAGTCGGTCGTTATCGACGAGGTGGCGGGCGGGCAGATCCGCGTGACGGTCGATGGCGCCGAAAGCTCCCTGGACGGCCTGCGGGACGTGGCGGCGGAGCCGGCGGCGCCCGAAGCGGCCGCGCCGGCGGACGGTGGCCGCGAGGTGGCTGCCGCGCTGGCGCCCGCGGTGGCCGGGGCGGCGGATCTGCTGGTGGGCGACGTGATCAATCGCGGCAGCGTCGTGGCCGACGGCGCGGTGGGCGGCACGATCCTGCTCTATGGCGAGCGCGTGGCGCAGCTGGGCGTGGCCACGGCTGACGGCAAGGAAGGCGCCGGCGGGCGCATCGAGCTGCGCGCGGGCGACGTGGTTGTCGTTGGCGATGCCAGCGTCACGACCGCCAACGCCGGGCGCGACGGGGCCGGCGGTTCGATCATGATTGTCGGGGAGCACCTGGCGGCGGCGACCGGCGCGCGCATCGCCGCGCGCGGCGGGGAGACCGGTGGCAACGGCGGCTTCGTCGAGACCAGCGGGCGGGCCGGCTTCGCCCTTGGCGCTGCGCCGGACATCGGGGCGCCGGCGGGGCGCGGCGGGATCTGGATGATCGACCCGTACAACATCGTCATTACCAGCGGCACCGCCAACGTCAGCATACCCGCGGCCGACCCCTTTGCGGCCACCGCGGACGACGCGGTGCTCGGCGTGCAGCTGATCGAGGACGCGCTGACCGGCGGGGCCTCCGTGCTGGTGACGACCACCGAGGGCGGCGGCACGCAGGCCGGGCACATCACCTGGCTCGACGGTGCGGATCTCGATTTCGACGGCACGGGCGTGAACACCCTGACGCTCTTCGCGATGAGCAACATCACGGTGTATGCCGACATCGCGGACGCCAATCCCGACGCGGCCGACGCGCTCAGCCTGAACCTCTCCGCGCGCGGCGCGGTGCTGCTGAAGGGCGCGACGCTTGCGCTCGGCGGCGGCGCCTTCACCAGCACGAACGGCCTGGACTTCTCCACGGACAGCGCGGCCAGCGTCACCGCGGGTTCGGTCGCCATTCGCAACACCGGGTTCACGACGCTCGACGGCGGCCTGACCGCGACGGCTGGCGACGTGCGCATTCGCAGCGGCGGGTCGATCGCGCTCGGCAACAGCATCACCTCCCTGACCGGGGTTGTGGAGCTGCAGGCCGGCTCGGCGATCACGCGCACCGCCGGAACACTCGATGCGCCGACGGTCGAACTGGTCGCCGGCGGCGCCGTTGGCGCGGCGGGTTCCGCCGTGCGGACACAGGCGGATAGCGTTGGCTTCACGGCCGGCGGCGATGTGCACATGACCGATGTCGATACGGTGAGCGTGACCGGGCGGACGGTGGCGGCCAGCGGCCTGATCGATGTGACGGCCGGCGATTCGCTGACCGTGGGCGCGGGCGGATTGACGGCGAACGGCGCCGGGACGATCACGCTGGCCACGGTGGGCAATGGCGATATCACTGTCGGTGGCGCCGTGCAGAGCGGGCTGGGCGACATCGCCCTCACGGCCGTCGACGGCCTCGACCTCGGCGCCGATGTCGCGACGACGGGCAACATCGCCCTGCGCGCGGGCGGGCACATCTCCCGGACCGCCGGGACGGTGAGCGGCGTGGATCTGACGGTGGCTGCCGGCGGCGCGATCGGGAGCGCCGGCAATGCGCTGACCACCAGCGCGGACAGCCTGGGCTTCACGGCCGGCGGCGCTGTCTATGTGGTTGAAAGCAGCGCGCTGACGGTGACCGGCCGCACGGTCGCGGTCAACGGGCTGATCGACGTGACGGCGGGCAATACGCTGACTGTGGGCGCGGGCGGCCTGACGGCGCACGGCACGGGCGGCGTAGCGCTGCTGGCGCAGGGCGCGGGTGCCGTGCTGGTCAACGGCGCCGTGCAGTCCACCAGCGGCAACATCTCGCTGACGGCGGCGGACGCCATCGCCCAGGCGGCGGACATCGGCACGACGGGCGACGTGACCCTGCGAGCCGGCGGGGCCATCTCGCGCACCGCGGGGACCGTGACCGCGTACGACGTCAAGGCGCTGGCGGGGACGACCATCGGCGCAGCGGGCAACGCGCTGACGACGGCGGCGGACTCGGTGGGCTTCACGGCGGGCGGCGCTGTCTATGTAGTTGAAGGCGGCTCGGTGTCGGTGACCGGGCGCACGACCGCGGCCAACGGGCTGATCGACGTGACGGCGGGCGATACGCTGACCGTGGGTGCGGGCGGCCTGACGGCGCACGGCGCGGGCGGGGTGGCACTGGCGGCGCTGGGGACGGGGGATGTGCTGGTCAACGGCGCCGTGCAGTCCACCAGCGGCAACGTCGCGCTGACGGCGGCGGACGCCATCGCCCAGGCGGCGGACATCGAGACGACGGGGGACGTGACCCTGCACGCCGGCGGGGCGATCACGCGCACTGCGGGGACCGTGACCGCGCACGACGTCAAGGCGCTGGCGGGGACGACCATCGGCGCGGCGGGCAACGCGCTGACGACGGCGGCGGACTCGGTGGGCTTCACGGCCGGCGGCGCTGTCCATGTGGTTGAAGGCGGCGCGGTGACGGTGACCGGGCGGACGACCGCGGTCAACGGCCTGATCGACGTGACGGCGGGCGACACGCTGACCGTGGGCGCGCGCGGCCTTACGGCGCACGGCGCGGGTGCGGTGGCGCTGCGGGCGCAGGGGACGGGAGACGTGCTGGTCGATGGTGTGGTGCAATCCACCAGCGGCAACATCTCGATTACGGCGGCCGACGCCATCGCCCAGGCGGCGGATATCGAGACCACCGGCGACGTGGCGTTGACGGCCGGCGGCGCCATCTCGCGCACCGCTGGGAAGATCAAGGGCGATGACGTGGGGTTGAACGCCGCCGCGGGGATCGGGGTTGCCCAGGCCCTGCAGGTGAATGCCCGCACGCTGGCCGCGACGAACAGCGCGCTGGCCGACGTGAACCTGGTCAGCGAGCAGGCGAACGCGACGGTGCTGGGCATTGCCACGCTGGGCGGCAGCATCACCTTCACGCAGACGGTGGGCGATGTGACCGTGGCCGGCGATGTGACAAGCGGCAAGAAGGGTGGCGGGGGCGTGGACGGTGGCGATGTCACGCTGACGGCACTCGCGGGAACCCTGACGGTTGATGGCGCCAGGATCAGCAGCGAGCAGGGGAGCGGCGGGACCAAGACGGTCGAGTCGGGCGTCGTGCTGCTGTCCGGCGCGCAGGTCAAGTCCGGCGCCGGCGATGTCCTGCTGCGTGGCGGGACGGCTGACATCGGCATCTATGCGTCCATCACGAACGACGACGGCAACCCGCTGCTCTTCAGCTCGAAGCGTGACATCATCGTGGCCGCCGGCGTGACCACGACGAACGCCGGGGCGCCGATCACGCTCCGTGCGGACAGCGACGGCGAGGGCACGGGCGGCGTCTGGGTGCGGTCCTCGGGCCAGCTCATCTCGGCCGACAACATCACGATCTCCGGCTCGCAGCTCGCCACCAACGCGGCGGCTGGCGAGGCGGTCCGGATCGACAGCGGCGCTCAGCTCAGCGCGGCGGGCAGCGTTTCGATTTCGAACAACCTCGTCGATACGACGAGCGCCATTCTCATGAACGGGGCGATTACGGCCGGCGGCAACGTGACGATCCGCGGCGCGGACGACGTCCGCACCGGCGGGAAGATCACGGCGGACGGCGCGCTGGAGCTGGTGGCGGAGCGCGGCGACCTGACGGTCGGCGGCGCCATCGATCCGCCGGCCACGGTCACGCTGTCGGCGGCCGGCAACCTCATCATCACCAACTCGGTGGAAGCCGTGAACCTGATCGCGGGGACCGCGGGCGGGAACGTCTCCGTGCTGCCCGGCGGGCGCCTGCTCGTTACCAATAGCGTGGGCGATATCCGGATCGGCGCCATGACCAACATCGTGCTGTCGGGCGGTAACCTGACGGCGATGCGGACCATCGGCCTGGCTGCCACCAACGGCGCCATCACCCAGACGACGAGCGGCCTGCTGGCGTCGAACCTGCAGTTCGTGGCGAACGGGGCCGTGTTCCTGCCCAGCATTTCGAACGCGTTCGGCACGGTCGCGGGCACGGCGGGCGGGGCCGTCACGGTGATCGATTCGCTGGGCGTGAACATCGGTGTCGTCGGCGCGGCCACCGGCCTGGCGACCGGCGGGGACGTGGCTTTCCAGGCGCCGTCGGTGGCGGTGGGGCGTACGCTCGACGCCAACGGCCATCGCGTCTACCTGGTGCCGCTGGTGACCAACAGCGCGGCGAGCATCGGGGGCGCGGCGGCGTTCAACCTGACGCAGGCGAGCCTGACCAACGTGGCGGACTCCGCTGAGATCGTCGTGGGCGCGAAGGCGGACGGCACGCTGGTCGCCGGCGCCGTGACGCTGGGCTCGTCCGCCGCGGTCGACGTGGGCGCCCGCAACCTGACCATCGCGGGCAGCAGTATTACGCTCGGCGGGCAGACGCTGACGAGCGCTCAGGAGCTGAAGCTGCGGAGCACGGGCGCGGTCGTGGGGAACGCCGCCGTGGCGACCGACCTGGCAGCCGGAACGCTGCGCCTGCAAGCGGCAACGACGATCGGCAGTGGCGCGAACGCCGTTCAGACCGATGCCGGAACCGTTGGTTTCACCGCCGGCGGCGATGTCTACGTGACCGATGCGGGCGCCGTGACGGTGACCGGGCGGACGACCGCGGTCAACGGATTGATCGATGTGACGGCGGGCGACACCTTGACCGTGGGCGCGGGCGGATTGACGGCTGACGGGGCGGGCGTGGTGGCGTTGACGGCGCAGGGTGGTGGCGACGTGCTGGTGAACGGCGCGGTGCTGTCGACGAGCGGCAACATCGGGATCACGGCGGCAGATGCTATTGCTCAGGCGGCCAACATCGCGACGGCTGGCAACGTGACGCTGACGGCCGGCGGGGCGCTCACGCGGACCGCGGGGACGATCACGGCGATCGACCTCAAGGCGCAGGCCGGGACGACGATCGGCGCGGCGGCGAACCGGTTGACGACCACCGTGGATACGGTTGGGTTCACGGCCGGTGGCGACGTGTACGTCACCGACGCTGGCACGCTGAGCGTCACGGGCCG
>CAYOBW010000194.1:0-13536 GCA_964402115.1 uncultured Victivallales bacterium
CGGAAACGCCGATCATCGTCGAGCGGGTGGTGAGCGACATTGACGAGATCGTGCGGTACGTGCGGTTCGACGGCTGGCAGAACACGCACGCCGGCGAGCGCGAGGTGAAGATGGCGTTGCGCAAGACGCTCTTCAAGTACCGCCTGCACCAGGATCAGGAGTTGTTCGACCGGGCGTATGGGTATATTCGCGAGTACTATTGAGCCGATAGAGAGCTGTTCAGCCGCGACGCGGCCGAACTGCATTTCATGTATCATACGGGCCAGGGGTGCGGGAACTTGGCGTCGAGGAAACGTCCGTTCTTCTGGATGAGCTCGCCGTCGGCGTAGATCTCTCCCCCCTGGCGCAAATCGCAGACCATGTCCCAGTGCAAGCCGCTGCGGTTCCTGTTGCCGGTGTCGGGAAACCCGGCGCCAAGGGCCAGGTGCACCGTGCCGCCGATCTTCTCGTCGAACAAGGTGTTGCGGGTGAAACGGGCGATCCGGTAGTTGGTTCCGATGGCGGTTTCCCCGACGTAGCTGGCGCCCCGGTCCGTGGCAATCATCGCCCGGAGAAAGTCCTGCCCTTTCTCCGCCTCGGCTTTCACGACTTTCCCGCGCTCGAACGCCAGCCGCACGCCGGTGACCTCGCGCCCCCCGTGCAAAGCGGGGAAGCTGAACTTGATGTGTCCCCCCACGCTTTCCTCGACCGGCCCCGTATACACCTCGCCGTCGGGAAAGTTGCGGCGGCCATCGCTGTTCAGCCAGGTGCGGCCCTCGAGATTGAATCGGAGATCCGTGTCCTCCGCCACGATGCGCACATCCCGCCTGGCGTTCAGGAAATCCGCCAGCGCCTGCTGCTCCTTCGAGACGCGCCGCCAGGCCGCGATGGGGTCGGGGTCGTCGATGTAGCCCGCCCGGAACACGAAGTTCTCGTATTCGCGCAGCGACATCTCGGCCTCCTGGGCGCTGGCGTGGCACGGCCACTGCGTGAGCACCCAGCTAAAATCGCCCCGGGCCGCACGGTCCACCTTGATCCGTCCGAGCGGCTTCTGGGCCGCGGCGACCTGCGCCATGCGGCGGGGATCGACGCTTGTCAGGCTCCGCGTGTTGGCGCTGCACAGAATGCGCAGGCTGGCGTCGATCTTACGGAACGTGTGCAGGGCGATCGGCGAGAGCCAGCGGAGCTGTTCGTCGCCGGCCTCCTCGTAGAAGGCCTCGGTCAACGCTCCCAATCCGATGTCCGTGATGACGAAGGCGCCGCGCCGCAGCGCGGCGCGGTAGCAAGCCTCGAGCAGCGGCGCGCCGAGCGCATCGCCTTGCAGGCACAACAGATCGCGTGGTTTGAGCGCGAGGCAGTACTCCACGAGCACCTGCGCCAGCTTCTCCGTGCGATTTCCCCTCATGGTCCTGGTCATATCTGCGCCTCACCCTTCAGCCGCTCGACGCCGGCATTGAAGTCCCATTGCTTGTTCAGCACCGGACCAAGGATGCGCTGCACCGCGGCGACCAGGTCCGGGTCAAAAGGTTCCTCGTGCCACCGGACGTTCCGGATGACGGACTCCGACCGTGTGGAGCTGAACAGCGTGGTCGGGAAGTCGGGGTTCTGGCTTGAGAACTGGATCGCGAGCTTGCCGAGGGGCGTGCCGTGCCGCTCGCAGAACGAGGCGGCCTCGCTGAAGCAGCGGCGGTCGTCCGCGTCTGCCGGGTGCCAGGCCGGCGCCTCGCGGCCGGTCAGGACTCCGCAGCCGAAGGGCGAGCCGTTGACGATGCCGATGCCCTTCTCCCTGGCCACGGGCAGCAGTTCCAAGGCCCGCGTGTCGCTCAGCAGGTAATGGTTGTGCACCAGCCCGGCGTCGACCGGCAGGGTCCCGAAGACGCGCTGCCAGAGGTCCAGCGGATACGTGCCGAAGCTCGTGGCGCCGATGCGCCCCTCCTGCTTCAGGGCGAGGAGCGTCTCGAAGCCTTCCGCCAGGGCCTGTTCCAGGCACCGGCGGTGCTGGTATTCCATGTCGTGAAGATGCACGATGTCGAAGTAGTCGACGCCGAGCCGCCCCCCGCTTTCGACGAGCGAAGCCCGGATGCGGGCGGGGGAGTAATCGAGGACGTCGTCGCCATAGCCGCCCGGGCTGGTGTACTTTCCGACCTTGGTCGACAGGTAGTACCGGTCGCGCGGGATGCCCTTCAGCGCCTTGCCAAGCACGGTTTCCGCGCGCGTCCCTCCGTACGCCGGAGCGACGTCGAAGTAGTTGATGCCCAGGTCCAGCGCCGTATGCACGGCGCGGATCCCTTCCGCTTCATCGACGGGCCCGTAGACGCCGCCGAGAGCAGAGGCTCCGAAACTCAACCGGGAGACCTGGAGACCGGTTCTGCCCAGGAGATTGTATTTCACGGAGATCCGTCCATCAGTGGAAGATCCAGTAGAGCACGGCCATCAGGCCAAGCAAGGCGCCCGCCAGCGCGCGCGGATCCGCCCACCCGGTCAGCCTGCCATGGAACAGGACGCGCCAGGGATGGGCCCACGTCAGCGGTTCGACCTGCTCCGGATCAGGCGCCGGCGTGAGCAGGCTGACCGCCACGTAGATCGCGCTGCACAGGCAGAAGCCCCACCAGGCCTGCATCATGAAGGAGACGCCCAGGCCTTTCACGGGATCCGTGATCCACTGCGTGTCGCCGAACGCAGGCAGGTCCGCGAGGAAGACCCCGATGCCGAGCGTGAAGCCGAGGAGCAGGGTGGTGATCGCCGCCTGGCGCGTGCCGCGTTTCCAGAACACCCCCCAGACAAACACCGTGGTAATGGGCGGCGCCAGGAACTGGGCCGGCATCTTGTTGATCGCCTCGAAGATCGAGCCGAAGCGGCCCCCCTGCGTGGACCAGGCCATCGCCACGATCATCACGACCACCGCGCTGATCGCACCGATGCGCACCAGGGCAGCGTCCGAGGTCCGCGGGCGGAAGTGCTTCACGATGTCCATCGCCACCAGCGTGCCGACGCTGTTCAGCGCGGCGGCAATCGTGCTCATCAGCGCCGCCAGCATGCCCGCCGCGACCAACCCCTTCAGGCCGACCGGCACGAGCCGGTTGATCATCACCGGGAAGGTCTGGCTCGCGTTCTCCCCGATCACGTCGCGGTACAGCACGTAGCCGATCACGCCGGGCAGCACCATGAGGAACACCGGCAGGATCTTCAGCAGGCCGGCGAAGAGCGCCCCGTTCTGTCCGTCCCGCTGGGTGCGCGCGCCCAGCACGCGCTGGACGATGGTCTGGTCGCTGCACCAGTACCAGACGCCGAGCACGGGGTAGCCCAGGAGGATCGCGTACCAGCCGAACCCGTCCGCGTTCGAAGTCTTCAACATGCGCAACTGGTCCGGCTTGAGCGCGGCCTTGAACTGGGCGAGCGAGTGAATGCCCGCGTCCGGCAGTGCGGCCAGCGCCAGCAGCGTCACGACCACGGCCCCGATGAGCAGGACCACCGTCTGTATGGTTTCCGTGACCAGGACCGCCTTCAAGCCACCGGCCACGGTGTAGACCGCGGTGATCACCGAGATCACCACGATGGAGGTCAGGACGTCCACCCCGAAGAACTCGCGGAAAACCACCGCGCCCGCGTAGAGGCTGATGCCGATGTGGATCAGCAGGGCCGACAGGATGGCCATGAAGGCCATGATCGTGCGGGCCAGCGGCGAGTAGCGTTTCTCCAGGAACTCCGGCAGCGTCGAGATCCGCGAGGTGAAATAGAACGGGGCAAAGACCAGGGCCAGCAGGATCAACGTGAACGTGGCCATCCACTCGAAATTCCCGATGACAAGGCCATGCTTGTAGCCGCCCTCGGCCAGGCCCACCAGGTGGATCGTCGAGATGTTCGAGGCGAAGAGCGCGGCGCCGACCACCGACCAATGCGCCGCCCGTCCCGCCAGGAAGTACATCTCCCCGGTCCGTTTCTGCCGGCGCACCGAAAAAAGGCCCGCCGCCGTTATGCCCGCGATGTAGAGGACAATCACTGCCAAATCGATCGCTGATATGTTCATGGTACTCCTAGAACGTAGACGTTCATAGCATGTCCAGCTGTACCTTCACGTCACGGCGCTTCGAGCACGCGAGCGCCAGCGTGTCCTGTTCTTCCCGTCCCCGGGGTGAGGGGAAGCCCGTAGAAGCGGGCACAATTGCCGCCCAGGATGCCTTCGCGTTCCCGGGCCTGCAGTTGCTCAACGTAGTCGATCACGACCCGCATGGTTGCCGCGTAGTCCCCGGCCAGCGTGCATACCGGCCAGTCGGAGCCAATCATCACGCGGTCCGCCCCGAAGCTCTCCAGCACGATGTCGAGGTAGGGGAGGAAATCTCCCGCCCGCCACCGCTGCCAATCGGCCTCGGTCACCATCCCGGAAAGCTTGCAGCACACGTTCGGAAACCGCGCCAGGGCCCGCAGGTCCTCCTTCCAAGGCGAAACCCCGCCCGCACGGATCGCGGGCTTCGCGATATGATCGAGCACGAACCGCTGTTCCGGAAACTCCTCGACCAGTCGGGTGGCCACCCGCAGGTGCCTGGGGAAAAGGAGCAGGTCGTAGGCAAGGTCGAACTGCTGCAAGTGCGCGAGGCCGCGCCGGAACTCGGGACGCAGCAGAAAGTCGTCATCCGGCTCGTCATGCACGACATGCCGCACGCCGACCAGCTTCGGATGGGCGGCGTACCGCTCCAGCTGGCGGCCAACTTCCGCGGAGCGCAGGTCCACCCAGCCCACCACCCCCATGATGAAGTCGTGCTCCGCGGCGAGCGCCAACAGCCATTCGGTTTCCTCGATCATCTGCCGCGCCTGCACGGCAACACTGCCACTGAAAAACAGGCCGTCCAGCAGCGGCTTGAGCTCCCGGGGCAGGAAATCGCGCCGGAGCGCAGCCATCGGTTCGGTCATCCAGACCTGATGGGCTGGATGGTAGTGCCAGAAGTGCTGGTGAGCGTCAATCCGCATCGTACTTTCCTCGGACGGAGCACGCGGCCGGGAGCGCCTGGTGATATCAGGGGGAGTACCTGCTGCCGCTTCCCACTGTTCACCGCTCCAACGTAGCCAAATGCGCCGCGGAAGAACAATCCCAAACATGCCACTTTCGCGACAAAACACTCCGTAATAGCGCCACGGTGCAGTTTGGCCTTGCGTTCCAGGCGCTCCGCCCCCACGTTGCCTGCGTGCGGACAGGCTGCCGCGGCGATAAGGAAAGGGTGCCCATGACGACGATGACTGCTTTGACGAGACCTCCGTGGACGGACTTACCGAACCTGGGCGTCGTGCTCCTGGCGGGCCTGGTGCTCGCCGGTGTCACGGTCGCCGCTTCGGCCGCCCCCCTGAAGGCGCCGGAGCGTGGCTTCATCAGCTCGCAACCGGCCGCGACGTGGGAAGAGGGACTCATCAGCGGCAACGGAACCCTGGGCGCCAATGTCTACGGCCGGGCGCTTGACGAGACGGTCGTCTTCACCCACGAACGGCTCTTTCTGCCGATGGGCAAGCCGACGGTGCCTCCCGACACGGCCGCGCGGTTGGGCGATGTCCGCAAGCTGATCGAGCAGGGCAAGTACAAGGCGGCAACTGCGCTGGCGTTCGAGCTGTCGGGGCAGGAGGGCTTCATGTACCCGGACCCCTTCGTGCCGGCCTTCGACCTGAGCGTGCGGATGCTGGCAGAGGGGCCGGTGTCGGAATACATGCGCGCGGTGGACTTCCAGACCGGCGAGGCGACCGTGCACTGGGCCGACAGTCGCGGCGTGTTCGAGCGCAGGCTGTTCGTGTCGCGGGCGGACAAAGTGGCCGTGCTGCGGATCACCGGCCCCGGCAAAGGCGCTGTGAGCTGCCGGCTGGAGTTGACGCCGCGCCGACCGGACGACAAGCTGGAAGCACGGCAGATCGAGAACTCGAACCGGGAGTTCAAGGAACACATCACGAACATCGTGACGACGGCGCAGGCCGACCGGCTTACCTTCCGCAACGATTTCGCCCACGCGTACCCCGGCAGCATCCGGTCGCTGGAAGGCGTGGCCCGCGTGGTGGCCACCGGCGGCAAGGCCGTGACGGAAGGCCCAGCGCTGGTGGTGACCGGGGCCGACGAAATCCTGGTGCTGGTCGATATCGTGCTCCTGGGCGAAAAGCAGCCTTCCGCCCTGGTCCAGACGACTGCATCCCTGGGCGGGATCCCCGCCGACTACAAGGGGTTGTTGGAGCGCCATCGCCGCATCCACGACGGGATGTTCAGCCGGATGCGGCTGGACATCGGCGGCGGGGCCGACCACCCGTTGACCACCGAGGCGCTGCTGGCCCGGTCCACGGACGAGAGCCTCTGCAGGGCGCTGATCGAGAAGGAGTTCGACGCCGGGCGGTACAACATCATCTCATGCACGGGTGAGCTTCCCCCGAACCTGCAGGGCGTCTGGGCGGGCACCTACGTGCCGTCCTGGGCGAGCGATTACACGCACAACGGGAACGTGCCGTCGGCTATCGCGAGCATGCTGATGGGCAACACGCCGGAGCTGATGCTGGCCTACACGTCTTACATCGAGTCGATCGTCCCCCGCCTGCAGGTCAACGCCCGGAACATGTTCGGCGCGCGCGGCGTGGTGCTGCCGAGCCGCTCGACGACCCAGGGCTACAACAA
This sequence comes from uncultured Victivallales bacterium, assembly GCA_964402115.1. Taxonomy (GTDB): domain Bacteria; phylum Verrucomicrobiota; class Kiritimatiellia; order UBA8416; family CAYOBW01; genus CAYOBW01. The sequence continues at coordinate 6,614 of CAYOBW010000194.1, forward strand.
CGCGCTGGCACCGAACTTCGCCGGCGGCTTCTGGGTGGCCGGGGCTGCCTGGGCCGCCCATTTCTTCTACGACTACTACCTCTACACGGGCGACCGCGAGTTCCTCAAAGCCCACGCCCTGCCGTTCATGGAACAGGCGGCCGTCTTCTTCGAGGACTACCTCTACGAGGGCCCGGACGGCAAGTACGTGTTCAACCCCACGACCTCGCCGGAGAACGCGCCGCGCAATACGGGGAGCCAGGGCACCTTCAACGCCACGATGGACGTGGCCGCGGCCCGCGAGCTGCTGGGCAACCTGATTGCCGGCTCGCAGGTGCTGGGCGTCAACCAGGACAGGCTTCCCGTCTGGCGGGCGATGCTCGCCAAGCTGCCCGACTACATGATCAGCGAGGAAGGCGTCGTGAAGGAGTGGCTGACCGACAAGCTGACCGACAACCTCGACCACCGCCACTCCTCCCAGCTCTATGCCCTCTACGACGGCATGCCGGCGGAGATCGCCAGCGATCCGAAGCTGCGCGCCGGGTTCCGGAAGATCATCGAAACCAAGCTCGATCATCACTGGAAAACCTCCAGCAAGGGCTTCATGTCGTTCGGTGTGGTGCAGCTCGGCCAGGCCGCCGCCAGCCTCGGCGAGGGCGAACTGGCTTACCGCTGCCTGGCCAACCTGGTCAACCGCTACTGGCTGGGCAACCTGGCCTCGATGCACAACACGCGGTCGTTGTTCAATATGGACATCAGCGGCGGGATGCCGGCGGTGATCATCAAGATGCTCGTGGCGTCGGAGCCCGGGAAGCTCAGCCTCCTGCCCGCGCTGCCGAAGGCCTGGCCGACAGGAACGCTCGACGGCGCGCTGTGCCGCGGCCGGATTGAGGTCCAGCGCCTGGCCTGGGACGCCGACCGGATCCGCGTCAGCCTTGTCTCCGGCAGCGATCAGACCGTCGTCCTCGAGGCGCCGCGGAAGATCGGGTCGGTTTCCGTGACCGAAGGCACTGCTGCGATCGACAAGGCCGACAAGGACAGCGCCCGCAAAGTCACGCTGCCTGCGGGGAAACGCATCACGCTCGAGATGGCTCTGCAGTAAGGCCGTGTGCTTCAGTGTGCGCGGCACGCTGAAACGCGGCGACAGGCGGCGAGGCTTACTCGAACAGCGCTTCGAGCTTTGCGCGGGACTCCGGGCCGGCCTTCTGGTAGTAGCCCTCGGCCTGGGACACGTTCCCGTTGATTTCGAGGTAGACGCCGGCCATGGCTTGGGCGTCGGTGCTTTCCGGCTTGAGTTTCGCCGTCAGGATCGCCAGGGTTAACCGGTCGGCGGGTGGCAGCGTGTCCCACGCGATCTTTGCCTCCCGGTCGGCGCCCGCCGCTCTGAATGTCAGGCTGCCGCCGGCCTCCGCCGCTACAAGAACGATCGGCGCCGCACTCAAGGATAGCCGCAGCGTCACGGGATTCAGGGCCTGGGCGTCGCTCAGCTTCACCAGCGTCTGCTCGAGCGCCCGGTCCAACGCGGCCTGCCTGTCCACGGCCAGTTTCCGCGCCTGGCGCACTGCCGGCAGTGGTGGGGGCAAGGCCGAGACCTTCTTCAGGGTGGCGCGCGAGGCCGTCCTGGTATCCGCCCCGGCAGATTCCTTGTGCGCCGGATACAGGGCCGTCACCAGCTCAGTCCCGTGCGCGGTGGAAGAGGATGTCTTCCAGCCGTACAGCACCCTGCAGTCGCTCTTGACGCCTTTGCTCATGACCTCGGGCGTGTGAAGCAGATCCACTTGAGTGATGACTCCATCGCGCGCCGGCAGGTTCATGGCAAACACGGCGAAGCTCTCCGGCTTCTTGGGGTCGTCCTGCGGACTCAACCCCTTCTTCACCAGGTAGGTCGTCACTTTCTTGCCTTGTGTCACGCGAAGACAGAAACAGGCCGACTCATTGTAGCCGTCGTTCCGGGCGCGTGAGCGGCCCGCGACGGACGAGGCATCGAAGCTTTCGAGGCGGCCGGCCTGGTACGGTCCGATCGGAGGATAGACGATGTTCGCTTCGGGCGTGACCAGGCTGGCCGAAGCCAGCACGCTGATCACATCGATGTTGTCCTCGACCGGACAGTTGGGCCTGCCTTGTTCGCGGGCGAGAATCGAATACGAGCCGCTCTCTTGATCCCACTGGAAGTAGCGACCGGTGCGCTCATCCCAGGTTACCTGTGTCTTCTCCAAGCAGTCGCGAATGCGGCTGAAATGGTAGTCGGAGAAGAAGCGATAGAGGCCCGGCCCTCCGTCCTTGTTCGCCCCGCCGCCCCCCATGGGATCCCGCGTGTAACACCCGTCCTCCGTCCTGGGCGAGAGAAACTCGTGTTGCAGCGGGTCAAACCCCCAGGTGGGCCCGACATGGAACGCCGTGGGGATCTTCCCCGGGGCGTCGATTCCGTGCATCGGCCCGATGTAGGGGTAGTTCCCCGCTTTCACCAGATCGGGCAGCCCGAAGGCGTGCCCAAGCTCATGCAACAGGATGCCGTGCTGCCGGCCGTTGCCTTCGCCGGACAGTCCGCCTCCCGTCCCGCCGCAAGGGACGCCGTAGATGTTCGAGTAGTACACCCGCCGCGTTCCGCCCCAACCCGCGCCGGCCGCCTCCCTGAGGGCTCCGTTCCACATTCCCGCCTGGGCCTGCTCGCCGTCGAACCCCAAACCGGTCTTCTTGGTGTACTCCTCCCTGCTGCCGCATCGCGTCGCGGGAACGCCCCGCGGCTGCATCACCAGGCTGTCGAAAACAATATGGCGGACCCTGCGCAGCTCCAACTCGGCCACGGGAAGCCTTGCTCCCAGCCCTTCAAACCAGCCCTCGGGATAGTCCGCTCCCTTGTCCCCGCCGAAGAAGTGGAAGTCGAACATGGTCATGATCAGCCGGGTGGGGGCGCCGATGTTGAGCTTGTGGTAAACCACACTATCCAGAACCTTCGTGCTTCCTTCCTTCAATTCGATGGTCACGTCCAGGCCGGGCGCAACCCACTCCCTGGGGATGATGGCAGTGAAACCGCCATCGTACGTCTGTTCCACGAGAAGGGGGTCGCCGGCAGGCGGCCGCGGAAGCTGCCTCGGCCCCTTCAAGGGCAGTTCAAGCGTGTCGGAGCGGAGCTTCAGCCTGGCAGCAACCACGGCCGGCGATGTGCGCGGCGCCGGAGCGTAGGCCTGGACCTTGATCAGCGCTTCCAGGTTGCCGACCAGCTTGAAATAGGGACTGTCGGGAGTCAGCACATGATGCTGCGCGAAGAAGACCTTCGCGATCTTCGGCTGTGCGCCGACGAGTTGGCTGGCCGCCGATCCGGGCAAGGTGCTTGACAGCAACAGGCAAATCGCCGTGCCGACTGTACCGCAGGTTCTGGCATTCATAGGCCACCACTTTGGGCTGCTGACAACCTCACCGCACGATGAGGGTCGTTCCGCCGCGACCATGCGCGTAGAAAAGCGTCTTGTTGTCGGTCCCGCCCCAGAACAGCCGACTGCCGGTGTAGCCCGGCACGCTCACCGCCGGTACAACCGATGGGGCCGTGCCGCCAACGACCAGCAGGGGATAGACGCCTCCGGCAAGATGGGTCGGATCCACCACGACCTCCGGAGCGCCGTTGAAGGTCAGGCTGCCGGCGATGTTAAGCGGGGCCAGCGTGGTGGGTGCGACCGCGAAGCTGAATTGCAGCTGCGCCCCGACGTCGCTGGCGTTGAAGGCCAGGCTGGCGCAGGTCCACTGCAGGGTGTTGTCTGTGACGTGCACGCCCAGAGCGGCGGTGCCGCCCGGTGTGTTGTTCACCGTTACGGCGCTGCCGGCGCAGGAGCCCCCCGTCACACCCCGCAATGTGCCGCCCCTGATCGTGGTGGCGCCGGTGTAGGAGTTCGCGCCGGAGAGCACCCACGTGCCCGCGCCGTCCTTGACGACGCTGAGCACGGCCGTGCCGTTGTTGCCGATGCTGGCCGCCAGCGTATTGGCGCCGGTGTTGGCGCCGACGAGGTTCAGCGTCCGGGTCTGGTTGGCGGATCCGTACGTCGGCCCCGTGGTGTTCGTGAAGTTGACCGGTCCGGCGCCCGAGGCGTCGAGGGTGGCGCCCTGGCCGTTCGCGGCGCCGTTGATCTTGAACCGTCGGTCGGTACTGTCCCCGGCACCGGTGTATCGGAGCGTCGCACCGTTGCCGAGCAGGAGGCTGGTGTCGGCGTTGCCGGACGCACCGATGGCGCTGTCCTGGCCGCCGTCGGCCAGTTTGCCGACGCTCAGTGTGCCGGCGTTGACGCTGGTCGCGCCGGTGTAGCTGTTCGTGGCCCAGAGGGTCAGCGTGCCCGTGCCGTTCTTGGTCAGCGCGCCGGCGCCCGTGCCGATAACGCCGGTCACCGCCGTGTTGCCGTTGCCTGAGAACGCGAGGCTTGTGCCTGCGCCGCCGATGGCCCCGAAGGTGGTGGTGGTCGCGGTGTTGTTGACGGTGATGCTGCGGTTGGCGCTCAGCGTCATGTCGCCCAGGGTTAGCGCGCCGCTGCCGGCGACGGTGAAATCGCTGTCCGCGGCGACCGGATTGGCGGTGACGATGGTTCCCGCCGCCTGCACCGTGCCGGCGCCGGCGATGGTGAAGGCGCCGCTGCCGAGGGCGCCTGCGTCACCGATGATGAGCGTGCCGGCGCTGAGCGTCGTGCCGCCGGTGTGATCGTTGGCGGATGCCAGGGTGACGTTGCCGTTGACGATCAGCGCATGGCCCGCGCCGGTGACCGCGTTGGTGTTGCTCACGGCCAGCATGCCGCCGCCGCCACCGAGGCGATAGGTTGTCCCGTTGGGCGTCAACGTGCCGGTGTAGGTCACGTTGTCGACCGCGCCGAGATAGGCGGCGGTGAGGCCGGCCGCATGGAAGTCGAAGTCCGTGCCGGCATAGTTGTCCGCGGCGATGACGCCCGCCGAGGACTCCGCGATCCGGTCCGACAAGGCCGACGGGATGTTCCCGGCGCCGAAAGACGGACCGAACACCACCACGCCGCCGGCGTTGTTCGTGACGTTGCGCGCCGTGCCGTTGATGGAGGCCGGCGACTCAAACCGCACGACACCGCCGTTGACGGCCATGCCGCCGGCGGCGGCGCTGTTGTCGCCGGAAAGGACCAAAGTGCCCTGGGCGACACTCGTGGCGCCGCTGTAGCTGTTGGCGCCGGAGAGGACGAGCGTGCCGGCGCCCACCTTGACCAGTTCCCGGCCGCCGGCATCGTCGGAGAGCGGGGTCGCGACCGTCGCGGTCAACCCCTCCGCGACGTACGCCAAGGTGGTGTCGGTCAGGCGCAGCGCCGTGCCGTTCGTCAGCGTGACCGCGCCTTCCTCGAAACTGAGGCCGGTGATGTCCGGCGTGCCATCCACGGTGACGGTGTAGGCGCCTGTCGCATCCGTGCCGGCCGCGAAGACGGCCGTGCTGCCCGGCGACCAGGCCACGGTGGGATCGGTGCCGTCGGCCTTCGGGTTCCAATTCGTGGTGGATCCGTTCCACGTGTTAGTCGCTGCAGGACCGCCGGCCCCGGCGGTGTCGCCGTTCAGATCCCAGTACTGGGTGGGAACTGGCGCCTTGAACTCCACGGCGACGGTGTGGATCGAATAGCCGGCGCCCGTGTTGGCCGTGAACGTCGGCGTGATTGTCGTGCCGACAACGGGCACGAACTGATAGCCCGAAGCGGTCCCGCCCCACTGACTTCCCCAAGAGCCGTTGTTGCCCAGAGTCAGCGGCGCCTGGACGTTCGGTGTCCCCGCGGCGTTGGGGGTGCCGGAATTCTCCACCAGCGCGACGACCAGCGAGCCGTTGGCCGTCGTGGTGATGCGGGAGGTGACGGGGCCGACGTTGGTCCAAGCCGCGGCGGTGGCGCCAATCCCGCCTGCGCCGGCAGCGGTGCCCGAGAGGCCGATGATCGAGACGTGACCGCCGTTGACGCCGCCACCCCCGCTGGCATAGGTGAAAGTAAACGTCCCGGAGCCCTGAAAGGGGTTGTCGAGATACCAGATTTCCGCCGTGCCGCCGTCGCCTGAGCGAGTGCGTTCCTCGACGATTTGTGTGAACGCAACGCCATCAAACGTCAGTCCGGTGACGTTGATGCTTTGGCCGTTGAAGCCGGCCTCAGTGCCGATCGCGATCACCAGCTTGTCTGCGCCCGTGGCGTCATAGCTCAGCAAGGTTGTTCCGAGGTGCGTGGTGGCAAACTTGGTCTTGGTTGAATCAACGAAGCCCTCCGCCTGGCTCACGATCGTGATGCCGCCATTGGCGGTGTAGCTGATGGCGCCGCCGTCTAAGACGGGCTTCAGCGTGGTGTCGCTTTGCGCCGGTGCCACGGTCGGCAGCGCCAGCGCCGCGACGGCGAGGGTCAAGACGGTTACGATGGGTTTTGTCTTCATGATACCTTCCTGTTCTGCCCTATTTGACAATGAAGATCGTCGGCGGCGCGACGATGGCGATCGCCGTACCGGAATTGTAGCTGTAGTCGACCGCGTACCCGGCCGGCAGACCATTGACAACGCCGAAGGTGCCGGTGCGCACGCCGCAGGTGGCGATCACGTACGGGAATTGGGTCAGGCGGCCGGTGAAGGTGAGGTTGAGGGTGGCGCCGGCGATGTTCAGGGCGCCGCCCACCGCCAGCATGTCGCCGTTGGGCGTCTGGGCAGCGTCGATCCCGATGGCGAGGATGCCCCCGCTCGCGATGGTGACGTTGCCGGCGGTGAGGGTGCCCGTTGAAACGCCCGGGGCGAGGGTGCCGCCCGTCTGCACGTTCACCGAGCCGTTGACCGTGCCCGTGCCGCCCAGCGTGCCGCCGGTGACGGTCACGGTGCTGGCGCCGGCCAGCGAGCCGTTGACCAGCAGCTTGCCGGCGCTGACGGTGGTCGGGCCGGTGTAGGCGTTGACGCCGGAGAGCGTCCAGGTGCTGGAGCCGGTCTTGGTCAGGTTGATT
>CAYOBW010000195.1:0-2749 GCA_964402115.1 uncultured Victivallales bacterium
GGAAGGGAACCCGGTGTGAGCGAGTTCGAGGTGGACAACGCATTTGACGTGGTCGCGCGCGGCCTGCCGGCTGCCGGCATAGACGTGCTGCTGATCGGCGGACACGCCGTCAATCATTACGGCTACACGCGCGCCACGCAGGATGTTGACTTCATGATCGTAACGGACGATGCTCCAGCCGTGCGCAAGATCATGCTCGCAGCCGGTTTCACCAATGTGTCCGAACACGAAACGGTCCTGTTCTTCAACCGGCCCGGATCGCCCCTGCGCCTCGACTTCCTGCGCGTGGTCCCGGAAACCATGCAAGCCCTGCTGGCGCAGGCCGTCGAGATCGCGTACAGGGGCGGACACTGCGTCAAGGTCCCGCAATTACGCGATCTCATCGCCATGAAGATCTTCGCGCTCAGCAAGGGTCCGCCCCAGCGCATGGACAAGGATCTGCCGGATATTGTGAACCTGGCCATCGCGCACCACTGGAGCCCTGAAGGCGACTTGCAGCCGCTTTGCGACCGGTATGGTACGCCCGCGTTGTACGACCTGCTGAAGACGCGCATCCAGGAGCGCACGCATGCTTGAGTTCCCCACCATCCCGCCGCACATCGAGCCGCCAGCCCCGCGGCTGTCGCTGCTCGACTATGCCCACTTCAGCGAACGCTGCCTCGCAGGCAACCCGACGGTGACGCCGGAAAACTGCCTGGAGCGGCGCGCCGATGAAAGGGACATGCGCGAGCCCTTCAGACTGGTACAGAACCCCGAGGTTGAGCGGCAGGCAGGGTCACGCTAACGCAAAAGCGAGGAATGCCATGGAAAAAATCCGGATCGGCGTCAGCAAATGCCTCCTCGGCGAGCGGGTGCGCTACGACGGGCAGCACAAGCACGATCACTTCATCACCGACACGCTCGGCCCGTACTTCGAGTACGTCGGCGTCTGCCCCGAGGTGGAATGCGGGTTCGGCGTGCCGCGCGAGACGCTCCGCCTGATCGGCGACCCCGCCAGCCCGCGGCTCGTGACCACGCGCACCGGCGTGGACCACACCGAGCGCATGCTGGCGTGGACCGCGCAGCGCGTCGTGGAGCTGGAGCAGGATGACCTGTGCGGCTACATCTTCAAGTCCCGCTCCCCCAGCAGCGGGATGGAGAACGTCAAGGTCTACAACGACAAGGGCGGCGTGGCCGGCAAGGCGCCCGGCCTGTTCGGCAAAGCGTTCCAGGACCATTTCCCCACGCTGCCCTGCGAGGACGAGGGGCGGCTGCACGATCCCGACTTGCGCGAGAACTTCATCGAGCGGGTCTTCACGCTCTGGCGCTTCCGCCAGGCCGTCCGCGCCACCCCGACCCTCGCCACGCTGATGACGTTTCAGGCACGGAACAAGCTGCTCATCCAGTCGCACCACGAGACGCTGATGCGGGAGCTGGGGCGCGAGCTGGCGGGGCTCAAGGCCAGGGAGGTGCGCGCGTACATCCCGCGCTACGAGGCCAAGCTCATGCGCGCGCTGAAGACCCTCGCCACGGTCCGCAAGCACACGAACATCCTCCAGCACATGCTCGGCTACCTGCGCGGGTGCGTGGACGAGGCGGATCGCAAGGAGCTGGCCGCGGTCATCGAGGACTACCACCTGGAGCGCATCCCGCTGATCGTGCCGGTGACGCTGCTCAAGCACTACATCGTCAAGCACGGCATCGCGTACCTGCAGGACCAGTACTACCTGAGCCCCCACCCGCTCGAGCTGAAGCTCCGCAACCACGCCTGACGCCGGCCGCGGCGGCTACCGCAGGATGATCACCGTGCCGGGCTTGTCTTCGAGCATGGCGCTCACTTCGATCCCGTCCACGCGCCAGCGGCGGGGCGTGTCGGCCGAGTAGTACTGGAACGCGACGTAGACCGTCTTGCCGAGGTACGCCGCCAGGTCCAGCTCGCCGCCCGCCGTCCAGGCGTCGGCCGCGCCGATCGCGAACGGCAGCTCGCTCCACGCGGCGGGGGTCGGGTCGCCGGCGCCGGCGTAGTCCGTGGAGACCCGCACCTTCAGGTAGTTCGAGGCGTCGTTGTTGCCGTACTTCCACTGCGTCCAGAAGCGGAGCGAGGCGGCAAGCGCCTTGGCGAGGTCGAGCGGGGGCGAAATCAGCCAGTCGTGGCTGGGCTCGGTCTGCGCGAAACCGTTCACCTCGGCGAAGTACACGCCGCTCCCCACGCCGGCCCCGGCGACGACCTTCCAGTTGTTGCTGCTGGACACGCTGTAGGCGGTCCAGGCGCCGAAGCCGCCGCTCTCGAAACTCTCGGCGGCAATCACGGCCGGCGCCCTGAGCGGCACGGCGCTGACCCACGGCACCGCGCCGTCGGTCTTGTAGTCGATGGCAGCGCCCGCGTTGCAGGCGGGGTAGATGACGCAGGTATAGCTGGTGCCCGCCGCCAGGCCGGCAAACGTCACGGTCCGCACGCCGTACGCCACGTTCCGCGCCGCCAGCCCGTCGGAGCCATCCGCGTCGTCCGCGACCGGCGTGCCGTCCACCGGCAGCGGCGGCAGCGCGCCGGACGCCACGCGCACCAGGTAGCGCTGCGGCAGCTGCCCCCCCACCGCGTCCGTCCACGTCAGCTTGAGGCTGCCGGGCCCCGGCGTGGCCGCGAACGCCGTCGGGTAGTTCGTCGGCTCGGGGAGGATCACGGTGGCGCCGTTCACGTCGGCAAAGGTCAAACCGACTTTCAGGTTGTCGAGCGTCATTGTGCCAATGCCGGAGGCCTGGCGGATGGCGA
>CAYOBW010000195.1:2849-5924 GCA_964402115.1 uncultured Victivallales bacterium
TGAGGTCGAAGCCGTAGTACAGGCTGCCGCTGGTGTAGGTTGCCCCCAGCGCGCGGCTACAGTCCTCGGCCTCGGATCCCGTCACATTCAGCTGTCCCCCGCTGACGTCCTGCTGCCCGGCCGTACCGCTGTGATTGGCCCACACGCCGCCCGAGACGGTGGTAAGCGCGCCGTCGGCATAGGCAAACGGCTCGTCCAGAATCGGCTCGGCGGCAGCCGGCTGTGACCAGCCGCAGAGCGCCAGCCCCGCGGCCACGCCACCCAACCACCCGCGCGCGACCGCGGCTCGCGAACCCGCGGCGCCCCGCGCCTCTGTGTTGTTTCGTGCCTGCATAAATCACACCCTCCAAGCCAGGCGCGCGGCCGCCAGCCCCGCGCCTCTATTCCACGACCACCACCGTCCCGTTCGAGGACGGCTTCAGCGACACATCCATCCATACCAGCCTGTGGTCCGAGGCGGCAATCAAATCGTACCCGTCGTCCAGGCGTTTGGGCCAGAACACCCCGCCCGCGAGCGGCGTCAGGGTCCGCGAGGGGAGCACGTAGTCCACGCGCAGGTGGCCGACGGACCCGCTGAAGGCCGCCGTGTCGTAGGCGGGGTTGCCGCGCTGCGCGGCCTTGCTGTTCTGCTCGACGGCGCCGGCGCTGGCGGGGATGACCGTGGCGTTGATGAGCGGGTGCGAGACGAGCTGCACGGCCGCGTTCGACACGCTGTCGCCGTCGAGCGGGTCGGCATTCAGATCGCCGGCGATAACGAAGCGGTCGCCGGCCTTCAGCCCGCCGGCGCGCCCGGTGTCGTCGCGCAGGTAGCCGCTGCGCGCCGGGTCCACGTAGTCCGCCAGCAGCCGGATCTCGTCGTGATTGCGCCGGCCGTTGCGGTCCTCCGCGCCGTCGAACGCGGGCGGCGTCGGGTGCGCGACCACGAAATGGACGGTCGTCGTCTCCGCCACGCGCACGGGCAGGTCCCAGTGGCTCTTGGAGGAGAGCCGGAACGTCGCCAGCTCGGCCGCGGTGTAGTAGGGCGCGCCCGTGGCCGGCACGGTCGGCAGCAGCGCGCCGGGCAGATCCTTCCAGAGCCACAGGCGCAGCCGCCGCACGCCACGGGTGTCGAGCGGGTGCTTGGAGTAGACCACCATGCCATACTGGCCCGGGAACGCGCCATAGCCGTAGCCGTCCTCGGGCCCCGTGGTGGAGCCGTCGTGGTTGTAGTCCTGGCCGGACGGCACGCCCGTGTTGACCGGGTCGGTGAAGCGGTACGGGTACACGAGGGGCGCCTGCCCGCGCTGGCCGACCGCCAGGTAGTTCTCCTGGAACAGGCGCGCCGCGTGGCCGCCGCTGTCGTAGTCGAACTCGTTCAGCAGCACGACGTCCGGCCGCACCCGCTGCAGGATCTCCGCCACCTGCCGCGCCTGCGCGTTGGCGGGCGTGGAGAGGTCGCTGACCAGCTGGCCCTGCGTCGCGCGGTTGAGCGAGGCGTTGTAGGTGGCGAAGCGGACCGTGTCCTGGGCGCGGCCGGGCGGGGGCTCCGCCAGCGTCGCCGCGGCCAGGAGCGCGCAAACGGGGAAGAGCGCGCCCCCGCCGCCAGCGTTGGTGGGTGGCCGGCGCATCACCGGAAGGAGAAGACCGTGCCCTGGGTCACTTCGCCCACGTCGCCGAAGCCGCGGGGGATAAGCTGGTAGCCGCCGCTGTAGGGCGCCGCAAAGCCGGCATACTGGCTGACGAGCCCGGTCAGCGCGAACGGCTCGGGCGGCGCCGCGTTCCCGTCGATATCCGTGTCCGCGTCGATGTGCAGCACGATGGTCGTGACCCCCAGGTCGTCCGAGACGGTGAGGTCCGCGTCGCTCCCCGCCGTCGCCGGCCAGGTCCCGCTGACGATGCGGAGGTTCGCCACGCGCACGAGCGTGGACTCGTACAGCTCCGCGCCGGCCAGGAGCGCGGCCAGGGTGCGCGGGGTGGCCGCCACCGCGGCATCGGCGCCGAGGTCGTAGATGTGGCCGGCGGAGGCGGGGACCAGCTCGGTGAGGCCGCGGTAGACGGAGACGGCGCCGAGCACGACGGCGCGCTGGCCGGCGGTGCGCAGCACGTCCCAAACCGCGGCGTTGTAGATGTTCACGCCGGCGGCCCCGTCCTGGATGAACGCGGAGGTGTAGGCGAGCGAGAAGGCCCCGTTGACGGCCGACACCACGCCCTCCACGGCGACCGTTTCCCCGTTCCGCACGGGCACGCCGCTGCCGTCCACCGCGCGCAGCAGGCTGAGCGGCACGGTGACGCGCGACACGGGCGAGCCGGCCGCCAGCGCGACCAGGGCCGTGCCGCCCACCGCCTGGCTCTGCACGGTCCACGTGTCCGTGCCGCCGTCCGCGGCAAGCGTCACGTCGCGCGCCGTCAGGCCGGCGAGCCGGATTTCGCCGGGGTTGGCGTCCGTGACCGCCGCGCCGGTGACCGTGACCGTGTTGCCGGCCACGCCCGCGCTGGCGCCGCCGAAGCCCGCGCCGGCGAGGGTGACGTTGCCGGCCAGCAGGCCGGCCCAGGCGGCCGGCACGGCCACCGACACGCTTGCGAGCGAGCCGGCGGCGGGGCCGGTGACCGTGATGGCGACCGTCTGCCCGGCCTGGGCGCGCTGGAAGAGCGCCGAGCCGCTCAGCGGGCCGGGGGTCAGGCTGCTCAGCACGGCGGTCCCGGCGCCATCGGCGGCGGCCGTCGTCGCCTGGCTGTTGGGATTGTTGACGCCGCCGGCGGTGAGGTAGTTCAGCGTACCACCCGTCCCGTTGTACTCGTAGACCTGCAGGTAGTACGTCGTGGACAGGGCCAGGCCGGTGAGCGTGAACGAGCTGCCGGCGCCGGCGAAGACGACCTTGCCGCCGCCCAGCGCGCTGCCCGCGCCGCCGAAGTCGGCGTCGGCCGCGTAGGCGATACCATCAATCGGACCGGCGCTCGGCGCGCTGCCCTGGCGGCAGATCACGAGGCGGCCGGCGCCATCGCCATTGGTCCACTGCACGTCCATCTGCGTCCCGGAGACGTTCGCGAACTGCACGTCCGCGGCCTGCAGGGTGGGCTCCGCGGCGGGGGCGGCGA
>CAYOBW010000195.1:6024-7172 GCA_964402115.1 uncultured Victivallales bacterium
CCGTCGGTCAGCCCGCCGCCCGCGGCCTGCAGCGTATAGGTGTCGGCGGCGTTCACTTGCAGGGTCGCCCACGTGCCGGCGCCGCTGACCAGACTCTGCGCAGCGCCGCCCGTCAGCGTGCCGCTGCCGGAGGCCTTCGCGAGCGTCACGGAGGCGGTGTTGTCGAGGTCCACGTTCCCGTTCGCATCGCGCGCCTGGACGGTGGCGGAGAAGTTCACCGCGACGGTGGCGGTGGACGGCACGCTGGAGAAGACCAGCCGGGTGGCCGCGACGTCGATCGCGTTCTGCGCCTCGTCGCTATCCGCGGCGGCGGTGGTCACGCCGTTGCCGGTCACGGCGACATCGCTGCCGGCGAGTTTGAATTCGAGGTTCTGGCCGTCCGTCAGCGTGGCCGTGTTCTGCAGCGATACGCGCAGCGTCAGCGTCTTGGAGGCGCCGTCGGCGATCACGACGTTGAGGCCGGTGAACGCCACGCTGCCGGCGGCGGGCGTGCCCGCGCTGCCGAGGGCTGTGCCGCCGTCGAAGAGACGGGCGACGCGCAGCGTCTGCGTCCAGTCGGCAGGCTCGTTGGCGGCGCCCTGCGTCAGGGTCAGGGCCGTGACCGTGGCTTCGCCCGCGTTCCCGGCGGCGTTGGCGAGGGTAAACTGCCACGCCTGCGCGCCATCGCCCGTGGTGTCGATCACCGCGGCGTTCCCGACCGAGGAGAGGGTCGCCGACTCGCCGCCGGCGCTGGCCAGCGTGAGGTCATTCGCGACGCTGCCGACCGTGTGATCCACGGGGCTGGCGGGATAGGGCGCCGTCCCGCTCGTGAGATCGGAGTCAGTGTCGCTGTTCGCGGCGAGCCGCAGGTTGACCGTGCCACCGATCGTGGCGGCGGCGTTGACGTCCGCCGTCACGTAGTAGATGCACGGCGTGCCCACGGCGATGGTCTGCCCGGCTATGCCGCCGAAGACGAGCGTGTCGCCGTCGGCCTGAGTGGTGGAGAGCTGCACGGGGGCGATGGCGCCAACGCCGTCCGCGTCGTACCAGAGCTTGTAGTTCAGGAAATCGCCGGGATTGGCTCCGTTGCCCAGCGTGCGCGCCAGCGTGATGGCGGTGAAGCTCGCGGCCGAACCGCCGGCCGTGAGGCGCACGGCGTAGATCGTCTT
>CAYOBW010000195.1:7272-13496 GCA_964402115.1 uncultured Victivallales bacterium
CGCATGAAACACCTCCACCCTGGCTGAGCCAGATCCGCGCCGGGGGACCAGGCCGCCCGTTCCGGGCCAGGCCGGTCCCCTTCTTAAACGAAGCGGACTCCTTCACCGGAGCCCGCTCTTTTTTGCACCGCTCGTAGACTGCCATCTTCTCGTCAGGCCGGTATGCGGCCCGTGTGAGAATCACGTTCGGAGAGTCTACCAGAGCACCAAGCGAAAAGGCAAGGTCGGCTGTGACGCCATGGTCATTGCCAACCTTGCCGCTTCTCCCCGCGCGGCCGAACTGCTACGCTATCCCCCCATGCGCACAGCCAGCGGCCAGGAACTCAGCCACGGGACCAGCGGGGGCCGCCTGACGGCTTTCCGCGCCGGGCTGGCGCTCGCGCTGACGGCGGCGGGGCTGGCTGGCGCCGCCCCGGCGGCCATCGTGCACGAGATTTCCCAGGGGTCCACCGGGACGAAGGAGTGGGTGGAGATCCTGGTCGTCGAGGACGGCACGGACCTGCGGGGCTGGGAGCTGGGCGACAACGACGACGGCGCCTGGCACGCCATCTGCACCTTCCGCGACACGCCGGTCTGGAGCCAGGTGGCCGCCGGCACGCTGATCGTCGTGTACAACGCCGGCGACCGCGACACGCTGTTGCCCGCCGACGCCGCCGATCCCACCAACCGCGTGCTCGTCGTGGGTTCGGGCCACACCGCGCTGCTCGCAGACGCAGCCAACGGCTGGCCCGACTCCGGCGTCTTCGGCAATGACGACCCGGACGACGCCCCGGCGCTCCGCGACGCCACGGGCACGCTTGTCCACGACATGGCGGTGACCCACCCCACTGCCACGGTCGGCGCCCCCGCCTCGCAGGGCAGCCGCGGCTACACCGGCAACACCACCGCGCGCCTCGCCGACCCGTCCGCCTGGGCGCTCGCCTCCGCCGCCAACGCCACGCCCGGCGCCGCCAACGGCCCGGACAACGCGCTGTGGCTCGCCCAGCTGCGCGGCCAGGGGCTGCCGACCCTGCGCTGGACGGAGACGCAGCTCGCGCTGGCCGAGGGGGCGCCCGCGCGCGTCCTGCAGGTCGTGCTCTCCGCGCCGGCCGCGGTCACCGCGGAGGTGGCGGTGGCGGCGGGCGGCAGTGCGACCGGCGCCGGAGACGGGCGCGACTTCACGTTCGCCACGAACCGCCTGGTCTTCACGCCGCCCGCCACCACGCAGACCCTCGCCCTCGTTGCGCGGGACGACGACCGGGCCGAGCCCCCCGAACACGTGGCGCTGGTCCTGTCGAACGTCGTCGGCGCCGTGCTCGCCGCCACGGGCAGCACGCTGAACGTGACCTTCGCCGACAACGAGCCGCCCACCCTGCTGTTCCGCGACGCGACGGCGGAGGCCTACGAGCCGGGCGGCTTCGCGGACCTGCCCGTCCACCGCTGGGGCGTGACGAACGCCCCCGCCGCCTGCGGCTGGCGGACGGAGGGCGAGACCGCACGGGGCGACGCGGACTACCCGACCGCGACCGGCCTCGTCGCGTTTGCGGCCGGCCAGACGACGGCCGTCATCCGCGTGGCCCTGACGGACGATGACGCGGGCGAGTCGAACGAGACGTTCGCCGTCGTCCTGCACGCGCCGGCGCCGGGCACGACGCTCGGCGCGCGCGGCGCGACGCAGGTGCGGATCCTCGACGACGAGAACGAGGCGCCGAACTACTACGCCGGGCTCGCCGGCCTGCACGGAGACGCCCTGCGCGGGGCCCTGCACACGCTCATCCGCGACCACCGGCGCGTGGACTACAACACCGCGGGCGTCGCCGCCATCGTCGAGCTCGACGCCTGCCCGACCAATGCCGCGCAGGTATGGCTGCTCTATGCCGAGACGGGCCGCGCCACGGAGAGCGTTTGGAACCGCGAGCATATCTGGCCCCGCTCCCACGGCTTCCCCGGCACGGAGTACGTCAGCCCGCCCTCGCAGGACCTGCACAACCTGCGCGCCACGGACGCCGCCGTGAACGCGCTGCGCGGCGAGCTGGATTTCGACGCGGGGGGCGGCCCGGTGCCCGGCACCCCGCCGTCGTGCCGGTCGGACGCGGACTCCTTCGAGCCGCCGGACACGGCCAAGGGGGATGTCGCCCGCGCGGTTTTCTACATGGACCTGCGCTACGCGGGCGATCGGCCCGACGAGCCGGACCTGCGCGTCGTCGAATCGGGGAACACCAGCGGCCCCGAGCTCGGCCGGCTGTCGCAGCTTGTCGCCTGGCACTTCGCCGATCCGCCCGACGACTTCGAGCGGCGCCGGAACAGCCTGATCCAGCGCCGCTGGCAGGGCAACCGGAACCCCTTCATCGACCGGCCGGAGTGGGTGCTGGAGCTGTGGGGGCCGGGCATCGTCACGCGAACGGAGGGCCACGGTTCAATCCTCCCCGCGAATCCCCGGGTGACGGACGGCGCGAGCGTGACCTTTGCCGTGGCCGCCGCTCCGTACCACTTCCTGGCCGGGCTGCGGACGAACGGCGTGCCGGTGGCGGTCACCAACCCGGCCGCGCAGAACGTGACGTGGCATGGCGTCACCGCGACCGGCGAGCTGGCGGCGCGCTTCGCCCCGTACCTCGCCGGCGGCGTCGTGCCGCACGCCTGGCTCGCCGCACACAACCTGCCGACCAACGACGCCGCGGCCACGGGGGACGCCGACCATGACGGGGCGCTCACCTGGGAGGAGTACGTCGCGGACACGGCGCCGACCAACCCTGCGGAGCGCTTCCTGGGCATCGTCGCTTTGCAGCCCGGCCCCGGCGGCCGGCCCAGCCTCGCGGTCGCCCCCAGCCACACCAACCGCTACTACCGGGCCATCTGCCGGCCGGACTGGCGCGATCCGCGCTGGCAGCCGGCCACGACCTGGCGCCGCGGCAGCCCCGGCACCACGTGGCTGACGCCCACCAACCCCGCCGCGACGGGCTTCTTCCGGTCCGCCGTGCGCACCGATCCGGCGTCGTAACACGGCCGGTCCGCCGCCTCACGGCGGCAGCTACGGGGAGGGAAGAGCGTGCGCAGCGGGTAGCGCCCCCGCCGTCCGTCACCCCCGGAGCGGAACGCTTTGGCGTTCCGGCTTCTTGATGCGTTCCATCAACCCGCGCGCCGGCTTGCCAAAGCAAGCCGCTCCCGGACACGTGTCACAAATCACCTGGCACCATTCGTCTGGCACCATTCGTCCCGGTTCGTGCAGGGAGGGACGGGGCATCGCCGCCCCATCGTCCTCGTTCTCGTTCTCGTTCTCGTTCTCGACTGCCTCCGTATCCGTCGGTGGAGTCGATTTCGAGGACGAGGACCGCTGCGCTGAGGACGAGAACGATGGGGAGGGAGAGGGGATCCGCCGCCTCACGGCGGCAGCTACGGGGAGGGAAGGGAGAAGGGCGTTCTTCCCCGTAGCCCCCGACGTGAGGAGGGGGACGGAAATCGCAAAGGAGCCGGTCCGCCGCCTCACGGCGGCAGCTACGGGGAGGGAAGGGAGAAGGGCGTTCTTCCCCGTAGCCCCCGCTGTACTGGCTTTGCGGCGCAGGCGCGCCGGGCGGTGGATCCCGGGCACTGCGGGGCTGCGACCGCTACAGGGCGGCACGCCTGGCATCAAGGCGCGGGCGCGGCGCGGAACACGAGCCGCGGCGCCGGCGCGGGATCGCCCCCCGCGGGCGGCAGGGGGATGAGCACGAAGTCGTCGGTGATCACCGGCCGCCACTCCGCCCCGGACACGATTTGCGCGGGGCCGATGCGCCGCGGGAGATAGTGCACGATCGGCCGCCCGCCGCGCTGCGAGCCGTTGCGGCTGACGGGCGCATAGCTCTGCGCGCCGCGCGCGGGGCGCACCTCCAGCGTGTATTCGTCGCCGCGCACGGTCAGCGTCTGCTCCCACGACCGCGCTCCGTCGGCCAGGCGCGCCGCCCAGGCCGGGTCGCCGTAGAACGCCACCATGTCGCGATCGAAGAGCAGCCCGCGCGCGTCCTGGGCGGTCAGGCCCGCGGCCTGCGCGGCCGCGCCGGGGGCGTAGCCGGCGGGGAGTTTGGCCGGCCCCTCGGCCGCGACCAGGTCGGGGAAGTACGCGGCCAGGCGCTGCACGAGCGCATGCTGGTTGGCGAAGAACGCCTCCGTGAACGTGAACCGCCCGGGCTGCTCCACGAAGTAGTCCAGGCACCCCCACCCCGCGTAGCCGTACCACGTCGGCTGCAGGTAGCCGAGCATCTGGTGAACGCCGCCGCTGTTGAGCCAGGCGAGCGCCATGGCGTTCGTGCCGTCGATGTGCCCCATCAGGCAGTTGCCGACGGGCATGTACACGCGCGGCCCGGCGGAGCGGATGGGCAGCCGCTGCCCCTTCGTGTCGAGACCGTAGAGCTCGCCGCCGGCGCAGCGGAAGCTGCCGTTGCGGTAGCGGTACCCGATCTGCCAGTCGTGCTCCGTCGCGTGGCCGGAAGCGACGAAAAGGTCGGCGCCGTACGTGGTGAGCGTCTCGACCAGCGCGGCGGTGGTATCGGCCGGCCCCTCCAGCTGGCGCGGCGCGCCGCCCTGCTCCTTGCGCACCATGCGGCCCTGCTGCAGCTCGCAGTACCACACCCCCTCCTCGCAGGCGTCGAGCGCCACGTCGGTGCCGGCGGCGACCTTGCGCACGGTGAGCGGCTTGCCGTACTGCGCGAGGCGCAGGGCGTTGGCGGCATCGTAGCCGGTGAGGATGCCCCAGAAGCCGTCCGTGTAGGGGTCGGCATCGAGCCGGCGCATCAGCCGGTGCACGGCGACGACGACGTCGCGCCCCGCCTCCTGGGGCCGCGCGACGAAGCACGTGTGGCGCGGGAACAGCGCCTGCAGCGGCGCCAGGGCCTCCGTCACCGCGTTCGTGTAGCGAAGCACCGTGGCGTGGTGACGCCCCGCCAGCGCCTCGACCACCGCGCGCCAGGCGGGATCGGCGGCCGTCGCGGCGGACACGACGACGGCGTAGCCGGCTGCCGGCACCGCCGGGGGAGGCGCCGCGGGCGGGGCGGCGACCGCGCCGGCTGCCAGGCTCAGCCCCACCGCCAGCACCGCGCCGGCGCGGCCGGTCGCACAACGCTGCCCGTCGCGCCCGCCGCTCACCGGGCCACCTGCGTCCAACACGACTTCGGCAGCACGCCGGGCAGCACCCGCTCCAGCGTACCGAAGTACCACAGCGCCCACGCCAGCAGCACCACCAGCACCGCCAGCACGATCCGCTTCCCGTTGCCCTTCTCCTCGGCAAACGGATCCACCAGGTCGCGCTGCGAGCCCGCCGGCAGGGCCGCGATGCGCGTCAGCGAACGGCCCAGCGGCAGGGTCAGCGTGGCCTTGGCGTTCACCGCCCAGCCGTTGGCGTCCAGCAGCGGGCCGAGGTTGCGCTTGCGCAGCTTCAGCCAGGCGATGATGACCGACGGCGTGGAGATGGCCAGCACGAGGCCGATCAGCGCGAGCGGCATCTGCCACCAGGTCAGGCTGAGGACGCCGGCCACAAAACCGCCCAGCACGGTGGCAATGGCGCCCAGGCCGACGCCCATGGCGGCAACCGTGCCGGCGTCGAACTTCTTCGGCGCGGGCGCCGGCTTCGCCTGGTCAATGGCAGCGACGGTCACGGCCGCGGTTTCAAGCCGCGCGTGCGACGCGGCGTCGGCGGCCGCCGCGCGCTTGGCGATCTGCTCCTCGACCAGGCGCACGAACTTCTTGTACGGCGACCAGAAGGCCTGCCGCAGGCTGATCGGGTTGTCCACGATCTTGATGACGGTCGCGTCCCAGTCGCGCCCCTGGCGGTCGTAGAACAGCCCGTTGCGCCCCACCATGAGGTTGTCGGAATCGCCGTCGGTCATGGCCGCGACGATCTGCCGTTTCTCGCCGGTGCTCTTGCGCGTGCAGTCGCAGTAGACCAGGCAGGCGCCGGCCAGGGAGGCCATGGCGGCGTGCTTGGCGACGTCCTCCACGGACAGGCACAGCTCGCAGCTGCGCCGGTCCAGGTAGAGCGTGCCGGCCTGGAACACCGCCGGCTGCTTGCGGCCGTAGAAGTCGCGGAAGTTGACGAAGTTCGCCAGCAGCCGCGCCAGGTCGCGCTGGAGGCGCGCCAGCTTCTCGACCGCCGCGATGGCGTTGGTTTCCGCCTCGACGGCGCGGTCCTGGGCAATCAAGTCGTTCAGCGCGGCGCGCGCCGGGCCGGCCAGCAGGGCGCGCACGCGCGCCAGGCCCAGCGGCTCCACGGCCGTGCC
>CAYOBW010000196.1:0-13410 GCA_964402115.1 uncultured Victivallales bacterium
CCTACGTTCCAATCGGGAAATGGCCGTCTGATGTTACAAAATCAAATCACACCCGTAATTTCTCACAAGTTACGGCGGGGTTCCCTGCAGGTTTACCCGGCAGGAGTCAGAATTTCGGCGCCCGCCCCTTTGATTGCTCTGACATAAGCTTCGCTACCTTTGCGATCTTCTGTCAATTCTGTTCCGAGATCTAACGTTTACCCCTCTGCCCCTCTGTAACCTTCACCTGCTGCTGGCGCGGCGGATGCTGGCGTTCCCGAACTTGCGGCGGATGGCATCAGCAGTGCGGCTTACGCGTACGTTCTTCTTCGCCGCGGTACGGGCAGCCTCGAACAGCGACAACTGCTGGCCGCCTGGGCAAAAGAGTGTGATTTGAATCACATCCTGCTTGCGGTCGCCGTATGGCATCAGGGACGTTCTAGGTAACTCTTTTGAGAGTAACCACTAATGAGGTAATTGACACACAGTCGGGGCTCGGATAGGGTCTTGACATGCCAAGAGTCGGTCGAATCTATCAACGGGCGCTGCGCTAGCATGTGCTCAGTCGCGGGGTCAAGCGGCAGGCGGTTTTCGCTGACGAGGATGATCTGGCCTGCTTTGCGTCGAAGATGCCGTGGTGCGGGCGGTTGCGGGTGAACGGGTGATCGGCGCCCGCTCCGTTGACGCGAGCCTGAAGATGGAACGTGGGCGCTATCGGGTCAAACGCGGCAGAGCTGTGCGAATTCTGAGGGTGGAACATAGTGGCTACGCTTGCGCTGCCGGTCGAATTCATCGGCGATCCACCTGAACTGAGTTCCGGCGACTTGCTCCTGCCGCCGGACTCGCTGGAAATCGGCGGTTTCGTTCGGTTGGAACGTACTGCACGCGGTCGCATTCAGGTTCTGAGCGAGTTCTTGGTTCTTTCAGCGGTGTCGTCCGGAGTGTTGTCGGGATCGGGAATCGTCTCGCCTGTGTCGGTGTAGTACCACTCCATGTCGTCTTCCAGACCGTCAACATGCGCTGCTTCCTTCACTCGCATATCCACGAACTTCAGACGATCTTTTGGGATGCCGGCAGGTATAGGAGGTAATCCCATGGCATGTACCCGATTGTTTTCGCCCGCGATTACGATTTCTTCCGTCCGCAACACCGCCGGCAAGCGGCCGAGGGTCGCCCGGGCGGAGCGTTTCAGTTCCCGGCGTTCAAGCGCTTGGGCTGGTAGGTCGGCCTCACCAAATAGTGACAGGCAAATAGTGTCACGAAATAGTGTCACGGGTGTCGGTGGAGAGGGGTGGCGCATCGTGGGGCGGGACTTGGCGGGACTCGGTGGGAGGCGAGAATCAGGGGATGGGGCGGGGTAGAGACTGCTCGGAAGGGTTGGAAGCAGAGCGTCCGCGTGCGCGCCAGCCGTGCGGCCGGTGCAGTGGACGGGAAGAGGGCGCGGGAGAGTTGTCCGTGGATAGCCAAATAGCAAACGCGCAAATAGTGACAGGCAAATAGTGTCACGGGTGTCGGTGGAGAGGGGTGGCGCATCGTGGGGCGGGACTTGGCGGGACTCGGTGGGAGGCGAGAATCAGGGGATGGGGCGGGGTAGAGACTGCTCGGAAGGGTTGGCAGCGAAGCGTCCGCGTGCGCGCCAGCCGTGCGGGCGGCGCAGGGGACGGGAAGAGGGTGTTGACGAGTTGTCCGTGGAAGCGGCGGACAGCCATCAGCCGGCCGACGATGTGTCGGCGGCTGAATCACCCGTGCTGCGAAGTGGCGCGGCTACAGCGTCAGGTTGCGCAGCCGCTTGTAGCAGACCAGTTCGACCCCGGCGAGGGCGGCGTCCTGCGCGACGGCGAAACGGCGCTTGTCCAGGTGCTCCGCGCCGCGCGCCGCGCTCATGATCTCCGTGACGAACCGCCGTGAACCGATGACCAGGCCGTCGGCCCAGTAGCGCATGCGGCGCGTGGCTACGGTGCTGAAGGGCAGCGGCTTGCCGGCCGCCTTGACCGCTGCTTCTGCCACATCCTGCGGCTGGCGGCGGTTCATCTGCCAGGCGAAGGCCTCACGGAAGCGCGTGTGCAGGGCCTGCTGGTCGAACACATGCAGTAAACCCTTGAAGCACGGCATGATGTGCGCCTCCAGGTTGGCGGCGAAGGGATGGCGTTTCGACCCGCACCAGGCGCCAAAGTCGCTGAAACGGTAGTCGGCGGGATCGGCGACCAGCCCAGCCCGGACGGGATTCAGCGCGATGTACTGCCAGCAGTCCCAGACCGCCACCCCTTCCTCCAGCAGCGTGTGCTTGAAGCGCCCGGCCCAGAGCGCGCCCCGGCGACGAACGGGACGCGTACGGTTGAACCAGCAGGAGAATTGGTGTTGGAGGTCGTGCATGAACCAACTGATGTCGCGCAACTGCTCGGCCGCAGCCCGGCAGCTTTCGGTGCCGGGCTGCAGTGCTGGCTGCTTCCCGTAGTAGGCGTTGTACCGTGCGCAGGTCTCCTCCTCGGAGGGTGGTTCAGCCGGCGCGAAGAGGACGATGTGGAAGTGGTTGGACATGACCGTATAGCCAACCACCTCAACGACATAGAGTTGCGATAGCTTGTGCAGCAGGGAGACGAAGTGCTCCTTCTCGACCTCGGCGAAGGGCCGGTCGCCCGGATCGCCGGCGACGCGGTTGTAGGTGTGGTAGAAGACGTCCCGACCGCTGGGCTTGAGTCGCGGATGGCGCATGGGTGCTCACTCCTTGCTGCAGCCGGGCCCCTTGCCCGGCCTCTGCATATAGGAAGCCGCGAGCTCTTCCCTTTTCCCGAAATATGTGCAGATAATTTGCCTGGCACCAATAGGCGGACGAAGGCGCCACGGGGCCCTTGCCGGTGAGCGCGCAGCGGGACGGCGCGGCCGTGTGTGTCGCCTTTCGCGGCGTCGCCGGGGGCTTGCGCGGGCGGGACAGCCGGCCGCTCGCCGGCTTCGAACTGGCCGGGAAGGACGGCCGCTTCCGTCCGGCGGCCGCGCAGCCCGTCGACGCCCGCACCCTGAGCGTCGGCGCGGCCGGCGTGGAAGCCCCGGCGGCGGTGCGCTATGCCTGGGCGCCCGACCCCGACGGCAATCTGGTCAACAGCGAAGGCCTGCCCGCCTCGCCCTTCGTGCTGGAGCTGTGAGCGCTGTGAACGCAGCGCGCCGCCCGTTGCCTGTTTAGCGGGGCGGGATGACGTAGAAGAGCACGCTGAAGAAATGGCAGAGGCTGCCGGCCAGGACGAACAGGTGCCAGACGGCGTGGAAGAACGGCCGCTTGACGGCGTAGAAGAGCACGCCGCCCGTGTAGCAGAGGCCGCCCGCCGCCAGCCAGGCAATGCCGGGCCCCGGCAGCGTGCGCACCAGCGGCTTGATGGCAAAGACAATCACCCAGCCGGCGGCGAGATAGCTGATCACGGAGAGCACCCGGTAGCGGTGAATGAACAGGATCTGGTAGGTCACGCCGAGGAGCGCCACGCCCCAGATGATGCCGAACAAGACCCACCCCCCGTGCAGTCTCAGGGGCCCCAGCGCGAACGGGGTGCAGGTGCCGGCCACCAGCAGGTAGATCGAGGAGTGATCGACGACATTGAGCACGCGCTTCGCGAACGGATGGCGCAGGCCGTGATACACCGCGGAGGACGCGTACAGCAGCGCCAGGGTGGCGCCGTAAATGCTGCAGCTCACCACGTGCCAGACCGTCCCCCGCAGCACGGCGAAGACCACGACCACCGCCAGACAGCCGAGACTCAGCAGGAACCCGATCCCGTGAATGAGCGCATTGACACGCTCTTCGGCCGCCGTCTGCTCGCGGTGCCAGACGCGCGCGGCGGCTGGAGGGCTCTGTGGTTCCGTCATCTGTCTCCGTGTCGCATGCCCGGATAATCGCGCCTTTGTGCACCTGGTGTCAAAGGCTTTGGCGAGCTCGGACCCGCGCCGTTCCTGCCGATTCTCAGCGGAGCGGGTTCACGACCCGAACGCCGCCGTAGTCCTGGCCGGCGGCAAGGTCCTCCGAGTAGACGGTGGCGCAGCCGGCTAGGCGGGCGGCGGCAAGGATCAAGGCGTCGAAGTAGCCGGTTTGGAAACGGGCTGCGATCTCCAACGCCAGATCCACGTGCGCCACCGTGATCGACCTTACGTCGTGGCGTTTCCAGAGCTGCACCCAGGCAAGGGCCTCCGCGTGCGTGAGCGGCGCGGCACGGCGGCGGCTGGTCGTCGCCCGGTAGAACTCACCGAGCACCTGCGTGGACAGGCTCACATCCTTCCGGCGCACGAGTGCCTGGGCCGCTGCCGTCTTCAGCGGTTCGGGGCCACCGGACTCGATGGCATAGATCAGGATGTTCGTGTCCAAGAAGATCCTACCGCTCATTCATTTCCTCCCGGTTCGGTTTTTGTCCGATCCGGAAATGCGCCGTGCGTTTCAGCATGGCCTCCATCAACCGGTCCCGCTCCCTGGCTGCGGCGGAAACCGAATCGGTGGCCGACTTCACGATGCGCTCGCGCAGGGCTTCCTCGATGAACCGCGTCAACGTCTCCCCCTGGCCAGCCGCCTGCGCCTTGGCCGCGCGATAGATCTCGTCGTTAATGCGAAGCGTTGTCTGCATGACCACAACGTAACCCTATCTGTCTTATCTGTCAAATGATAGATCTCAGCCTCGACCCGTTTGCGTGGGCGCGCACGGTTTCAGTTCTCACGGAGACGGAACCCGGGTGACGCGAAGCAGGACGAGGTTCAGGGAACGATATCGGAGGTGAATGCGGCTTCGACATTCTCGAGGAACAGCCCCTGGAACTGGCCCGGTTGGAGCCCCTCCGGCAGCGTCGCCTCAATCGTGTAGCGGGTGTCCGGCTTCAGGTGCGACAGGTCGGCGTAGAAACCGGTGAACGTCCGCTCGCGCCCAAGCGGGAAGACGTCGCTGTAGGCCTTCTTCACGTCTACCGGCTGGCCGTCGAGTTTCAGCCCCACGTTCCACTTGTCGTCCGGGTCCGCGATGTGGACGTAGAGCAGCAGGCGGTCGGAGCCGCGCCACGTCGCGAGCAGCTCCTCCTCCGTGTAGGGGACCGGCCAGGCCTGCCGCCGCGCCGCCAGCTGCGCGAACACGTGTGGCGGGATCGTGAACGTTGCGCGGTAGCTGCCGTTCGAAAAGGCGCGGTCGTAAGCGCCGATCTGCTGGCAGTGATCGAACGGTGTGCCGGCAAAGGTGACGGGCAGCGTCACCGTGCCGCCGTCGCACGTGAAGGACGTGCAGGCGAGCCCGTTCACGCTGACGCCGGCCGGCGTGCGCTTCGGCGGGAGCAACACCGTCAGTGCGGTGGCCTTGCCCCTCTCGCCTTCCACGTCGGTCAGCACCAGGGTGTCGCCCTTCAGCACGGCGCGGCCGGCGGCGTTGAGCAGGGCGGGGCGCTTGACAGCGTCGGCCGGGACGACTTCGACGACCAGCGCTTCCGGACCCTTGATCGGCAGGCAGACGCGCTCGCCCTGGCGCCACACCCCGGTTCCCGGCTTGCCGAGCAGGCGGCCGGGGCGGGGATAAAGCTCGCGCAGCAGGAAGGCCGAGCCCTTCGTCAGGCCGATGCTGCCGTCGAGCGCGAACTCGGCGTTCAGCGCGCGGTAGTTCGGATTGAAGAGAAACACGAAGCCGCTGTCGCCGTCGATGGCCGCGGTGCCGTCCACGCGGCCCAGCGCGGGCGGGCCGATGATGGGGCGCAGGCGGTGCAGCGTGTCGCGGTGCTCGTCCGTCCAGTCCATCCACGCGCGCAGCCAGCGCTGGTCGGCGGGGCCGAAGTGCCGGTACTCGGTTTCGTCGCGGGCGGGCAGCAGGTCCACGACGTGGTTGAACGGCGCGGTGCCGATGGAGCTGACAACCGAGTAGCGCCAGCCGAGGTAGTCCCAGTCGCGCGTCTGAAAGGGGCGGTCGCGTACGCACTGGCCCTTCGCGTCGTTGCGGGGGGTCTGGTGCGTCATGTATCCGGGCACGAGCTCCCACGGCGTGAACTGCTCCATGTGGTAGTACCACGTGGCGTGCCGCTGCCGGTCGGCGGAGACGCGGCTGAAGTGCAGGTCCGGGAAGTTCTCGAAGCTGCCGGGTTGCTCGTCGCTCGTCGTCGGGTGCGGGTACGAGCCGCCCAGCCAGGTCCACGGCCCGAACCACTGGTACTGCTGGCGGCCGTCGATGATCACGTCCGGCATGCGGCGGCGCATCTCCTCCATGATGCGCCGGCAGCCGTACCACTGCGCGTACTTGCTCGTGGGCGTCAGCCCGTCCTTCGGTTCGTACGCGATCCACCAGTGGTCGAAGCTGTACCCGGCAATGCCCGTGCGCGCCCGGAACGCGACGAGCTGGTCCACGAACCAGTCCTGAAAACTGCGCACGCCGGTGTCCACGCCCACGTAGCCGCCGGTCTTGCCGCCGCACCAGGCGGTCCACTCCGGGTTCTGCTTCCAGCCCAGCGTCGGGTAGGCGTAGGCGACGAGCTTCACCCGCTTCGCCTTCGCGTAGTCGAGCAGCTCCTGGATGGACGGCGGGATCGGATCCCGGGCGATGTTCCACTCGTCCTTGCGGATCTTCTGCCCGAGCCCGAGCCAGAGGCAGTTCTCCCACCCCCAGGCGTCGGCGTTGTCCTTGAGCGGCGCGACGGCGCTGTTGGCGGGCGTGAACAGCGTGTTGTCGCAGCCGATGGCGGCGCACTGGTCGAGGATGCGCTTCCACTCGGCCTGGCCCGCGGGGGTGGCGACGTCGATCTGGTAGTCGTTCTCGCACCAGGGCACGTGGACGCGGAGGCTCTGCTCCGGGCGGTACAACGCGAAGGCCCGCACGCACTCCCGCATGGCGTCGAACTCCGCGAGGTCGAGCGTGGGCTTGCCCTCGAACGCCCGCTCCGGCTCCCGCGCGTATTTCCACTCGCCGAGGTTCCGGGCGGGCAGCGTGACGCCTGTCAGCGCCTGCACGCCGACGCACACGCGGTCCGACAGGAACGGCCCGTAGCTCGCGCGCCAGGCCAGGGACGGTGCGTACGCCAGCGCGACCTGCCGGTCCTTGCGTTCCCACTTCAGAAACGGATTCTGCAACGCGAAAAACAGGCCGAGCCGCGCGGGGCCGTTCGTGTCGCCGAGGCGCAGGAACACGACGCCGGCCGGGTGGTCGGCCCGGTGCTCGCCGGCGATGGGCGCGGCCAGCTCCGCGCGGAGCACCTCCACGTGGTCCACCCGGCCGGTGGCGCCTGCCGGCAGCGTGAGCTGCACCTGCTTGCTCACGAAACGCCACCCCGGCTTCAGCTCGTAGGCCACCTGAAGCTGCGTGGCGCCGAGGCGATGGGTGTAGGTGACGCTGTCCTTCCGCTGCTTGATGGCCGTCCGGTTCGCCGTGGTCAGGGCCAGCGCCTCGCCGTTGAGGGTCAGCGCCACCGGCGCCTCGGCGCAGGCGACGCTTTGCCGCGTCGTCGCCTCGGTGATGCGCAGCAGCCCCGCGGGGCCCAGGTCGACCGCCACAAGGCCGTTGTCCAACCGCAGCCGCTGGCCCTCGGCCGCGGCCCGCGCCGGCAGGCTTGCCACCGCCAGGACCAGCGCCGCACTCCATCCCACTCGCGCCTGTATACGCATCACGTGCTCCTCTCAAGGCCGGGCGTCGGGCCCGGCCACCAGGTTGTCTTCGACGAAAATCCGGTACGCCTTGATCCGCCCGCCGCCTTCGCTCTGGCGCGGCACGTAGCGGAAGCCGGTCAGGGTGCGGGTCGCCCCCAGGTCGAGCACGAGGCGGTGCGGGTGGGGTGGCGACTGCCGCGACCACTCCGTGTGCCAGTGGTTGGCCGTCTGCCCGTCGATGGCATTCGCCGCCGAACCGTCCTCGCCCTCGCGCTCCTCGCTGTCCGCGCAGGCGATGGTCCAGCCGTCGCGGCTCAGGGCCTTGCCGGCCGCCTCGAACAGGTCCAGCTCCGCCACGGCCGCGTAGGCCTTGCCGTCGTGCGCGTCCTGCGATTCGAGACAGAAGTAGCGGCCGCGCGCCGGGGTCGCGAACGCGACGTCCTGGGACTCCGGCCCCGGCGCAAACGTGCCCGTGTGGGTGGGCGCGACGCCGGCCAGCCTGAGGGTGACGGCCGGCCGCGCCGCGCGGGCGAAATCCAGTTCCGGCCGCAGCTGGTCGAGGATCGGCGTGGCGAGCCCGGCGACGACCGGCTGCGCCGGGGGACCGGTCACGTCCCAGATCACGATGTCGTTGCGGCCTTTGCGCAGCCAGCAGCCCGGTGCGTACGCTGTCTGGGTCGGGCCGATGTTCCAGAAGCGGCCCAGGCAGTGGCTATTCACCCAGACGACGCCCTTGCCCCACGCGCGCAGGTCGAGGAAGGTGTCGGCCGGCGCGGCGAGTTCCACGGCGGCGAGCCAGAACGCCGGAGTTCCGTCGGCCGCGCCCGTGCGGTACTTCAGCCCGTCGAGCATGGGCGCGTCGAGCGGCAGCCGGAACACCTGCCAGCCTGTCAGCGCCGTCCCGCCGAGCTTTACGGGGCCGGTCACCCCCTTGCGGTCCGCCATTTCGGCGCCGAAGTTCACGCGTCCCATCGGCTCCACGAGCAGGTCGAGCCGGGCGGCGGCGGCGCGCGCGGGCACGAGGAGTTTCTCCCCGGGCCGGCGGCGGTCCATGACGCCCACGCGGCGGCCGTCCAGGAAGACGAAGCCGAAATCGTGGACCGCGCCCTCGAGCGCCGCCGCCGGTCCGGCGGGGACCGTCGTGCGGTAGAGGATGCAGCCGTAGCCCTGGTCGTACGCTTCCATGTTCCGCGGGGCGGCATCGGCCAGGGCCGGCGGGAGGTTGTCGAACAGGGGCGCGACGCGGGCCGCGGTCACGGGCGCGAACGCCTGCACCGGAGGGCGGGCTGCCGGCAGGGGCAGGCTTTCGCCGGGCAGCAGGTAACGCGCGAACAGCGCGCGGGTCTTCGCGAACTTCTCCGTCTCCCAGCCGGCCTCGCTGATGGGCGCATCGTAGTCATAGCTCGATGTGTCGGGCTTGAACGGGCGGTCGCACCCCGCCCAGAGGCCGAACGTGGTGCCGCCGTGCGCCATGTAGATGCTGAACGAGGCGCCGGCCTTGAGCATGTCCTCGAGATCGCGCAGGTAACTCGCCGCCTTGCCGGTGTGGTGCGGCGCGCCCCACGTGTCGAACCAGCCGGGATAGAACTCGCCGCACATCAGCGGCCCCCGCGGCTGGAGGGTGCGGAGCGTCTTGAAGCTGCCCGCGGGGTTCGAGCCGAAGTTCACGACCTGGAACAGGTCGTCGCGCCAGCCGTTCTTGAGCTGCCCGGGCGGATTGCAGGCGAACAGCGGGACGTCGAACCCCGCGGCGAGCAGCGCCTGGCGCAGCGCGCCCATGTATGCCGCATCCCGCCCGAAGAAGCCGTATTCGTTCTCGACCTGGACCATGAGGATCGGTCCGCCGCGGGTGACCTGCAGGGGCCCGAGCACGCGGCCGACTTCCCGCAGGTAGCGCTGCGCGGGTTCGAGGTAGCGCGGATCGCGCGAGCGCAGCGCGATGCCGTCCTGCTTCAGCAGCCACCACGGCGTGCCCCCCATTTCCCACTCCGCGCAGGAGTACGGGCCGGGACGCAGGATCACCCACAGATTCTCCGCCTGCGCGGCACGGCAGAACGCCGCCGCGTCGGCCTGGTCGCTCCAGACGAACTCGCCGGGCCGGGGCTCGTGCATGTTCCAGAACAGGTAGGCGCACACCGTGTTCAGGCCCAGCGCGCGACACATCCGCAGCCGGTGCTGCCAGTACGCGCGCGGCACGCGGGCAGCGTGGATTTCGCCGCAGCGGATCTGGAAACGCTGCCCGTCCAGCAGGAAGTCCTGCTCCCCGACGGCGAACGTGTGACGCGGTGCGACGGGCGCATCCGCCGCCACCGCGGACGCGGCGCCGGCACCCGCCGCCACCCAGACCGCCGACAGTGTGCTGACCAGGCGCTTTCTCATGGGGCCTCCTCCGTCAGCGAGAATCGCCCGGCGATCCCCCTCACGGCTGACCGCGAACAGTACGGAACCTTCAAAACGTGTGTCAATGGCATCCTTGCCAGGGTCAGCCGTTTTGCTGAAAACCAATGACTTACGACCGAAGTCTCAGCCAAGCCGGTTTCGGACACCTGGCGGCGGCCACAGCTGCGAACGGCTGTCGGAGATGTGCAGCCTTGACACATCCAGCCCGCTTCCCATACCTTTTCACCGTGCATGCTCCCTGAAAAAACTTAGGTGGCAGGCTGATCCGCGCTGCAGGAGCACGACAATGATCAATCCGCTGGACATGAGTGGCAAGACCGTGCTGGTAACCGGGGCTTCCTCGGGGCTCGGTCGCGACACGGCCATTCTGCTGAGCGCGCTGGGCGCCCGCGTGGTATTGCTGGCGCGTGACCAGCGGCGCCTGGAGCTGACACGCGCGAGTCTCGACGGCGGGAACCACCCCGTCGTGCCGTTCGATCTCGCACAAGGCGACGGCATTCCGGGATTGCTGCTCAAGTGCGCGGAAGAAACCGGCCCCCTGCATGGCCTGGTGCACTGCGCCGGCGTGGCTCCCGTTTGTCCTTTGCGCGCCGTGAATGTCGCCCACATCCAGAACGTGATGCAGGTGAACGTCGTTTCCGCGATCATGCTGGCGAAGGGTTTCCGCCAGAAGGGCGTTTGCGCCCGGGATTCCTCGATCGTGTTCATGTCATCGGTCATGGGGCTTGTGGGCGAAAAAGCCCGCGCCGCCTACTGCGCGTCCAAAGGAGGCATAGAGAGCCTGACCAAGGCCCTGGCCCTTGAGCTTGCGCCGGAGCATATTCGCGTGAACTGCGTCGCTCCGGCCCTGGTCAAGACGGAGATGCATGGGGCGCTGGCCGAGCAATTGACGGGTGGGCAGCTGTCGCTGTTGGAGGCAAAGACCCCTCTCGGCCTGGGGCAGCCCCGGGACGTCTCCCATGCCGTGGCCTTCCTGCTCTCGGATGCAAGCCGTTGGATAACCGGTTCGTCCATCGTTGTCGATGGCGGATACTGCGCACAGTGAGGGAATGATG
Organism: uncultured Victivallales bacterium; assembly: GCA_964402115.1. GTDB lineage: Bacteria > Verrucomicrobiota > Kiritimatiellia > UBA8416 > CAYOBW01 > CAYOBW01. The sequence continues at coordinate 11,011 of CAYOBW010000196.1, forward strand.
AAAGCCTATGTCGGACCCATGGAATACGTGCTTCCCGAGCGAATCCTCTCGAACGATGAACTCGCCAAAGACTACCCGGATTGGCCGGCGGAGAAGATCTGGCAGAAGATCGGGATCAGGACCCGACATATTGCAGCCGACGGGGAATGCTCATCCGATCTCGCCTTCCGCGCGGCGACAAAGCTGTTCGACAATGGCCGGGTGTCGCGCGAGCAGGTCGACTTCGTGCTGCTGTGCACGCTAACGCCGGACTACATCATGCCCACAACGGCGTGCGTGCTGCAGAACCGTCTTGGACTGTCCAGGGGAGCCGGAGCGCTGGATTTCAATTTGGGTTGCTCAGGCTACGTATACGGCCTCAGTCTGGCAAAGGGGCTGATCGAGACGGGGCAGGCAAAGGGGGTCCTGCTGCTGACCGGGGAGACCCTCAGCAAAGTCATCCACCCTGGCGACAAGAACGTGCGGACTGTGTTTGGAGACGCGGCATCGGCCACGTTCATCGGGTGCACCGATAATCAGGCGCAGGGCCTTGGGCCTTTTGTCTTTGGCACGGATGGCTCGGGGGCCGAGTGGCTTATCGTACGAGCGGGCGGCATGAGGCAGCGAGTGGCAACGGCGACAGAGCAGGACGCGTCGGCCATAGGACCGCAGTATATGTCCATGAACGGCCCCGCCATCTACAGCTTCACGCTGGAAGCCGTTCCGGCGGCAGTTGAAGCCCTGCTGGCGCGCGCCTGCTTGACCAAGGGCGACATCGACTACTTCGTTTTTCACCAGGCGAACAGGTATATGTTGGAGCAACTGCGCAAGAAGATCGGCATAGATGAGGAGCGCTTCCTTTACGGGATGGAGCACTGTGGGAATACGGTATCGTCGAGCATCCCGATCGTGCTTGCGGATGGATCCGCCGGCGGCCGGTTGCATCAAGGCCAGCGCGTGATGCTCGTTGGGTTTGGCGTCGGTTTGTCGTGGGCGGCTTGTCTCGTGAATCTGTGAGAAGATGGCGCCGCATGGGTGTGTGCGTCGGGAAGAAGGCGGTGGGATGTCCGGCGGAAGGGGCGAAATAGCCGAAAGGGAAGGAACGCATGAAAGAGCGCTCGGAAATCGTGAGAGACATTGAAAAGGCGCTGGAGATCAAGGATGGATCTCTGAAGAGCGAGATGCCGTTGTCGGCTGTGCCCGAGTGGGATTCCATGGCGGCGCTCGTCTTCATTACCATGGCGGATTCGCTGTTTGGCAAACAGGTGAAGGCCGATCAACTGTCCAAGTGTCAGACTGTTGGGGACCTGGTCGATATTCTCGCCGGATGACCGGTGCGCTGAGCCGCGTCCAGCGCGCGACGCGCCGGGCGGCACACGGGGGCATGCAGCCGCAGGCCCACCTTGGGGGTATCCATGGACAAAGGGCTCACGCTCCTTGGCCCGGCGGGACGACTTGTGATGCGCGCCACCCAGGTGCGGGACCTTGTGCGTTGCAGGTTCCACACGCTCTGCTTGAAGCTGAAGCTCCGCGCGTTCGGGTGCCCCTACGGCCCCGGCTTGCAGGCGAACGGCCCCGTGCGCATCCGGGTTCAGCAAAGAGGTTCGATTCGACTGGGTCGGAATGTTCACATTGTGTCACGGGCGGACTGGGGAACCGCCTACTGTTCCGTGCCAACGTCGTTGCAGACACTGGGCGCGGGCGTGATCGAGATTGGGGATTACAGCGGCGTGGCAGGTTCCTTCATCTCGTCAAGATCCAATGTGAAGATCGGCAACCACGTCAAGATCGGGATTCACTGCAAGATCGTGGACCACGACTTTCACTCCACGGACACCCGGCAGCGACGCAGGGAAGTGCGGCCGGAGGTGATTCGCACGGCGCCGGTGCGGTTGGGCGACGATGTCTTTGTCGGCATGGAGTCGCTGCTCCTGCGCGGCGTGAACGCGGGACAGCGGGTAATGATATGCGCCGGCTCGGTCGTCGCGCTCAAGCGCATTCCGGATGACGCTTTTGTGGGGGGCAACCCGGCTCAGGTCATCTGGATTCGGCCGGCCGGCTCCGGGTAAATGCGGGCTTTCCGATGGGTGCGCGGCCGGCGTGAGCGCCGCCCTCTCCCCGGCGGGGAGAGGGTTGGGGTGAGGGGCCGTCCAGTCTGACGTGTCTCACGGGTTGACCCACCGATGTCACGCCCCGGCAAGGCGTTGCCGCGGCTGTCGGAAGAGGCTTGTCTTAGACTTCAGTCGTAAGCAACACCCAATATCCAGCACGGAATGTCCAATGAACAAGGGGGGAGGTGAACTTCGCCCTTGGACATTCCGTGTTGGACATGAATGTTGACACCCTCACCCCGGCCCTCCCCCGGCGGGGCTGACTGTTGCCCACACGTGAGACTGAGGGTTGGTCAGGGGCCATCGCGGA
>CAYOBW010000197.1:0-13375 GCA_964402115.1 uncultured Victivallales bacterium
CCTCTTCAGCCAGACCGACCTGATCGGCCAGATGCAGGCCATGATGGAGATGCAGCGCGGCGGCGGCAGCGGTCCGCGCACGATCAATACCCGGCACATGCTGTTCATCGTCAGCGGCGCCTTCGACAAGCTGGCCGAGCTGGTCCGGCACCGGGTCGACGCGTCGCCGATAGGCTTCCAGGGCGCGCGGGAACAGGCCGCGACGGACAGCGACTACCTGCGCCGCGTGGAGACGCGCGACCTGATTGCGTACGGGTTCGAACCGGAGTTCGTCGGGCGGCTGCCGATCCGTGTCGTGTGCGATGCGCTGGCCGAAGAGGACCTGCGGAACATCCTGACCCATTCCGAGGCCAACGTGCTGGAGCAGTACCGCGCCGATTTCGAGGGCTACGGCATTGGCTTCGACATGACGACGGAGGCTGTGGCGGCCGTGGCGCGGCGGGCACAGGTCGAGCAGACCGGCGCGCGCGGCCTGATGACCGTGCTGGAACGTGTGTTCCGCGGTTTCAAATTCGAGTTGCCATCGACAACCGTGCGGCACTTCGAAGTCACCCGCGAAACCGTGGAGGATCCCGCTGGCGCGCTCCTGGAGCTGCTCAAGCGCAAGGCCTCGGCGCGTCGCGAGCAGCTGGCGCACGACCTGCGCGCGTTCGCGGATGCCTTCCGGCCGGCGCATGGACTTGAGTTGGAGTGGGAACCCGGAGCGCTGGAGGCTGCCGTGGACGCCTGCATCGAGCGCGATTGCACGGCGCGCACCTACACAACCTTGCACCTGCACGACCTGGAATACGGTTTGAATCTCATCGCCCGCAACACGGGGCGCGCCCGCTTCACGCTCACGCGCGAATTCCTGCAGGCGCCCGGCGTCACGCTGTCGCAATGGATCGCCGCCAGTTTCCGGGAGCAGGCCCCCGCCTAGCGTGGCCTACAGCAACTGCTGCAGGGCAAGCAGGGTGTAGGACGTGGTCAGCACCGGATCGTTCTCCCAGTACCGCCCGTCTTCGTTGACCCAGTACCCGTGACCGGTCGCCGGGTCGATGCGTTGACGGGACACGAGCTTCTTCGCCACGGCCTCCCGCCAGTTCAGCTGTTCGCCGGCGGCCTGCGGAATCCGGTCCTGCCCCGTCGCCGTCAGGCTGCGGGTCAGGATGTGGTAGAAGAAGTACAACCCCTGTTGCCCCATGCCCGGGTTCTCGTCGAGCGACCAGTGCTTGACTGCCCAGTCGAGCGCCGACTTGATGCGCGGATCAGCCGGGCTGACATCGGCGTACATGAGTGCCAGCATGCCCACGTAGGTGATGCTTCCGTATGAACGAAAGACGACCGTGCCGTTCTGGTTCGTGATGGCGCCGCCCTTGGGGTCGTTGGGGTTGTAGACGAATCCGCCGGCCTGGTCCGCGCCCGCTTCGGGTTTGTTCTGCATCTGTTCGACGAAGGCCGTGGCCGCGGCCCAGTTGATGTCGGTACGCGGCCGGGCCTGGTCCTGGCCTTCGACAGCCTGCGTCAAGCGCATGGCTTCCATGCTGTAGTACGTGTTGAGCAGGTCCGTGTAGGCGCGGTTCGTGACCTTGTCATACCCGAAGCCGCCCTTGTACGTGTCCTCGCCGAGGTACTGCGCCGCGGCGACGAACTGCCGCGCCTTGCGGACGGCGGGGATGAACGCCGGCCGGCCGGACGCATGCAGGGTGACCATGCAAATCGCGGTGTTGTAGTTGCTCAGCCCGCCGCCCTTGCGCCCCGGCACTTCCCGGCAGATGGCGCCGTTGGTCTGGATGCACGACTGGAGGTAGGCCAGCCCCTTGTCCACGATGGCGTCCTTGCGCGGATGTGTCCCGGCCAGGAAGGCCCGCAGGGGCAGGGCGGTCAGAGCCGGGAATGACGCGTTGGACCAAGTGCCGCCCGGCTGCTGGTTGGCGGCCAGCCAGTCCAGCGCCCGGTTGATCGCGGCTTCGACCTCGTGGCGCAGCGATTCGTCGAGCGGGCCGGGGACTGAGCCGGACGTGGTCAGCCTCGAACTGGTGGCCGCGGACGCGGGGATCAGGATAGCCAGGCAGGTCGCGAGTGCCGCGGCTGAAATGCGCAAGTTGGTCATACGAACTCCTTGGTTTTGGGACGTGAAAGGCTATAATGCTGACGCTGGAGGGTCAACGGTTATTAGTGCCTTAGCCGCCGGGAACGGCGAAGAATAGCTAGATGTTTCCGCCCTCTCCCACTGGGAGAGGGACGGGGTGAGGGTTGTGGGCAAAGCCCACACTGGGGAGGGGGTCATGAAAGGTTGGATGGCGGGCTGTCTGGTGGCCGTGGCGGGATTGGCAGTCGGAGCGGCCGAACCGTCGCGTGGCGCCGCCGGGGCGCCGCCCGCAGCGGGCCAAAAGGCCAAGGAGGGGAGCATGATCGTCACACACGCCAGCGGCAAATGGGATCCGGGCCTGGACGCGGCCGAGCAGGAGACCCTGTTCGCCATCGCCACGGACACGCTCAAGTGGTGCACGAGCCACTCGCGCGAGCGCTTCTCGTATGATGCCTACACGCTGACGCCACGGCTGAAGCAGCGGTTGGCGACGTTCGTGACGCTGAAGCAGGCCGGGGACTTGCGCGGCTGCATCGGTTCGCTGGCGCCGACGGATGCGCTTTACCTCTCGGTCCACGAGAACGCCGTGAACGCGTCCCTGCGTGACCCGCGCTTCCGCCCGGTGTCGACGAATGAGTTGCCGCATATCGAGGTGCACATCTCGATTCTGAGCCCCATCGTGGCCATTCCGTCGCTGGACGACTTCCGCGTGGGCGAGCACGGGATCATCATCGAGAAGGGGCCGGCGCGGGCGGTGTACCTGCCGGAAGTGGCCGTCGAACAGCACTGGACGAAGGAGCAGACGCTCGTCTCGTTGTGCGAGAAGGCCGGCCTGCCGCCTCAAGCCTGGCGTGAAGGGGCGTCGTTCAAGGTCTTCTCCAGCGTCGCACTGGCGCGGCCGTAAGGGGCGGCGTGGGCGCGCCCGAACAGCCGGTTAAGGACCAGGCTCAGGCTACGGCGGCGACGAGCGCGGGCGTCTTTGCCGGTGTGGCTGCGCTCATCGCCCAGTGGCTCTTCGCCCGCGAGCTGCTCGTCGCCTGTCACGGCAACGAAATCACGATCGGCTGCGTGCTGGCGGTCTGGTTGCTGAGCGTGGGCGCCGGCGCCTGGCTCGCGCAGCCGCTCGCTACCCGGCTCGCCGTTAAACCTCTGCGCGCGGGGCTGGGGGCTGCCTGGCTGGCGCTGGCCGGGTTACTGCCGCTGGCGATCTGGACGGCGCGGTGGCTGCGCGTACTCTGCGGGGTGGCGCCCGGCGAGGCGGCGAGCCTGCCGGCGGCCTGTGCGGGTGCCGTGCTGGTGTGTGCGCCGGTGGCCCTTGTGGTGGGGCTGACATTCCCGCTGCTCTGCCGGCTGGCCGTGGCCGCCGCGCCGTCCGCCGCGGGCCCGTGGTCAGCAGCCGTCGGTCGGCTGTACGCGGCGGAGGCCGCCGGGTACCTCGCGGGCGGGCTGCTGGCCACGTTCGGGCTCGCTCCGCGGGGCACGACCGCGCAGAGCGCGCTCGCGGGCGCCGCCGCCGCAGTGGCCGTTGCCGCCTGTCTGCTGCCCACGCGCGCCGCGCGGCGGCTCGTGCCCCTGGCGGCCCTCGCCGTCCTCGCCCTCGCCTGCTGGCACAATCCCGTGGCCGACCGCCTGGAGCGCGAGTTCGTCACGGCGCGCTGGCGCGCGTTCGGCCTGCTGCCGGCTGCCTCGGCGGCTGCCACGCCCGCGGGCGTCGCCACTCCCCGCCTCGTGGCGGCGCGCGAGACGCGCTACCAGAATCTCACGGTACTTGAACTGGACGGTCAGTACACCCTGTTCGGCAACGGGCAGGTGGTGTTCTCGTTTCCGGACCCGCTGGCGGAGGAGTTGCGCGTGCATGCGCTGCTGGCGCAGCATCCCCGGGCGCGCCGGGTGTTGTGGCTGGGCGGCAATCCGCTGGGCGATATGGCCGAAGTCCTGAAGCACCCTGTCGCTCGCGTGGTCTGTGTCGACCTCGACCCCGGTGTGCGCGAGATCATGGCGCATCTGCAGCCCGCGCTTTACGCGGGGCTGCGGGCCGACCCGCGGCTGGCGTGGGTCGCGGCGGACGGGCCGCGTTTCGTGGCGTGCTGCCGCGAGACGTTCGACTTGATCGTCGTGCAGGCGCCGCCCCCGGTGACGGCCGCGGGCGGGCGCTTCCACACGCTGGAGTTTCACCGCGCACTGCAGCGCCGGCTGGCGCCGGACGGGGTCCTGACAACCGTCGTGCCCACGTCCGACCAGCTGGCGGGGGTGTCCGCCTGGACCGGGGCCGCGGTCTACCGGACGCTGCTCAGCCTCTACCCGGTGGTGCTCGCGACCGGCGGCGGGCCGACACGGTTCCTGGCGGGGTACGCGGGCAGCCCGTTGACGCTGGACCGGGCCGTGCTGCGGGAGCGTGCCCGGACCGCCGCCGTCCCCGTACGCCATTTCCGGCCGGAGTACTTTCTCGGCGCGGACGCGTTCGCGCCGGAGGAGGCCGAGCGGGTGCGCCGTTGCCTGGCGGAGGCGCCGGCGATGCGCAATACGGTCTGGCGGCCGGCTGGCACCTGTTACGGGCTGCTGCAGGCCTTGGAGGTCAGCGAGGGGCCTGTGCCGGGCGCCTGGCTGGCGCTCGTGAGCTTGCCCGTGTGGCTGCCGGCGGGCGTGGCGCTGGCGCTGGTCGGGCTGGCCGCGGCCTTCGCGCAGTGGTCGGGCGTGCGGCGCTCCGGCCGCGCGCGGCAGCGGGCAGGGTTGCTGCTGCTCGTGGGGCTTGCCGGCTTCCATGGACTAGCGCTCGAGATGCTGCTGGTCTATGCGCTGCAGGGAGTGTCCGGTGTCGTCTACGCACGGCTGGGCCTGCTGGTGGCTGCCCAGATGCTGGGCCTGACCCTTGGCGGTACGGGCGGGCGGTGGCTGGCGGCAGGCGTCGCGCGCCCAGGGGTGTGGGTGCGGGCGGCGGTAGCGGGGTTGCTGGTGGTGGACGGCGGCGTGGCTGCCCTGCCGGTGCTCGCGGCCCAAGTGGCTGGGGGCGGCGGGACGGGGTGGCTGGAGGGGTTGCTGTACGTGCTGGCCGTCGGCGTCGGCGCCTGTGTGGGACTGCTGTTCCCGCTGGTCAACCGCCTTTATGTGGAGGCCCGTGGCATGCCGACCGTGGCGGCCGCGCGGACCAGCGCGTGCGATCAGGCCGGGGCCGCGGCCGGCGCCTTGTTGGCAGGCATCTTCCTGGCGCCCGTGTGGGGGACGACGGGGGCGGCCCTGTGCCTGGCCGTGCTCGCGTTCGGCATGCTGGGTTCGACCCTGACCCCTGACCCCTGACGCCTGACCCCTGAACGTTGGTATCTACCTGAGCTTCAGACACAGCAGGTTCTGCTCGTCTCGCAAGTAGAGCCGGCCGTTGGCGTAGGCCGGGTGACACCAGGTCTTGCCGCACACCGTCGTCGAGGAGATGACGCGGCAGGCCTGCGGGTCGGCGGCGATGAGCAGAAGCTGGCCGTCGTAAGTCAGCACGAGCACGCGTTCCCCCATCACGATGAATGCGGCCAGGTCTTTCTCGGGCGGGCGGGGCAGGGCCTCCGTGGCCGTCCAGCGCCGTTCGCCCGTGAGCACGTCCACGCAGATCAGCTTCTTGCCGGCGCCCAGCCCGTACAGGTTGGAGCCGACGGCCACGGGGCTGGAGACGTTGATGGCCAGCGGCTTCGAGCACCAGGCCTGCCGCGCTTGCCACACGCCGCCGGTGTGGGATACGTCCACGCCGAGCAGTCCGGCCTGGTGGGAGGAGACAACGACGCGGTTGCCCAGCGCCAGCGGTGCGGCGATATGGCGACCGAAGCCGGTCTGTACGGGGAAGCGCCAGAGGAGGGCGCCGGTGGCGCTGTCGTGGCCGTAAAGCCCATCGGCCATGTAGGCGAGCACCTGGCGCACGCCGCACAGCGTTGCAGGGACGAGCGGGGCGTAGCCCGCCGTGCAGCCCGGCGTGCGCCACTGCACCTGGCCGGTCTGTTTGTCGAAGCAGACCAGGCCCGCGCCGTTCGTGCTGCCGACGGCGGCGATGAGGTTGGCGCCCTCGATCAGGGGTGCGGCGACATAGCCGTGCCGGCTGGCGCCGGCACGGTTGCCTGCCTCGGCTGGCACCGGTGCGCCGAAATCGCGCACGTAGTTCACACGCCAGCAGACGCCGCCATCGGCGACGCGCAGGCACTGCAACTCGCCGTGGCTGGATTGCGCGTAGAGGCGCTCGCCATCCACGAACGGCGTCCCGCGCGGTCCCGGCCGGCTCTGCGTGTCGCTGTGGCAGTCGTCGAGGCTAGCCCGCCAGATCGGGCGGCCCGCGTCGGCCGTGATGGCCTGCACCGTCTCCTTCCCGGACTGGTTGTCGATGTAGAACACGCGCTCCCCCACGACGACGGGCGAACCGAGCCCCTCGCCGACGGGGATGCTCCAGAGCGGTTGGAGCGGGGTGGGCAGGGTGTCGGGGACGGGCGCCCCCGCGGGTACGTGGCCGTCGCCCGCGGGTCCCCGCCAGCGCGGCCAGTCGTCGGCTTGCGCCCCAACCGCGGTCAGCAGCAACATCGCCAGCAAACGACCGGTGTGTGTCATCGTGAGCCCGTCCTTCCGCGGCGTCGCCGCTTCGTGATCCACAGTGTGGGCGGCGATGGTGGCCGGTAGCCGACGGGATGTCAAGCGCGCCCAGAGATGCGCACCCGATCTGAATTGCGGGGGATGGGTAGGAGTGTGGTACAATGAGAGGCATGAAAGCATATCTCGCCGTGATTGGCGCCTGGGTGCTGGCAGCGGTTGGCGGGCTGGCGGCCGAGACGTTTGCCCTGCGGCAGCTGCCGGGCGGCAAGCTGTTCGGTCCCTACGTGCTGGCCGAGGGTGTCGGCATTGGCGGCCCAACTCAGCCGTACGTCTTGACGGGCGTGACCAACGCCGTGTTCTGTCTGCGCGCCCGTGAGGGCGGCGGATTGCTCGGCCCGTTCGCCTGCACGAACGGGGCCTATGTGACCGTCAAAGGCGTGCTCTTCTCGGTCGTGAAGCCCCCGCCCCTGATCAGCGGCACGGTGACCCACCCCGCGTTGAAGACGATCCTGAACGTGCAGATCATGCCCGTCACCCCGGAATTCATGCAGGAGCTGTACCAGCTGCGTTACCTGTACGCGACGCTCGACGCGCGGCACGCCGTCCAGACGGCGCCGATCCGCACGGCGCCCGTGGTAACCGGCATGCCCGGCTACCGGCGTGACGGCATCGCGACGCGCAGCGCCCACGACCAGGCGCGCAGCGCGGACAGCCGGGACCGCCAGGCCCGCCCCGCGTTCGACAAGTTCGTCGGCAAGTTCGCCAGGTTCACCGTGCGCAGCGACTCCGCGGGTCGCTTCCTGCTGCCGCCGCTGCCGCCGGGCAACTATGTGCTCTTCGCCGAGGGGCGCTCCGTCAGCCCCGGCCCCGGCGCGCTGAGTCTGACCTATGCGTGGTGGTCCACGGTGCAGGTCACGGAGAGCGGCGGGAACGCGATCGAGTTGAATGCCGACAACGCCATGACGTGGGATGCGCTGTTCGATGCGGTCAAAGCCGGCCCTCAGGGGCTGGGCATGCGGCTCGGACCGTGAGGCTGGTGCGATTCTTGACTGTGAGCACCGGCTCTGCGATACTCCGCGGCACCGGTTCGCCAAGCGCGCAAAACGCGCGGCCGCGCCGGAGACTCAAGAGGAGTGACGCGATATGCAGTTGACTGACGAGCAGAAGCAGGCGGTTACCCGGTGGGTGGCGGAGGGCAGCAGCCTTTCCGACGTGCAACGTCGGCTCAGGGAGGAGTTTGCGCTATCCCTGACCTACCTGGATGTGCGCTTTCTGGTCATCGAGCTGGGCCTGACGGTGAAGGAGCGCAAGGTGGATGCCAAGCCGAAGGCACCCCCTCCCGCCCCGTCCGGCCTGTCCCCCGCTGGCAACGGCTCGGGTGCCGATGACGACATGGGCGATGACCTGGCTGACGATTTGCCTGGCGCAGGAGCGGGACTCGGCGTGTCGGTGGAGGTGGACCGTGTGCAGAAACCCGGCGCCTTGGTGAGCGGGACGGTGGTCTTCAGCGACGGCGTCAAGGCGAACTGGATGCTGGACCAGATGGGCCGGCTGGCGCTCGATGCCGGCGGCAAGCGCTATACACCGTCTCAGGGGGATATCCAGGCCTTCCAGATGGAATTGCGGCGACTGCTTGAACGGCGTGGGTACTGAGCAGGCCGACATAGCAGCGCGGGGCAGACGCATGGCAGCGGATATACGATTGTTGGCGACCGACCTGGACGGCACGGTCATTGGGGGCGCCAATGAACTCCCGCTCTACACCGAATTCCGCGATCAACTGCGCGCCATGCGCGCCAGCAGGGGCACGGTCTGGGTGGCCTGCACCGGCCGCAGCCGGCGCAGTTTTGCCGCCTTCGCCTACCCGATGGAGGCCATGAACATCTTCCCGGACTACATCATTGTCCGGAACGCCTTCATTTCCCGCCTGACGCCGCTGGGCTACATGCCGCATGTGTTCTGGAATTGGCACATTCGTTACCTGATCTGGCTCAACCGGTTCAGGCTTAGCGGGGCCATCGAGGATTGGTACCGGATTCTGACGGGGGCGGCGCTGGGTGTTCGCACGTTGCACCGGACGAAGAACCGGCTTCATCTGCGGTTCGAGTCCGAGGAATCCGCGCAGGCGGCCGTTGACATCCTGCGCTCGCGTGTGAGCGAATACCGTCACCTGCAACTGCTCAAGTATCATCGCGAGCTGGACATCCGGCACGTGCCGTTTACGAAGGGGCTGGCCGTGTCGGAACTTGCCCGCCACCTGGGCATCGAACCGGCGCACATCCTGACCGTGGGCAACGGACTCAACGACATCAGCATGCTGGATCCGGCCGTGGCCAAGATGACAGCCTGTCCCGCCAACTCGGAACCCGAAGTGATGGAGCGGGTGCATGCCAGCGGCGGGCACCTGGCCTCGCACCGCAGCCTGCGGGGGGTTATTGAGATTCTGAAGGCGTACGAAGAGGGGACGGTCAGCAGCGAACTGCCTCCCTCCTGGGTCGCGGTGTCTGAGCGTCCCAATCCGCAAGCCAGTCGGCCGCGCCGTTCGCGTCCCGGGATGAACCGTCAGCGCGCGTGGTTGATTGCCGCGGTGTCCTACGCCACGGTGCTGGTTTTTGCCAACTTCAACCTGATTCCCTTCGTGTCGCAGTGGATCATGAAGCCTCACCATTGGCTTCTCGCGCAGGTGGCGAAGGTGCTTGGCCTGATCTGGAAGTAGACGGGCGGATGCGGCGGGGAGCAAGCGAAAGGCGCAGCCGGAAGCTGCGCCTTTTTTTTGCGTTCTCTGCGATCGTGGCGGGGCTGCGCCTCAGCCGCGGCGGGCGGCGGCGGCTTCCTTGATCAGGGCCAGGGCAATCACTTCGCGCTGGATCTGGTTGGTGCCCTCGTAGATCTGGGTGATCTTCGCGTCGCGCATCATCTTCTCGACGGGATACTCGCGCATATAGCCGTAGCCGCCGAAAACCTGCACCGCGTCGACCGTGACGCGCATGGCGGTATCGCCGGCAAACAGCTTGCACATCGCGGAGATCTTGCTGATGTCCTTGGCGCCGCTGTCCACGTGGCGGGCGGCCTGGTACACGAGCGTGCGCGCTGCCTCCACCTGCGTCGCCATGTCGGCCAGCATGAACTGCACGCCCTGAAAGGCGCTGATCGGGCGGTCGAACTGCCTGCGCTCACGGCTGTAGCGGATGGCTTCATCCAGGGCGCCGGCCGCGATGCCGAGCGCCTGGGCCGCAACACCCGGGCGCGACTTGTCGAGGGTCTTCATGGCCACCATGAAACCCATGCCCTCCTTGGCGATCAGATTCTCCTTCGGGATGCGGCAGTCCTGGAAGACCAGCTCGCGGGTGGATGAGGCGCGAATGCCCATCTTGTTCTCCTTCTTGCCGAAGGTGAATCCGGGCGTATCTTTCTCCACGATGAAGGCGCTGGCGCCGCGGGGGCCCTTGGTTTTGTCGGTAATCGCGATGACCGTGTAGATCTCGGCGTCGCCACCGTTGGTGATCCATTGCTTGGTGCCGTTCAGGACGTAGCTGTCGCCGTCGCGGACGGCGGTCGTGCGCACGCCCCCGGCGTCGCTGCCGGCGCCGGCTTCCGTCAGGGCAAAGGCCGCCAGCGTTTCGCCTTTCGCTATACGCGGCAAGTACTTACGCTTCTGCTCGTCGCTGCCGCTGATCAGGATCGGGTAGGTGCCCAGTCCGGTGGCGGCCAGGGCGAGGGCGATGCCGCCACAAGCCTTGGAAAGCGCCTCGACGGCGATCACGGTCTCCATGACGCCGCCGCCCATGCCGCCATACTCCGTGCCGATCGAAATGCCGAAGAGGTCGGATTGCGCGAAGATCTTGACGAGGTCCCACGGGAACTCCCCGGTCTCGTCGTAGTGGGCACGCACGGGCTTGATCTTCTCTTCCGCGATCTGCGTGCACAGATCCTGGATCATCTTCTGCTCTTCGGTCAGTCCATAGTCCATTACAGCGGCTCTCCTCGTTAAGCGTGTCCTGGCAGTCAAGCACCCGTGCGCGCCACAGGCGTCCGGCCCGCACCTGCCACCGACATAACAGGGCGGCATGCTAGGGATTCCCGCGCCACGCCGCAAGCGAAAAGGCTTGTTGCGGGCGAGTCGCGGGTGCGATTGCAAAATGCTGCATGCGCACACCATTCAGAAGTCCGCATTCAGGAGTCAGGCGTTGCTCTCATTGAGGAATAGAACCACGGACACGCGCAGGCATGCGCGGCCACGTTGGCAACCGTCACCCTGACGCAGCGCGGCATCGTCACCGTGGCTCCGCCCCGTTACACCGTCAGCGGTGTGGCGGGCAGCCGGGCGTCGAGGAGCCTTCCATCCGTCAGTTCCAGCTGGCGCGGCATGCGCAGGGCCAGATCCCGGGAGTGGGTGACGACGACGAGCGCGACCTGCAGTTCGCGGTTCAACTCCAGCAGGATGTCGGCCAGCTGCCGGGCTGCCGTATGGTCCAGCGATCCGGTGGGTTCGTCCGCGAGCAGGAGCTTCGGCGTGTTGATGAGCGCGCGCACCACGGCCACGCGCTGCCGTTCGCCGCCGGAAAGCTGGGCGGGCCGGTGGTTCAGCCGGGCCGCCAGGCCCACCCGCGCGAGCAGCTGCCGGGCACGCTCCGCCACCACCGCCGGGGGGCGCCTGGCAGGTTCGGCCAGGGTGGGCACCAGGACGTTCTCGAAGGCCGTGCACTGCGGAAGGAGGTGATGCAGTTGGAAGACGAAGCCGATCTCGCGATTGCGGATCCGGGCCAGCTCATCGTCCGACAGGGCACTCAGATCCCGGCCGCCCAGGCTGACCCGCCCGGTCGTGGGACGGTCGAGGGCGCCGATCATGTTCAGGAGCGTACTCTTGCCGGAGCCCGAGGGGCCGGTGATGGCGACGGCTTCGCCTGGCGCAAGCTCCAGCGACACGTCCTGCAGCACCCGCACCGGGTCTGCACCTGACGAGGCCACGTACGTCTTCGATACGTGTGCCAGTTCCACAAGGGGGGTGACGGTCTCCACGGTTCAGACTCCCTTCCGCTGTTCGGACGTTTCCAGTTCAGCGTACAGCTTGAGCAGGTCGCCGGCCATGCGGTCCACGCCGAACCGCGCGAGCACCGCCTCGCGACCGCGCAGGCCCAGCGTCCGGGCGGCGGTCGGGTTGCGCAGCAGCGGTCGGAGGGCGTCGGCAAGGGCGCCGGGTTGGGACGGGTCGTACAGCACGCCGCCCTGCGTGGCGTTGAGGATTTCCGGGAAGGCGGCGACGGCCGGCTGGACGACCGGCACCCCGCTGGCCTGCGCCTCGAGAATGTAGGTGCCGAAGGCCTCGCCGCCGGGGACCGGTACCGAGAGCGCCGTCAGCGTGCGCAGAAAGGCTTGCCTGGCCGCACGGTTGAAGTCGGGCAGCCACTCGACGCTGTCCGTGAGCCCCGCCTGCGCAAGGCGGCGGTCCAGGCGACGCAGGAAGGCCCGATCCTGGCCGACCACGCCCCCCGTGGCCCGCAAGCGCAGGGCGCCCAGCTCCGGTTCCCGCTGCAGCGCGATGAACGCGTCCACCAGCGTCTCCAGTCCCAGTCCGGGCGTCAGCCGCGAGAGGTAGCCCAGGACGGGCGGCGCGCCGGGATCCGGAGACGGCGGTGCGTAGCCCTCCAAATCGATGCCGATGTGCACGACGCGCAGCTTGTCGGCGGGCAGCGCCAGCTGGGACCGCATGCGCTCCGCGTAGTAGCCGCTCACGGCGACAAAGGCGTCGACGTCGGGGACGCAGGCGCGCATGGCGCCCCAGATGCGCTGCGCGGTGGCGGCGGGCATGGCGTCCACCCACGTATCCTCGTCTTGCAGCGTGCATACCACCCTGGCCCCCACGTCACGCCGCAGGCGGCGGGCCAGCCCCAGGAGCAGGGCGTTGGAGAGATGCACCACGGTGGGGCGGCGTTCGGCCTGCAGCCAGCTGACGAGCTGATCGAGTTCCTCAGCCTGTCGACCCGCCGCTCCCTGCAGCATGGAGAGCGTCATGTCGGCGAGACCGGCCGCCCGCGTAGAGCCCGCGCGGCGGGCGGCCCAGGCCAGGATCGGTGGGGTGTCGAGCGCGCGCAAAAGCCTGGGCGGCAGCCGGCGCAGCACCGGGAAGGCCTCCCGGAGGTACAGGCTGACCGCGCCGAAGAACACCGGGGCATGGCTGTCCGTCAGGGGCTGATCGAGAAAGAGCGGCAGGTACAACGGCACCAGCACCACGTCGTGCCCCGTGCGCCGCAGGGCCTGGACCAGGGCGTTGTCGCGAAAGCAGTTCTCGCAGTAGAACGTGCCGCCGCTGCCCGGGACAATGTGAATCACGCGCATGTGGACAACGTACACCGGGCCGCTCCGTCGGTGCAATAGCAGAGAAAAAGGGTGGGACGAGCGGCAAACGATGTTGTATCTTACGCGGCCAGTGGGGCGGATCAGCGGCTAACAAGGAGGCCAGCATGGGCGTACAACTGCAGGTGGGCACACTCGATCTGTTCATCATCCTCGCATACATCCTGGGAGTGGTCGGCATCGGGTTCTGGGCGGGATTCGTGCAGCGGCGCCGTGGGTCGGGGGGCGAGGGCAGCCACTACTTCCTCGCCGGTAACACGCTGACCTGGCCTGTCATCGGCCTGGCCATGTTCGCGGCCAATATCTCCACCGTGCACCTCGTCAGCCTCGCGCAGACTGCCTACACCTCGGGCCTGCTCTACGGCAACTTCGAGTGGATGGCGGGCTTCACGC
>CAYOBW010000198.1:0-2692 GCA_964402115.1 uncultured Victivallales bacterium
AGCTACCGTGCTTTACATCTGGATTATCCAGATGTATAGTACGACAGCATGAATCTGAGACCTTTCTGGTTGAAGCGGATTGAGGATGCCTGGCGCGATGCGCCGATTGCCTGGTTGTGCGGGGTGCGGCGGTCCGGCAAGACAACCCTGGCCGAATGCCTGGGTCGGGCACGCACGCTCTACCTCAACTGCGACCTCCCGGCCGTTGAAGACATGGTCCGCGACCCGCAGGTCTTCTTCCGCAGTTGCTCGCAGCCGGTCGTGGTTTTCGATGAGATTCACCAATTGCGCGATCCCGCCCGGGTGCTGAAAATCGGCGCGGACGTCTTCCCGAAATTGAAGATCCTCGCCACGGGGTCCTCCACCCTGGCCGCGAGCAAGAAGTTCCGCGATACCCTGACCGGCCGCAAGCGCCTCGTGCATCTGACACCCGTGCTGTGGGATGAACTGCCCGTCTTCGGCGCGACGCTGCCGCTACGCCTCTTTCATGGTGGCCTTCCGCCCGCGCTGCTGGCGCCATCGAAGCAACCCGCTTTCTACCGCGAGTGGATGGACTCGTTCTTCGCGCGCGACATCCAGCGCCTCTTTGGCTTTCGGGACATGAACCGGTTCAACGCGGTGCTGGAGTACCTGCTGCGGCAGAGTGGCGGGCAGTTCGAGGTGACCAGGACGGCCTCGGCGCTCGGCATCACGCGGCCCACGGTCGAAAGCCATGTGCGCGCGCTGGAGATCACCCACGCCGTTACCGTCGTGCGCCCGTTCCACGGTGGCGGCCAGAACGAGATTGTCAAGCAACCCAAGGTCTATGCCTTCGACACGGGCTTCGTGAGTTTTGCGCGCGGTTGGGATCCGCTGCGCCATGACGACTTTGGCCCGCTCTGGGAACACCTGGTTCTCGAACATCTCCAGGCCCATTTCCCGGATACGCCGGTCCGCTACTGGCGCGATAAACCGGGACACGAAGTGGACTTCGTACTCGCCCACCGCCGGGATGAAGTCGACGCCATCGAGTGCAAGTGGGATCCGGGCGCGTTCGACCCCGTGAGTTTCAAGCTCTTCCGCGGCTACTACCCGAAGGGGCGCAACTACCTGGTGACTCCGTCCGGCGATCCCGCCTATGACAAGCGTTATGGTAACCTTGACGTGCGGGTCTGCACGCCAACGGAAGTCCACGGTTAGAGTAGATATGGCAACTTCCTACCAGGGCCTGATTTTCGACATGGACGGCACGCTCACCGTCCCCACGCTCGATTTTGCCGCCATCCGCGCGGAGATCGGCCTGGCGCGCAGCCCCGACCTCGCGGAGCAGATCGCGGCGCTCGATGAGGCCGGGCAGCGCCGGGCCTGGCGGATCATCGAGTCGCACGAGCAGGAGGCCATCGCCCGCCAGCAGCTCCAGCCCGGCTGCGCCGCGCTGCTCGGGAAGTGCCGCGCGCGGGGGCTGAAGCTCGCCGTCGTGACGCGCAACACCCACCTGAGCGTGGAAAGCCTGTGCCAGCGGTTCGGGCTCCGGTTCGACCTCGTGCTGACGCGCGCCTTCCGCCACATCAAGCCGCACCCGGGCCCCGTGCTGCACATCCTGGATGCCTGGCGCCTCGCCCCGCGCGACGTGCTGGTCATCGGCGACTACGTCCACGACATCGACTGCGGCCGGGCGGCGGGCGCCCCGACCTGCCTGTTCCGCAATCCGGGTTACACGGCGCCGGGGGCGGAGCCGGACTTCGTGGTATCGTCCATGGCGGAGCTGGACAGGCTGCTGTTTGCGGAGGATTGACGCCATGCACCGTTTCGTTCGCACCGAACTGCTGCTGGGCCGCGAGGCCATGGAGCGGCTGCGCGCCGCGCACGTGGCCGTCGTGGGGATGGGGGCGGTCGGCTCGTTCGCCGTGGAGGCCCTCGCCCGCGCCGGCGTGGGTCACCTGCGGCTGGTGGACTTCGACACCGTGCACCTCAGCAACCTGAACCGGCAGCTGTACGCGCTGGAATCCACGCTGGACCAGCCGAAGGTGGAACTCGCCGCCCGGCGCGTGCGGGACATCAACCCGGCGTGCGAGGTGGAGCCCCTGGCGCGCTTCGTGGACCGCGCGGTCGCACGGGAGGTGGTGGCGCCGCCCATCGGCTGGGTGATTGACGCCATCGACAGCCTCGGGCCGAAGGTCGAGCTGATCGTCGCCGCCGTGGAGGCGGGCGTGCCCATCGTTTCCGCCATGGGCGCGGCGCGCAAGACCGACCCGCTGGGGGTGCGGATCGGCGACGTGTTCACCTCGAACACCTGTCCCCTCGCGCGTTTCGTCCGGCGGCGCTTGAAGAAGCGGGGCATCGCGACGGGCGTGCGCTGCGTCTACTCGGAGGAGCCCCCGCTGGAGGGCACGCTGGGCGAGGCCGGCGCCGACGGCAGCCTCGAGCGCGGCCGGCAGCGGCAGCCGCTGGGCAGCCTCTCGTGCGTTACCGGCATGTTCGGCCTGGTTGCCGCCCGCGACGTGATTGCGCAAATCGTCGGTTTAGGGTAAGGTATTAGCCGGCTCTTTAACTGGGAGGCCGGTTTGAACAGGAACTTGGGTTACTTAGCCGCTGTCGTGGCCTTGGGGCTGGCCGCCATTGCCATGCTGCAATGGACGTACTTGTTCGTGGGCAAGATGATCCCCCGCCCCGAACCCGAGTACCCGGCCCCGGCGCTGACGCCGACGGATCC
>CAYOBW010000198.1:2792-13266 GCA_964402115.1 uncultured Victivallales bacterium
ACGCCCGCCGCCCCCACGCCGTCCTCCCCGTCGGCCGCCCCGCTGCAGACCCGCGTTAAGCCTTCCGGAGAAGCTGTTTACGGCGGACTCGCCGACCCGGTTTACCGGCGGAAACGCGTGGCGGCCCTGGCACAGCGGCAGGCGGCCGAGAAGGCTGCCGCCGAGGCCATCGCCCGGCAGCAGGGCTGGCCGATCCGCACGGAAACGGAGGGCGGCGCCACGGAGTTGATGGCCATTCGCAACGGCCGCGTGCTCGTGTACGGCACGGAAAACGTCAATGCCGCCATCACGACCGCCGCGGACAAGGTCCGCGACACCGCGCCCTACAACCTCGGCGGCAGCGGGTGGACCATCGGCTTGTGGGACGCGGGCTCGGCCATCTCCACGCACCGGGAGTTCGGCGGGCGGATCACGGTGAAGGACAACGTCAGCTCCCACGAACACTCTTCCCACGTGGCCGGCACCCTGGCCGCCGCGGGTGTCGACCCCAAGGCCCTCGGCATGGCGCCGCGCGTGCGCGTGGACAGCTACGAATGGACGATGGACATCACCGAGATGACCGCGCGGGGCATGGCGGCGCCGGGCGAGGCGGACGCGCTGCAGCTTTCCAACCACTCCTACGGCAACCTCACCGGCTGGTACTACGACTCGACGGTCAGCCGCTGGCGCTGGTACGGCGCCGCCGGGAACCGCGAGGCGGAAGGGTTCGGCTTGTACGACGACGGCGCGGCGGCGTGGGATGCGCTTTGCTGGGAAGCGCCCTACTTCCTGCCCTTCAAGTCCGCCGGCAACGATCGCTACGACACAGGGCCGTCGAGCGGGCAGACGTTCGAGTACTTCAACGGTCTGGCGTGGGTGACCAAGACCTACGCCCCCGCCACCGACCCGAAGCCGGACAACTGGGACCGCGGCGGCTTCGACACCATGCCCGATATCAGCTCGGCCAAGAACGTGCTGACCATCGGCGCCGTCGACGACGCCGTCGCCAGCGGGCAGCGCGCGCTGGCCGGGGCCACGATGCCCCTGTTCAGCGGCTGGGGCCCGGCGGACGACGGGCGGGTCAAGCCTGACGTGGTCGCCAACGGCGTGTCGCTCTATTCGTGCCACAACCGCGGGGACGCGACCTACCTGACGCTCTCCGGGACGAGCATGTCCTCGCCCAATGCCGCCGGGTCAGCCGTGCTGCTGACCGAGTACTTCGGGCGGCTGACCGAGGGGCGGCGGCTGAGTGCCGCCGCGCTCAAGGGCATCATCATCCACACCGCCGACGACTTGGGCACGACGGGACCGGACTACAAGTTTGGCTGGGGCCTGGTGAACGTGAAGGCGGCGGCCGACCTGATCCAGACGCATGCCACCTACCTGGGCGGCAGCGGCGTGCACGAGGCCACGCTGAGCTCGAACGTCACGCGGTATGTCGTGGCCGGCCGCTGGGACGGCCGTTCGCCGCTGCGGGCCACGCTGTGCTGGACCGATCCCCCGGGGGTGGCGGCGACGGGGCTGGACGATGCGACGCCCAAGCTGGTTAACGACCTCGACCTGCGCATCATTGCGCCCGACGGCGTGACGAACTTCCCGTACGTCCTCCTGCCCCAGACGCCCGACGCGGCCGCGACGAATGGCGACAACCGGCTCGACAACGTCGAGCAGGTGCTCGTCGTGCGCACGCCGAGCACGAACGGCTTCTACCAGGTGGTCGTGCAGCTCGACGGCGCCCTGGCGCAGCCCGAGCAGCCCCTGGCCCTGATCGTCAGCGGGTTGGCCGCGCCGCCGCGCATCGTGCACACGCCCCTGGAGAACCAGGCCGCGAGCAGCAGCGGCTACGTCGTGGACGCGCGCATCACCGCCACCACGGCGCTGGCGACAAACAGCCTGCTGCTCTGTTGGAACACGAACGGCAGCACCGAGGCGTTCACGTCCAACCACCTGATGCTGGTCAGCAACAGCCTTTACCGCGCCACGCTGCCGGCGCAGCCGGTGGGCACGGACGTTTACTACTATCTCGCCGCACGCGAGGCGGTGGGGCTTGCCGCGACCCATCCCGCCGACGCGCCCGCCACGCTGCATCGTTTCCGCGTGGCGCCCGCCGTGCAGCTGTCGGTGTTCGGCTCGCCGGAGAACCACGGCACGGTCAGCCCCGCCTACGGCAGCGTCTCCTGGCCGTCGGGCCGGGTGGTGCGCGCCACGGCCGGCGCGGCCACGCCGCCGGTGAACGGCCGGCGGATGCGCTGCGCGGGCTGGGTTGGCACGGCCAGCGTGCCGGCCATCGGCACGTCGAACAGCGTCACGTTCGCGCTGGAGAGCGACTCGGTGCTGATGTGGCGGTGGGAAGAGCAGTTCAGCCTGGCGCTGACCTCGAGCGTGCCGGGCATTGTCAACACCACGCTCTGGTGCAACGCGGACAGTGTCTGCGCGACGGTGACCGCGCCGGCGGCGGCGACGATCGGGAGCACGGTGTACCGTTTCGCGGAGTGGCGGATCGACAACCAGCGCTGGCCGGCGGCGGGGGAGATCGCGCGGAACCCGGCCGCGGGCATCGTCATGGACGGCGCGCACGGCGGGGCGGCGATCTACCTGCCCGAAACGCGCGACAGCGACGGCGATGCGCTGGCGGATTGGTGGGAGATCTTCTACTTCGGGTCGCTGGCCGCCAGCTGGGACGAGGATCCGGATGGGGACGGCTATCTGAACCTGGAGGAGTACGGCGACCGGTCGAATCCGCGCGACCGCGCGGGGCTGCCGGGCGGGCCGCTCATCGCGCACACGCCCCTGGCCAATCCGCAGGAACAGCCCGCGCCGTGGCGCGTCACGGCCACAATCACCGACAACGATGCCGTGGCCTCCGCCACGCTGCGGTGGCGCCGCAACGGCCTCAACTGGCGGCAGACACCCCTGCTGCCCACCGACACCCCCGGTGAGTACGCGGCGAACCTGCCGGCGCCCGGCGTGCTGCGCGACACCTACGAGTACCGCCTCGAAGCCGCCGACCGCGCCGGCTACGACGCGCAGTCCGGCCCCTACACGTTCGGCGTCGTCTACCCGGTGATCGCGATAACGCCCACCAACCGCCACATGGTGCTGCGGGCGGGCGACGCGACGAACGTCACGCTCACCGTGGCCAACGGCGGCAACACCCAGCTGGTCTGGACCACGTCGGTCACCGGCGTGGGTCTGCGCGACGACGTGGAGGCCGGGGAGGCCGACTGGACGCACGGCGGCAAGCGCGACCTCTGGCACATTGCGACGCTGCGAGCCTTCTCCGGGACCCACGCGTGGTACTGCGGGGCCGACAACGTACGGCAGTATTTCAACAGCATGGACGCCTCGCTCATTTCCCCGCTGATCCAGCTGGCGCCCGGCGCCCGCCTGGTCTACCGGCAGTGGCTGCGCACGGAGGTCGAGGACGCGACGCATACGTGGGATGGCGCGGTCGTGGAGCTCTCGACGGATGGCGGGTTGAACTACACGCAGATCGCGCCGGTGGGCGGCTATCCCTACCTGATCGTGAACAATCTGGCCTCGCCGTTCCCGTTCTACACGCCCTGTTTCGGCGGCACCGGCGGGTGGCAGCAGGTCACCTTCGACCTGGGGGCTTACGCGGGCATGGGCGTGCGGCTGCGGTTCCGTCTCGGCTCGGACGAGTTCGTCACCGACGAGGGCTGGTACGTGGACGACCTCGCCATCGGCCCCGTGGTCAGCGATGCTCCCTGGCTGACGCTTTCGGTGACGAACGGCGTCCTGGCGCCGGGCCGGCAGACGAACGTGGCGGTGCAGGTGGATTCGGCCACTGTGCCCACCGGCACGGACACCACCATGCTCGTGGCCCTCGACAGCAACGACCCGGTGCGCCCGGTGGTCTTCGCCAACCTGACCCTGAGCTCGCGTACGCCGCCGCTCCTGGCCGCGCTGGGCGCCGCGCACACCGCCACGAACGGCTCGGGCTGGGTAACGCTCAGCAACCGGGTCGCCGATGCCGACGGCGAGACGTGCGAGCTCGAGCTGGGGTTCTCGGCCGACGGCGGCCGCACCTGGTCGCCGCCGCACCTGGTCGCCGCGCGCGCCAGCGTGGGCCAGCCCGCGCTCACGAACGCCGCGGCGCGCCAGGTGACCGGCCTGCTCACGCGC
Source organism: uncultured Victivallales bacterium (assembly GCA_964402115.1). Classification (GTDB taxonomy): domain Bacteria; phylum Verrucomicrobiota; class Kiritimatiellia; order UBA8416; family CAYOBW01; genus CAYOBW01. The sequence continues at coordinate 6,918 of CAYOBW010000198.1, forward strand.
GGCGCCTCCGGCCTGGTCACCAACCTGCTGACCGCCACCTGGAGCACGACCAACGCCACGCCGCCCCTCGTGCTGTGCACGAACACGCTCGTGCGCGCGCGGCTGTGGGACGGCGTCTTCTGGAGCGTGTCGGCGACCAGCCAGCCGTTCCTGGTGGACAACGAGGCCCCCGCCGCTCCCGGCGCCCTCGCTGACGCGCGCCACGCACCGCGCACCTGGTCGGCCGACCGCACGCTGGCCCTGAGCTGGATGGCAGCCGACGACGGCCGGGGCAGCGGGGTCAGCCGCTACCGCGTGGGGGTGGCCGCCGGCGCCCAGCCCGCCTGGCAGGGCGTGACGAACGGTCTGGCGGGCGCCGCCCTCGTGCCTGGCCACGGCTCGAACTGGTGGGCCGCCGTGCAAGCCGAAGATGCCCGCGGCAACCGCGGCGCACCCGTGTTCCACGGGCCGCTCTGGGTGGACACGCGGGCCCCGTCCGCGGAGTTGGCCGCGATCGCGATTCGCCACAGCCAGTTCGGACCCTACGTGTTCGGCACGGCCATCACCAGCGCCTGGTCGCGGTTCTCCGACGAGGGGTCGGGCCTGGCGGGGTACTACGTGGCGCTGGCGGACGGCGGCGGAACCACCAACGGCCAGTGGACGGTTGCCACCAATGCGGTCACCGGCGGCGCGCGGCTCAACGCCACGAACACCGTCTTCGTGTGGGCGCGCGACCGGGTCGGTTTGATCGGGCCGGCCGCCCACGCCGCGGTCATCGTGCTGACGGGTGACACCGACTACGACGGCGATTCGCTCAGCAACGACGACGAGGAGTTCGCGGGCACGGACGCCGTCAACCGCGAGAGCGCGCTTGTCATCTCCCGCCTGCAGCGCGGCGCGGCGCCGCAGGCGGTTGTCGTGACCTGGTCCAGCATCACAGGACGGGTGTACGCGCTCGATTTCAAGTCTGCGCTGGGGGTCACGAACACGGCGTGGCTGCCACTGCCAGGCGCGCTGCGGCTGTCCGGCACGGGCGGCACGATGACGCACACGGACACCGCCCCCGCGGCCGTGCAGCGCTACTACCGCCTGCGCGTCTCGGGACCGTAGCTCAACGGTAGAACGAAGCGGTCAGCTTGAGGTCGGGCTCCAGCTTCTCGGGATCGCCGGAAATCTTGCGCAGGCTGTTCGTCAGCATGAAGATTCTCTCGGCCGCCTCGTTGGCGAGGTTCAACATGGACCGCTGTCCCTCGGAGACCGGGCCGAGGCGGTCGGTTATGACCATCTGCAACGAGCAGTTGATGACCGACAGCGGCTGGCAAAGCTCCTGCACGATCTCGGCCAGCATTTCGAGCATATGCTGGCGCGAAAGATGGGTTTCCTCCGCCTCCTTCTTGCGTCCGGCCTTGCGCGCCGTCCGTTCGGCCTTCTCCGCGGCGCGCACATCGGTGGCCAGCGTGCGCATCTTCTGTTCGGTATCGCGCATGGCCAGCGCCATGGCGTGGCGCACGTGATTGGCCGTTTCCGCCAGGGGGTCCGGGAGGGTGGTCACGGCGCCCGTCTGCGAGGCCAGGAGCTCCATGCGCCGCAGCAGCGTCGCGAGGTGCGACAGGGACTGCAACCCGTCGCCACCGTCGCCGGCGCCACCGGTCGCGCCAGGCGCCTGGCGGCTGCGAAACACCAGCTCCTGCCACTCCTCGATGCTCAAGCCGCTCTCGGCCAGCCGTGTGCGCAGTTCGCTCTCGCTCAGCTCGCCGCCGTCCTCGGCCCGCATGTGCCGCAGAATGCGTTTCTCGGTCTTCTCCGTCGCGCGCCGCTGGCGAACGTAGTCGTTCGCCAGCACGTCCATCTCCAGGTCGTCCCGCAGCGATTCGATGCTTTCCGCCACCGCGCGCGCGTCTTCCTCCGTAGTCTCGCCCGCCAGACCGCGCAACGTGGCCAACACCTCCTTCTCGAGCATCACCAGGGTCCGGGAGAGCAGCTTGCGTCCTTTCTGGGTCTCGGCCAGCGACGACTTCATGAGCCGCGAGAAGGTCCGGCGCAGGCTGCCAACGACAACGTCCGTGAGCGATTCGCCGTCCTGCAGGGCGGCGGGGGCCTGTTTTACGTCGGCCGCCCGCATGATCAGCTCGACCAACTTGTCGATATCCGACGAGATCTCGTGAGCTTGCCGGCGCGCCTCCTCGCTCTCCGCGTTGATCTGTCCGCGCAGGAAGGCCAGAATGCCCGCGCCGTGTTTCTCGTGATCGGCCACGAACTGCTTCCGGACAATCACTTCGTCCTCATCGACCGCCTGCAGGACAACGCGGCGGACCTTGACGTTCTGGATGGCGGCCAGGCCGAGCGCGGCGCCGAAGCCGCCGTTCGCACGGAGCTCGTCCGCGGGGGCTTCCAGAAGGTCCAGGAACTGGCGCAGGGCGGTCTGGGTCACATTGCGCGCCAGGCTGAACTCGACGATCTCACGTTCGCGAAGATGATCGCAGAAAACGCGAACCAGCGGGTTGCCGTCCGCGGGGATCTCCTGCTCGCCCACCGTGAGCGTCTTGTTCTCGAAGCGGAAGCTCAGCGCGTCCGCTGCCCCCAGCGCCTGCAACAGCTGGACATACGCCACGCCCAGCGCATGTTCAGCGTCTCCGCGTGACAGCCAGCAGTGCAGAGCGTCATTCTTCAGCAGCATGCCTATAGACTGCGCAAGGTCTTCGGCCCGTGTTGTTTGCGTCACGGCTTGTACCGCATCGTCCTGCTTCGTGGCACCCTGCCTGGCGTCTGTTGCTTCAGCGTCGGTGTCGAACATCTTGTGTGTGCCCCCTTTGGCCGGTAGCAGCCGCCGCTCGTGTGCCGGCACCAACTGCCTGATGGAAGTCCTGCCTGCACGGTAAAGCAGTCCTTGGAGAGTATACGGAGCAGATTTCATTCCACAGAGGCAGGGTTGGCTGGAATTGAGAGGGGCGCCAAATCCTCGCCTACGCGCTCGCCGTCGTTCCTCGCGCCGCTGGCGCACCCGCAGCGCGCACGGCTCACGAGCACGTTCGCCCTCCCGGTGCGCTTCCAGACAACCGTGTGCGGTGTTCGATTGGCGGTGTTCGGTTGCGTTGCACGTAGCCGCGCCCGCGCAGGGCGTGGACGGGCCGATCCGGCCTGCCGCGCCGGACGCAGGCGGGGACATCCACGGGCTGGCGCCCGCGGCTACCAGCTGAGACCGCTGGCGGCGCGTGGTGGGTGCGACGCGGTAGCACCGCCGCTCGGGATTGAGCGGGGCGCCCGGTTCGCTCCGGGCGCCCCGCCCATCGATCTTCTGCGTCTGTTGTGGCTGGCGGCTACTGGCCGGCCATGATGGCGGCCACGTCCGCGCCAACCTCGCCGGTGGCCTTGATGCCGAAGTTCTCGACCAGCACCTTGGCTACGTTCGGCGAAAGGAACGCCGGCAGCGTCGGCCCGAGGCGGATCCCCTTGACGCCGAGATGCAGCAAGGCGAGCAACACGCAGACGGCCTTCTGCTCGTACCAGGCGATGTCGAACGACAGCGGCAGGTCGTTCAGACTCTGCAAACCGAACGCCTCCTTGAGCTTGAGCGCAATGACGACCAGCGAGTAGCTGTCATTGCACTGCCCGGCGTCGAGCACGCGCGGAATGCCGCCGATGTCCCCCAGGTTCAGCTTGTTGTACCGGTACTTCGCGCAACCCGCGGTCAGGATGACCGCATCCTTCGGGAGCGTTTCCGCCACCTCGGAGAAGTAGGCGCGGCCCTTCTGGCGGCCGTCGCACCCGGCCATGACGACAAAGCGCTTGATCGCCCCGCTCTTGACCGCTTCCACCACCTTGCCTGCTAAGGCCATGACCTGGTTGTGCGCGAAGCCGCCCACCAGCGTGCCGGTCTCCAGCGAGATGGGCGCCGGGCAGCCCTTCGCCTGCGTCACAAGCGCCGCGAAGTTCTTCTGTCCGCCCTTGGGCCGGTCGGCAATGTGCTTGACGCCCGGGTAGCCGGCCGAGCCAGTCGTGTAGATGCGCGCCTTGTACGAATCCCGCACCGGCACGATGCAGTTCGTGGTCATCAGGATCGGGCCGTTGAACGACTCGAACTCCTCGTCCTGCTTCCACCACGCGTTGCCGTAGTTGCCGACGAAATGCGGGTAGCGCTTGAACGTCGGGTAGTAGTGCGCCGGCAGCATCTCGCTGTGCGTGTAGACGTCCACGCCCGTGCCCGCGGTCTGCTCCAGCAACTCGTGCAGGTCCTTCAGGTCGTGGCCCGAAACCAGGATGCCGGGGTTCTGGCGCACGCCGAGGTTGACCGTGGTGATCTCGGGCTGGCCGAAGGTGCTCGTGTTCGCCTGGTCCAGCAGGGCCATGACGGTCACCGCCAGGGCGCCGGTCTGCATGACTTCGGCGATCATCCGGTCCACCGGCAGATCGCGCGTCGTGGAGGCCAGCCGCCGCATGATGTCGCCGTACACGGCGTCCTGCTCGAAGCCCAGCACGGCCGCGTGATGGGCGTAGGCGGCGACGCCTTTCAGTCCATAAATCAGCAGTTCATGCAGCGACCGCACGTCCTCGTTCGGCTGCGACAACACGCCCACCTGCTCCGCCTTCGCGGCGTAGTCGGCGGCGGACGCCGGCGTCCAGGTCGCGGCGTCCGGCAGCGGGCCGGTCACCTGGGCGCCCACCTTGGCGCACAGGGCGGCGCGCAGCTGCAGCGCTTCGTCAACCAGGACCGTCATGCGCGCATTGTCGAAGTTGGCGTTCGTGATCGTGGTGAACAGCGCGTCCGCCATGAAAAAACCGCTGGCGCGATCGAGCACGCCTTCATCGGCCGCCTTGGCCCCGTAGACGGCCACGCCTTTCAGCACGTGGACCAACAGGTCCTGCAGGTTCGCCGTCTCGGCCGTCTTGCCGCACATGCCCCGCGCTGAGCAGCCCCGGTTGCCCGCGGCTTCCTGACACTGGTAACAGAACATCTTTGCCATTTTGTCTCGCTCCTTCTTCCTCGTTTGCGTACCCGGCGCCTCAGCGCCGGCGGTTTGTGTTGTTGGCGCGCAATCTAGCGCACCCGTGTGACAGGCGCCTTGACTTGGGTCAAGTCGGACGCCCGGGTTTCAATCCTTCTGTCGAATCATGATCAGCAGCATCTTGAAGCGCTGCTCCGCGCGCAGGGCGTGCGGAATGCCGGCCGGCATGACGATCAGCTCGCCGGCCCGTACGTTCTGCGTCCGGTCGCCGATCCGGATCGCCGCCTCGCCGTCGAGCACGGCCACGGTGGCGTCGTAGGGGGCGGTGTGCTCGCTGAGCCCCTGCCCCGCGTCGAAGGAAAACACGGTCAGCGTGCCGGCCTGCTTGTCCAGGATCGTCTTGCTGACCACCGCGTCGGCTGCGTAGTCCACGCAGCCGGCAAGGTTAATGGGTATTCCGCGCATGTCGGTCATGGTTGTTTCTCCTCAATTCAGCGGTTCGGTGGCCAGGATGTCGCCGTTCAAGCCCACGGTCACCTCCTCGACCTTCAGGTCCGTGCGCTCGCTGCGGGCCGCAGCCTGGCGGGCAATCTGGGTCAAGCCCCCGCAACAGGGTACTTCCATTCTCACGATTATGACCTTCGGGATGGTCTTGTCACGGAGAATAGCGGCGAGTTTCTCGCTATACGGCTCCGTGCGATCGAGTTTCGGGCAGGCGACGACCACGCCGCGGCCGCGCAGGAAGCGCCAGTGCACGTCCGCCGAAGCCACCGGCGCGCAGGTGCTGAGCACCACCAGCTCGCGGTTGCTGAAGAAGGGCGCGCCCGGCTGCACGAGGTGCAGCTGGACGGGCCACTGGTTGAGCTCGGACGGAATGGCATGCCCGCCGCCGCCGGATTGGGCCGGCGCCTTGGGCGCGGCGTCCTGCAGCCCCATGCGCATCCGGCTGCCCGGGCAGCCGCCGTGGCCGGGTCCGTGGCCGTGCCCGAGGGGAGCCGCCGGCGCGGGGGCGGGTTCCGTGTGGACGCGGTTGGCCGCTTCCATGCGCCGCACGGCCTCCACGCCCTGCGTCTGCATGAGGTTCCGGCGCGTGGCGTCCATGTCGAATGCCTCTGCATCGCGCTCGGTGATGACCAGCGCGCCCGTCGGACAGCTCTTGATGCAATCGCCGAACCCGTCGCAGAAGAGCTCCTTCACCAGTTTCGCCTTGCCATCCACGATCTGGAGCGCGCCTTCGGCGCAGCCCGTCACGCAGTTGCCGCAGCCGTTGCATTTTTCTTCGTCTATCGAGATGATCTTACGCGTTGCCATGGTCTTTCTCCCTGTTGGCGCGGCGCCGGTTGCCGCCGGCACCGCCTTGCTTTTTCGTTCGTACGCGAGCACCTTAGCAGAAGCCCGTGTGGGAGCGCCTTGACTTGGGTCAAGGG
>CAYOBW010000199.1:0-13225 GCA_964402115.1 uncultured Victivallales bacterium
GGCGACTACGACGTCATCGTGGTCGGCGGCGGGGCCGCCGGGGCGCCGGCGGCGATCGCCGCTGCGCGCAAGGGCGCCAGGGTGCTCTGCATCGAGCAGCTCGGCTTGCTCGGCGGCACGGGCGTCAACGGCATCGGGGCGTACTGGCGCGGCTATCGCCAGGGCTTCGCCGCCGAGTACGGCAGCGTGCGCTGGCAGCCCACGCACAAGGCGAACTGGTTCCGCCGGACGCTGGAGGACGCCGGCGGGGAGATCTGGTTCAACACCCTGGCCTGCGGCGTGCTGAAGAGCAACGCCGTCGTGCGGGGGGTCGTGGTGGCCACGCCCCTCGGGCGGGCGGCCGTGCGCGGGCGCGTGGTCATCGACGCCACCGGCGACGGCGACGTCTGCGCGTGGGCCGGCGCGGCGTACGACTACCTGAACCACGGCGAGTTCGCCCAGCAGGACGCGGGCTACCACACGGACTTCAAGGACCAGACCGGCTACCAGAACAACTCCTGGCTCTTCATCGACCCGGAGGATGTCTACAGCTGCACCCAGTTCTACGCCCTCGGCCGGCGGGCCAGCGGCATGTCGACCGCCACGAACCGCTGGGACCAGTATCCGCTCTACGGCTCGCGGCAGGGCCGGCTGATCCTCGGCGACTACGTCGTGACGGCGCTGGACCAGTACCGCAAGCGCACGTATGCCGACACGATCTGCGTCACGGAGTCCGACTACGACATGCACACCTACCCCACCTCGCGGTCCAGCCACGCGGGGCTGATGCCTCACGGCACGAGCTCCGTGCCCTGGCGCGCGCTCCTGCCGCGGGGGCTGGAGGGCATCCTCGTCGTCGGCCGCTGCAAATCCGTCGAACACGACGCCCTGCCGCTGACGCGCATGCAGTCGGACGTCGGCAACGAGGGCTACGCCGCGGGCTATGCGGCGGCGCTCGCCCTGCAGACAGGGCGCGATCTCCGCCACGTGGACCTCGCGACGGTGCAGGCCCACCTCAAGGCCATCGGCAACCTGCCCGCGAGCTGGCCGCTCGCGGACCTGCCGGACCCCACGGACGCGCAGCTGCAGGCGGCGGCCCAGGCGCCCGGCGTCGCCACCAACCTGGCGGCCCTGCTAGCGGCGCCCGCGCGCGCCGTGCCGTTCCTGGCAGCCGGCCTTGCCGCCGCACCGACGGCCGAAGAGGCCCGCGCGCTGTGTTTCTGCGGCGCGACGAACGGCGTGCCGTATCTCGCCGGCTGGCTGGACACGCAGACGCTGGGCACAACCGTCGTGCGCAGCTCGGTGCGCGCGCTGGGCTACCCGCGCGACGCGCGCGCCCTGCCGGCGCTCACGAACAAGCTCGCCGCCTGCTCGGCCGGCAGCGCCTTCGCCGACATCCGCGCCGTGACGCTGGCGCTCGGCGAGATCGGCGCCCCGGCCGCCGCCCCCGCGCTGCTCGACTTCCTGAGCAAGCCTGCCATCACGAATCACAGCCGCCGCGTATCCGAAGGCGCGCCCGCCTACACGGACGATTACGACCTGGCCGTGCGCGAGCTCTACGGCCTCGCCGCCCTGTACCGCTGCGGCGACACGCAAGGCGTGGCGCGCGACCGGCTGACCGCCTACCTCGACGACTGGCGCGGCCCGCTGCGGCGCTTCGCGGCGGAGACGCTCGGCGCGCGTTACTCGGCCGAAGGCGTGCCGGAGGCGTGGCTGACGGGCCACGGCATCACCAACGGCCTGGCCGGACGCGCCGACAGCGACGGCGACGGACTGCCGGACTGGCAGGAGTACTGGGCGGGCACGGATCCCCGCAGCCGCGCGGACACGCTGCGCATCGGCGCCCTCGACGGCGAAGGCTGGCTGACGTGGCGCGGGGGCGCCAACGCCTTCGACACCCCGTTCCGCATCCTGGGCAGCACCAACCTGGTGACCGGACCGGCGTGGACGATCCTCGGCTACGCCCCGCGCGGCGGCGCCGCGACCAACCGCTGGCAACTGCCGCCGGCCTGGCGTTCCCGCCCGCTGCTGTTCCTGAAAGCGGCGGCGGCAACGAGCGACTGAACCTGGAAGGGCAGTAGGCTGCGGGGGTTTCGTGCGCACATCCGCAGCCGCCGCTCCCGCCATCGTCCGCGCCGGTCGGATACCGGCGCCACGGGGGAAGCGCACGCGCACGCCCATGTGGCTACCGGCCGGGGACGGCCGGCTCCACGGCAGGCCTCCACCCGAAGGAATCGGGCCTTTTTCTTGCGTTCGCCGGCTATCGAGGACTATCATATGAGCGTGTGCGGCTGGCATTTTTCGCCACCCTGCGAACCTGAGGAGTGCGTTATGGGCACAAACCGTTCTAGCATCCTTAACGCCATGCCGGGCTGTAGTGCGAACACGTGGAGTGCCACGGCGAAGCTGCTGGGGGCTCTGGCGCTGCACGGCTGGCTGGCGTCAGCGGCTCCGGGGGCAACCAGGACCTGGAGCAATACCGGCACGGGCAGCTGGTTCCTCGGCGGCGCGGGAGGCAACTGGAGTACCGCCGCCGTCCCCACCAGTGCCGACGATCCGAAGATGCTGAACGGCGGCACGGCCACGATCGCCACCGGTGCGAACGCCGCGGCGCGGACACTCGAAATCGGGGGCAACCCCACCGGGATCGGCAACTTGCAGGTGAGCAGCGGCGCCCTGACCGTCACCGACTACAACCTCGCCTCCGGCTTTCTCTTTGTGCTGCGCAAAGGCAGCACCTACACCCAGAACGGCGGCACGGCGACCTTTGGCCCGGCCGGCGCCGCTAACGGCGTCCTGATCGGTGGCGCGGGCCCCTCGGGCGTGGCAACCTTCACGCTGTCTGCCGGCGGCGTCGAGGTTGGGAACGTGCTCAAGATCGCCAGCGCCAGCCATGCCGGCACGGTCAACCTTGACGGCGGCACGCTCGGCACCCGGCAGGTGGCGAGCAATGGCGGCACCTGCACGTTCAACTTCAACGGCGGCACGCTCGCGGCACGCGTGGATCAGGCCACGTTCATGACCGGGCTGACCGCGGCCAATGTCAAGGCCGGCGGCGCCCTGATCGACACGGCCGGCTTCGACATCACGATCGGCCAGGCGCTGCTGCCCGGCACGCCCAGCGGCGGCCTCACGAAGTCCGGGAACGGCACGCTGACGCTGACCGGCGCCAACACGTACACCGGCAACACCGTGGTCAACGGCGGCACGCTGGTCGCAGCGGCCACGACCGCGCTGCCCGGCTACGGCACGGCCGGCAAGGTCACCGCCAACAGCGGCGGCACGCTGGCGATCCGGTACGGCGGCGCGGGCGAGTGGACGTCGGCGAACCTCGGCAGCCTGCTGGTCAACGCCACGTTCAGTACCGGCTCGTTCCTGGGCCTCGAAATGGCGACCGGCGCCACGTACGGGACCGCCATCGCCGGGAACCAGGGGCTCGTGAAGACCGGCGCAGCGACGCTGACGCTTTCCGGCGCCAACACGTACGCAGGACCCACGACGCTGGCGGGGGGCGCCCTGCTCGTGCAGCACGCCACCGCGCTGGGCGGCACGGGCGGCGGCACAACGGTTGCCGCCGGAGCGCGGTTGCTCCTGGACAACGGCATAACCGTGACCGGCGAAACCCTGACGATCAACGGCGACGGGGGCAGCGGCAGCAGTTACGATGGCGCCCTGAAAGCCAACACCGGCGCCACGGCAGAGTGGGCGGGCACCGTCATCCTCGGCAACTCCACGGCGCGCGTGGGCGCCGGGAGCAGCGCGACAACGGTGCTGAGCGGCGACATCCAGAACGGCGCGTTCGCCAACCTGCATATCTGCTCGACCGCCGGGAAGATCGAGCTGGGAGGCAGCACCAAGAGCTATACCGGCGCCACGCGCATCATCCGCGGCACGCTCAAGCTGCGCGCAGGCAATCTCCTGCCCGCCGGCACCACCCTCGACGTCGACTACTCCGGCACCGACGAAGACGCCGTTTTCGACCTGGCGGGCTTCAGCCAGACTGTCGGCGCCCTGAAACGCAGCGGCAGCGGTTCCGGCACGGGCGCCAGCACGGTGACGAGCAGCGCGGCGGGCGGCGCGTTGACGGTCAACCAGAGCGTGGACACCGCTTTCGACGGCGTCATCGCCGGCACGCTCACGCTGAAGAAAGACGGGGCCGGCACCCTGACGCTCGCGGGGGCCAGCACCTTCAGCGGCGCCACGACCGTGGCCGACGGCACGCTGAAGCTGGATGGCGGCGACAACCGCCTGCCGACGGACCAGACCGTGAACCTCGGCCATGCGGGCGACACCGGCGCCGCGACGCTGGACCTCAACGGCCGGAATCAACAGGTGCCCGGCCTGACCGCGCTGGGCAGCACGATGCCGATGTCGGTGACAAGCAGCGCGGGCGCGACCGGCACGCTGACCATCAACAACAGCGTGCATTTCACCTATGCCGGCACGCTGGACGGCAACCTGGCCCTGACCAAGACCGGGACCCACGAGCTCGCGCTCACCGGCGCCAACACCTTCAGCGGCGCTGCCACGGTTTCGGACGGCGTACTCAGGATCAGCAATCCGCTGGCTCTCGGGACGACCGCCGGATCCACGACGGTGGCCAGCGGCGCGCGCCTGGAACTGGCCGGCGGCATCACGGTGAGCGGCGAAACCGTGACGATCGTGGGCACCGGCGGCAACAACATCGGCGCGCTGCAGTCCTACTCCGGCGCCAACACCTGGGACGGCCCGGTCACGCTGGGCGCCAACGCGGCGCGCATCGGGGCCAACGGCGCGGGGACCAGCCTGACCGTGGCGGGCGCCGTTGGCGACGGCGCCAACACCTACGACCTGGCCATCCGCAACGCCGACGGCGGTGGCGCCGTCGTGCTCTCGGGAACCAGCACGTACGGCGGCGACACGCTGATCGTCGTGGGCTTGTGCAAACTGGACGGCGGCGACAACCGCCTGCCCATCGGCACGGTGCTGACGATCGGCAACAGCGTCAATTCCCAGACCGCCACCTTCGACCTCAATGGCCACAACCAGGAGGTGGGGGGGCTGACATACGCCGGCACGACCATGGCCAAGACGGTGACAGCCACCGGCGGCGGCACGCTGACGGTAAACCAGGCTGACAACAGAACCTACATTGGCAATCTCTCCGGCGCGCTGGCCCTCACCAAGGCGGGTGCCGGCACGCTCACCCTCTCCGGCGCAAACACGTACACGGGCGTCACCACCGTCAACGGCGGCACGCTCAAGCTGGGCGCCGTAGACGGGGTACCGGCCTACGCCGACGTGGTGCTGAACGGCGGGACCACGGCGGGCACGCTCGACCTCAATGGCTTCGACAAGACCTTCCAGCGCCTGTCAGGCACGACGGGCGCGGCGCTTGGACAGGTCGTGAACAACGGGGCCGGAGCCATCACGCTGACCCTCGGCTACAACAGTGTCAGTTCCGCCTTCGCGGGTCGGCTGCGCAACAACACCGGTACGGGCGGCACACTGGCGCTCGTCAAGACGGGCACCGGCACGGTGGCCCTGAGCGGTCCGAACACCTACACGGGCGCAACGGAGATCCGCAACGGGGCGCTGGAGGTCACGCTGCTCGGGAACAGCGGCGAGGCCGCCAGCAGCCTGGGCACGCCCACGGGCGGGAATCGGACCATTGTCCTCGGCTACGGCGGGGGCGCCAGCGGGGTCCTCGTCTACACCGGGGGTGCCACCACCACCGACCACCCCATCACCCTGCACGCGAGCGCCGGCGGGGGCTGCGGACTGAAGGCCTCCGGCGCGGGAACCCTGACCTGGAACGGCAACGTTGGCGGGCCACACAGCTTCACGCTCGGCGGCACGGGCGTCGGGGAAATGGGCGGCGCCATCGGCATCACGGCCGGGAGCCTGCAAAAAGCCGACGCGGGCACGTGGGTGCTGCGCGGAGCCAATACCTACACGGTCACGACGTGGCTGAACGGCGGCGTGCTGGCGCTCGGCGCCGACAACGTGCTCAGCACCGCCACGGTCTACCTGAATGGCGGCACGCTGGCCTCCGACGGAGCCGGGGCGCGCGCGCTCGACAATTCGCTCACACTCAACGCGAGCTCGTCCCTGGGCGAAGCCAGCGGCGGCACGGGCAACCTGACGCTCGGCGGCGACTTTGACATCGGCACCATTCCCAAGACGTTGACGGTGTACAACCGTTCCACACTGACGGGGGCGGTGAGCGGCACGGCCGGCGGCAGCTTCACCAAGGCCGGACCGGGAACCCTGGTCCTGACCCACGCCAACACCTACGCCGGCACGACGGCGATCACGGCCGGCACCCTGCTGGTCAACGCCGCCCACACCGGCGGCGGCGCGTACGCGCTCTCGGGCACGAGCACCCTGGGCGGCGCCGGGTCGACCGACAGCGCCGTGACCCTCGACAGCCCCGCCTCGCTCTCGCCGGGCGAGGCGACCACCCCGGCGATCTTCACCGTCAACAACGCGGTCACGCTCCGCAACGGCACCTTCCTGCGCCTCAACATCAACGGCCCGGATGCGGGCACGGGGTACGATCAACTCATCGTCACGGGGGCGCTGCAGCTGACCGACGCCACGCTCATCGTCGACGTGTCGCCGGAGTACGTACCGCCCATGGACACGGTCTTCACCATCATCAAGGACTTTTCCAACCTGACGGGCACATTCGCGGGACTACCTGAGGGACGGGAGCTCTCCTGCGGCTCAACGGGCTTCGTGGTCCACTATGACAACCTGGCGAAAACCGTGACCTTGACGGCACGCAGTACCGGCAACGGCACCATCTTCGATATCCGTTGAGAACAGCGGCGCGCCATCAGCGCGATAGGCTACAGCAAGAGGGAGGTTCGAAAGTGAAGCTGAACGCAATCTCGATTCACCCCGTTCGCGCGCAACTGGCGGCCGTGGCGCGGGCGGCGCTGGGGTTGGTGTGCGGCCTGCTGGCGCCCTGCCCAATGATCCACGCACAGACCGTCCAGCGCGACTTCAACGTGACCTCCGGCAGCTGGGTCACCGACGGCAACTGGACGCCGACCCCCCGGCCGGACAGCGACGACAGGGCGCGCATCGGCGTGACCCGCACGGCCACCATCGCGGGCACGGACGCAGCGGTTTGCGGCGGATTGGAACTGCTGGCGACCGTGGGCAACCTGAGTATCGGCGGCGGATCGCTGACGGTGGGCAGCCTCGACATAGGCGGCGGGTTCTGCGTGATCATCCGGGGGGCCTCATCCATCGTGCAGTCGGGTGGGACGTTTACGGTGGGTGGCAGCACCCTAGTCGGCGCCACCACGGGCAACGGCGGCACGCTGACCATCGGCGGCGGCACGGCGCTGTTCGGCAACGGTGTGCAGATCTCCTCTTCCGGCGCCAACGGCGTGGTGAATCTGAACGGCGGCACGGTGACCACCACAGCCATCAGCCACCGCACCTCGGGCAGCACGGGCACCAGCACGGTCAACTTGAACGGCAGCACGCTGAAGCCCTCGGCAAACACGACCACGTTCATGCAGGGGTTGAGCGCGGTCTACGTGCAATCTGGCGGCGCCCTGATCAACACGGCCGGCTTCGACATCACCATCGGCCAGGCGCTGCAGGCCGGCACACCCAGCGGCGGGCTCACCAAGTCCGGAACCGGCACGCTGTCCCTCAGCGGCGCCAACGGTTATACCGGCCCCACCGTGGTCAGCGCGGGCGTCCTGAACCTCCAGAATGCCGGCGCATTGGGCGGCAGCACGGCCATCACGGTCGTCAGCGGCGGCGTGCTCCGGCTCGAGGGCGGCCTCACGCTGGGCAGCGGCAAGACGGCCACGATTTCCGGCGGCGACACGTACGGCGCGTTCCGCACCGGTTCGGGCGCCTGCGTCTGGGAGGGCGACGTCGTCCTCGGCGCCAACAACACCCGCCTGGGTGCGGGCAACGGCTTGACGTTCAAGATCACCGGCGCCATCGGCGACGGCGCCAACGCGTACGGCTTGCAGACGCGCACGGCCGATGCCGCGGGCACGATCGAACTGAGCGGCGTCAGCACCTACGACGGCGCCACCACGGCCGTCACCGGCACGCTGAGACTCGCGGGCGGCGACAATCGCCTGCCCACCGGCACGGCCCTGCACATCGGTAACGGCTCGGACACCGATGCGGCGTCCGTCGACCTGAACGGGTGCGACCAGGAGGTGTCCGCCCTGGCGAGCGACGGCACCACGATGTCCATGCTGCTCACGGACAACTCGGGGCTGGGCAGCACGCTGACGGTGAACAACGCCGCCACCGCCACGTACAACGGGAAGATCAGCAAGTCGGTTTCGATCCGCAAGACGGGGGTGGGCGACTTCTACCTCGGCGGCAACAACAGCGCCATGACCGGCACCGTGACGGTCGCGCAGGGACGCATCCTGATGACGGCCGAGGTTGCCGCCAGCGCGGCCGCGGCCTGGGACCTGTCCGCGGGCACAACCGTCATCTGCGCGCCGGGCGTAGCCGGCGACTTCACCTTTAAACTGGGCGCACTGACCGGCGCCGCCGGCGCCGTCCTGCGCAGCGGCGGCAATGCAGCCGGCACCAGCACGTTCGAAATCGGCGCCTTGAACGGCGACACCACCTTCGCGGGCCGGTTGGCGAATTTCGATGCCAACACCAAGGCGGCCTTCACCAAGACCGGCACCGGCACCCTCACGCTGAGCGGGGCGTCAACCTACACGGGGGCCACGCGCATCAGTGCCGGCACAGTCAAGTTGGCCGACGGCAACAACCGACTGCCGACGGACGCGATCCTGCGGCTGGGCGCCGATGGCGGCAGCTCGGGCTGGCTGGACCTGAACGGCTGCAATCAGACAGTCGCCGGCTTGACCCTGGACGGCGCCACGCCGGGCGTGGCAAGCGCCGTGCGCAACACGGCCGGCACGGCGGGAACGCTGACGGTGAACAACACCGCCGACTACACGTACGCCGGGCGGCTGGAGGGCGACGTCCGCCTGGCCAAGTCCGGCGGCGGACGGCTGACCTTGAGCGGCACGGTGGAACGCAGCAGCATCGCGGTCGCAGCCGGCACGCTCGACGGCGCCACCGTGGCCCATTTCTCGATCAGCGGGGTGGCGGCCGACCAGCTGACCGTGACGGGCGGCACGCTGGATATCCGCAGCATGACGCTCGACGTGGACGTCGGCGGAGGCGGCGCCACGGAGGCCGAGTACGTGCTGGTGGACTACTCCGCGGGCGGCACGGTGCTCGCGAACGCCGCGGCACCGTTCTTCGCGAGCGTGCTGGACATCCCCCCCGGCTACACCCTCTGCCACAACCCGGTGGCGAAGAAGGTCGCGCTCGCGTCCGCCACGCTGCTGCAGGATCACGGCACGGTGTTCCTGGTCCAGTGAGCCACACCTACGCAGGCGTCCCGGTCCCGCGCAGCTCGGGCCGCGCGTCGCGGGGCTGGGCGGACATGGCGGCCAGGCTGTTCATGAAGGCGATCCTCGCGCTGTTGTACATGAATCGGCTGCCAGGCGCGTGCGCGATGGGCGCAGCCAGGAAGTGCCGCACCCAGTGCTCCTGCTGCACCATGTCGTGCGTCGGCTCCTTCGCGTTGCCGGCGGCCATCGTCAGCAGGTCCTTGACACGCAGCGCTGCCAGTTGATCGCTGACCTGCGCCGGCAAGTCGCCGGGGAAGAACGTCACGACGCGGTCAGCCACGGAGAGCCGCCCCTCCGCCACGGCGAAGCCGACCGCCGTGGCGGTGAAGCTCTTGCTGAGCGAGTACAGCGTGTGGACGAACGCGGGGCCGTAGGGCGCCCACCACCCTTCGGCCACGACGCGGCCATGGCGCAGGATCATGAGGCTGTGCAGCTCGTAGCGGTTCCGGGCCGCCGCAGCGAGAAACGCCAGCACACCGGCCGACGCGAGCCCCTCCGCCTCGGGCGTGCTGCGCGGCAGCGCGTGGCCGGCCAGCGCGGCCACCGGCAGCGCGCACCCGGCGCCGAAGCCACCCAGTCCGAGTCCCGCGACGCCGACGCCCAGCTGCCCGAGAAAAGTCCGGCGCGACGATTGGATTTCCGGCAGGCTCCTGTCAGGCATGCACGTGCCTCCCGGCAGGCGGTGCGCCTGCCCACGTTGTACCGCGGAACACCCCGTCACCGCACCAACAGCACCGTACCGCGCGAGGAGTGTGGGCGCAGCACGAGATCGCCCCGCGCGGCGTCCAGCTCCAGGATGAACGGCGCCCCGTCAAGCATCCCCGTCACGTCACCCGCGTCGAGCGACGTCCCGAGCGCCAGCCGCGCCGCGTCCACGAGCACATGCGCCGCCTCCGCATTGAACCCGGGGCCGGTCGTGAACGCGCAATCGGAGAAGCCGAACGTTCCCCGGCCCGCGTCCAGCGCGCCGGTCGCCACCACCTGGCTGGCTGCATTGCCAAGACCCAGCGCCAGTCGGGCGCCGTTGTTGAGGGTCAGGTCCGTGACAACCAGCCGGTTGGTCAGCGCGCCAGCCGCGGCATACGAGAAGTTGCGCACCTCCTGCTGGGCGTACGAACCGCCCGTGGCGCCAGTGAGGCCGACGTAGGTCGTCGTGCCCACCTGCGCGGGCAGGTCCACGGCGTAGGTCTTGCTGAAGGTGTTGGCGCCCTGGGTCAGGGTGGCGGTGAGCACCTTGGTCGCGTTGCTGTAGACCAGCACCACGTCCACGGGCGTCCCGTAGAGGGCGATGCCCGTCGCCGCGCCGTAACCGCCGGCGATGACCCCGTTGCTCCAAATCTGGTTGCAGATGCCCTGCGTGTTGGGCGGATAGAGGTTGAGCCCCCACGCGGCGCTGGCGAGAATCCCGCCCACGGCGCCATACGTGGCGTAGGCCAGCGAGCCGCCGTTGGCCCCGATGGCCGCGGGCCCCCGCGGATCGTCGTGAAAAACGACGGCCAATCCGTCGGCGGGCGTCGCGCTGCCCGCGGAGGCGCTGTAGGTAAAGGCGAGCGTGAACCCCGCCGTGCTCACCCGCCGGTTGTAGAAGACCGACCGCCCCTGGCTGAGCACGGCCGTGGTCAGCGTCAGCACGTTGCTGACCACCGTGGCGCCGCCGTTCAGCGTCCAGCCGGCGCCGTCATCCCCAAACCCCGCCAGGGCCGTGTCCGCCCCCGGAACCTCAAGCGTGGCCTGATTGACGACCAGGGGCCCCGTGCCCACGGCGTTGGTGGCCGTGGCGGCCAGCGTCCCCCCGTTCACCGTGGTGCCTCCCGTGTAGGTGCTGTCGGCCGTCAGCAGCAGCGTACCTGCGCCCTGCTTGACCAGTCCGCCCCCGCCCCCGCCATCCAGCAGCGGCCGCCGGATGCCCACGCTGTAGCCGTTGCTATCCACGACCAGCCCCCCGGCCCCGATGGCGGGGCTGAGCCCCTGCACCCAGTTGTTGTTGGCGCCGCGGGCCTTCAACGTGCCGCCGCTGCAGGCGATAGCGCCGGGCGAACTGCCCACGCGGGTGAACGTGCGCGCGGTCTCCAGCGTGCCGCCGTTCA
Organism: uncultured Victivallales bacterium; assembly: GCA_964402115.1. Lineage (GTDB taxonomy): Bacteria > Verrucomicrobiota > Kiritimatiellia > UBA8416 > CAYOBW01 > CAYOBW01. The sequence continues at coordinate 11,477 of CAYOBW010000199.1, forward strand.
GATTCAGCGTGCCGCTGGACGTGGCGTTGCCCGTGGAGCCGACGCGAATCTGCTGGAGCGCCGTGCCGGTCGCGACCACGCGCCCCGTGTTCGACAGGTTCAGCGTCCCGTTGCCGTTGGCATTGGCGCCGATGCCGCCCAGCAGCAGCGGGGCGTCGTTGCCGAGCGTCAATGTGCCGCCCGAGACATTCACCGTGCCCACCGAGACGTTGCCGATGAAGAACCCGCCCGTCAAACTCGGCGTGAGGGTGAGGCTGCCGGCGGTCAGGTTCAGCGTGCCGGCGCTGTTGTCCCCCACCCCGGCCCAGTCGTTCGCCGCCGTCTCCAGCGCGCCGACGCCGGACCAGTTGAGCGTGGCGCCGCCGCTGACGATGCTCTTGCCGGCCGCCGTGAGCGCGCCGGTGACGTCCACCGTGCCGGCCTGCGCGTAGAAGTACCCGCCCACCCCACCCGTGCCGGCCAGGATCAAGCGGTTGGCGCCCGTCTTGGCCAGCCCGCCCTTGCCGGACAGCTCACCGGTCAGAGTGATGGGGCCATTGCCGGCCTCGATGATCGCGTTATTCGTGACGGTCACCGCCCCCGTCCAGCGCGAGGCGTTGCTGGCGTTCGCCAGCGTGCCGCCGTTGAGGATCACGGCGACGGCGTTGGTCCGCAGGCCGTGGCTGTCGAGCCGCGCCCCGGTGTTGACGGTGATCGGCCCGCTCCAGCGCTGGCTGCTTTCCAACCGCAGCAGGCCGGCGGTCACCGTGATGCTGGCGAGGTTGGTCAGCGCGTTGTTCATGCGGATGTTCTTCTCGCCGGTACCGGCCGCGGCCAGGGCGAAGCCGCCGCCGTTCAGCACGCTGGCGACGTTCATTTTGCCGGCGCTGGACCCGAACGTGGCAGGGCCCGCCAGCGTCAGGTTCCGCACCCAACCCTCCGTCGTACCGGTATTGGCGAGCGCGCCGACGGTGCCGGCCGCGCCCGAGCCCGCGATCGTCGCGGAAGTCCTCCCGTTCAACACCTGCCCGCTCACGTCGAACGTGCCGCCCGCGTTGACGGTGACATCGCCGGGGAGGGCGATGTTCGTCGTCACCTGCAGCACGCCGGCCTGGACCGTCGTGGGCCCCGTGTAGGTATTCCGGCCGGAGAGAATCAGCCGGCCGGCACCCGCCTTCACGAGGCCGTTCGTACCTGACAGCGGGGACCGGATCGTGGCGTTGGAGACGGTCGTGATCGCAGCGGAACCGCCGGCCAGGGTGAGCGCGCCGCCGGCGAGCACGTACCCGCCCCCGCTGAACGTCAGCGCCCCGGCCGTCACCGTGTCCAGGTTGACCGTGGCGCCCGCGCCTTCGAAAACGGCTTCGTTGGCGTTGGTCCACGCCAGGTCGTACGGGCCGCCGCTGGCGCCGCCCCAGTTGGTCGTCGCCACGGCCCACCGGCCCGTGACACCGCCGGCATCGTAGTACTGCGGCACGGCTCTTGCCGTCACGGGCACGAGGCACGCCACGAGCGCGGCCACCATTCCGCTGCGCAGCAGGTTCACGTCAGGCATGGCTGCTCCTCTGTGTTTACGGAAAGGGTGGGCGGTATCGCTAAGGAGGTCAGAGCGCTGCGGATAACCGCATGACTGGCTTTGCCAAGACCTGACGCTTCGGAACAAGGACCTCAGCCCGATATATGGTCTAGAGCGTATACCGCCCACCTGGGGAATAGGGTCCTCCGCAGACCTCGTTCTGTCAAGCGGGATCTTGCCGAAATCCTCCCGTT
>CAYOBW010000200.1:0-13217 GCA_964402115.1 uncultured Victivallales bacterium
GACGGCCACCTCTGCATCCTGGAGACGCCGCTCTTCCGCGTGCGCATGAAGAAGGAGACCCGCTACTGCTACTCCGAGGCCGGGCGCGACCAGGCCGTGAAGCAGTTCGGCCGCGGCACCGAGGTGACCCGCTTCAAGGGGCTGGGCGAAATCAACCCGACCGAGTTCAAGGCCTTCATCGGGGATAACATGCGGATCACGCCGGTGACCCTCGGCGCGGAGCGCTCACTGGCCGAGATCCTGGGGTTCTACATGGGCAAGAACACGCAGGAGCGGCGCGACTACATCATGGGCAACCTGGTCATTGACGAGGCCGTCCTATGAGCCGCAAGCCGCGCATCCCCCAGCAGGAATTCCTCTTCGGCGGCGCTTTGCCCGCGCCCGCGCCGGCCGCCCCCGAACCGCCGGCCACCCCTCCGGTGGAGCTGGAGGCGGAGATACCGCCGCCGGAAGATACCGATCCGAACCTGCCGCACGCGTACGACATTGCGGGGCCGCTCAAGAGGCTGATGGACGGGAACTTCCTCGCCTACGCCTCGTACGTCATCTGCGACCGCGCCATCCCCAACCTCGCGGACGGCCTCAAGCCCGTCCAGCGGCGCATCCTGCACTCCCTGCACGAGCGGGATGACGGCCGCTTCATCAAGGTGGCCAACGTGGTGGGCCACTGCATGCAGTACCACCCGCACGGCGATGCGTCCATCGGCGACGCCCTCGTGAACCTCGCGAACAAGACGTACCTCATCGAGGGCCAGGGCAACTTCGGCAACCTGTTCACCGGCGACCGCGCCGCCGCCGCGCGCTACATCGAGTGCCGCCTCACCGAGCTCGCCCGGAAGGAGGTCTTCAACAACGACCTCACCGAGTTCATCCCGAGCTACGACGGCCGCAACAAGGAGCCGGTCACCCTGCCGTGCAAGATCCCGCTGCTGCTCATGCTCGGCGCCGAGGGCATCGCCGTGGGCCTCTCCACGCGCATCCTCCCGCACAACTTCATCGAGTTACTGCAGGCGCAGATCGCCGTCCTCCAGAACAAGAAGTTCCAGCTCCTGCCCGACTTCCCGCAGGGCGGCTCGATGGACGTCACCGAGTACGACAAGGGCAACGGGCGGGTGCGGGTGCGCGCCACCATCGAGAAGCGCGACGCCCGCCACCTTGTCATCCGGCAGCTGCCCTACGCGACCACCACCGAGAGCCTCATCGACTCCATCGAGGACGCCATCCGCAAGGGTAAGGTGCCGGTCAAGACCATCAACGACTTCACCGCCGAGCAGGTCGAAATCGAGCTCGTCCTCGAACAGGGCGCGCAGCCGGACAAGGTCATCACCAAGCTCTACGCCTTCACGGCCTGCGAGGCGTCCGTCTCGAGCCGCGTGATCGTCATCCACAACCGCCGCCCGGTCGAGATGAACGTACACGAGGTGTTGCAGGAGAACACCCGGCAGCTCGTGGACATCCTCCGCCGCGAGCTGGAGCACCGCCGCCGCACGCTCACCGACGAAATGCACGCCAAAACCCTCGTGCAGATCTTCATCGAGAACCGCATCTACAAACGCATCGAGGAGTGCCAGACGCTGCCGGCCGTGCAGAAGGCCGTCCTCGACGGACTCGCGCCGTTCCGCCCGCAGCTCGTGCGCGATGTGACCCTGGACGACGTCGAGATGCTCCTGGGCATCAAGATCCGTCGCATCTCGCTCTTCGACATGCGCAAGAACGAGGAGGAACTCGCCGGCATCCGGGCTGAGCTCGAGCGGATCGCCAAGGACCTGGCCGACCTCACCCGCTACGCCATCCAGTATCTGCGGCAGCTCGTGAAGACCTACGCCGAGCAGTATCCCCGCCGCACGACGGTGACGACGTTCGACGCGATCGAACTGCGCACGCTGACGGCCAACGAGCTCGAGGTCTGCCACGACCGCGAGACCGGCTACCTCGGCTACGGGGTCAAGGGCGTCTCCGTGCTCCACTGCTCCTCGCTGGACAAGCTCTTCCTCGCCTGGGGCGACGGCCGGTACAAGGTCATCGCCCCCCCCGAGAAGCTGTTTGTGGACACGAGCCTCCTGTACGTCAACCGCGAGGATCGCGAGCGCGTCTTCACGGTCATCTACACGGAGGAGCAGTTCACGTTCATGAAGCGCTTCGCCGTCGGCGGCACGATCCTCAACAAGGAGTACGCGTTCGCGGCTCCGGGTGTGCAGGTGCACCTCTTCGAGGAGGGTTCCCCCGAGGTGGTTTACGTCAAGTACAAGCAGGCCAAGGGGCAGCGGATCCACCAGCAGATGTTCCACCCTGCGGACGTGCCCGTGAAGAGCGTCAAGTCGCGTGGCAACCAGATGACCGCCAAGGTGGTGGACCGCCTGTCGCTGCGCAAACCGTCCTGGTGGGACGACGCCTCGGAGGACCCGCGCGGCCGCCTGCTGTAGCGCCCCCGCGGGCGAGAACCAGGCCCGCCCCAGACCGGCAGACGCGCTTCCCACGCGGTCACAAGGCGCTCGTCACTCACGTCGCGAACACGTTGCGAGAGCTCGGCCTGCCGCCGACGGAAGCGCAGCGCGACGAGGGGCAGACTGCTGCGTTCCCTACTTCCCCTTCGCCGGCGCGATTGCGATCTCCCAGATCGTCGGGCCATCGGTGGCCTCGAGGATGTTCAGGCGCACGGCGTTCCCGGTGACGGGCGGGAAGGTCGCCGCGAACTTCTCGCCGAGCGTGGCGCCCGCGTGGAACGTCCGCCACCCCTCGCCTTCGCGGACCTGCAGCTCGAACTTCCGCACCCGTTCATAAGCCTCGGAGATGGCAATCCGATCGAAGGTCAGCGGCTTGCCGAGCTCCACCTCCACCCACGCCTGGTGGACGCCCGCGTCCGTCGCCCACCGGGTCTCGGGCTCGCCGTCGAACGCCTTCTCGGCCGTGTACTCCGCCTCGTTCTGGTAAACGTTAGAGGCCCGCGCGGGCTTGCCCTGCGTGCTGGTCGCCAGGGATGCTATCGGCTTGAGCGCAAGCGCCGGCCCGTCGAGCTCCAGCTGCACGATGGTATCCAGCTCCCGACGGTCGGCCGCGGGTACGGCAATCCGCACGCCGTCGTCGGTTTGCAGCACATCCACCGTGCCGCCGGTCAGCAGGCTGCTGCGCACGATGCGCGCCGGCAGCGCAGGCAACGCAAGCACATCCTCGTTCCATTTCAGCACGTGCACGTAAATCGTGTTGCCCTTGCGCGTGGTCACAAAACCGGCCCCCGGGCGGTAAGGTCCGCCGCGCGTGGCGTACACGCTCTCGCCGTACTGCGCCAGCCACTGCCCCATTTCCTTCAGCCGCTCGACCTGCCGCGGCTCGATCCGCCCGTCGGGCATGGGGCCGACATTGAAGAGCAGGTTGCCATCGCCGCCCACCGTCTGCACCAGCACGTCCAGGCAGGCCTTCAGGGACTTCATCGCGTCGTTCGGCTTCCACGCCCACTGCTGACAGATCGTCATGCACGTCTCCCACGGGCGCTCCACGTTGAACCCGCCCACGCGCTGCTCCGGCGTCTCGTAGTCGCCCCGCGCCCCGGTGCGATTGTTGACCACGATGTTCGGCTGCAGCGAGCGGCAGAGGTCGATGACGCTCTGCCCGCGCTTCGCATCGAACTCCTGCGGCACGTCATACCACAGCGTGAACAGGGGCCCGTACTTCGTGATCAGCTCGGTGGTCTGGTTCTTGAGGTACTGCGTATAGGCCTCGATGTCCGGGTTCGGCTTGCGGCTACGGCCGCCCGGGCTGCCCAGCGGAAAGGCGGGATGATGCCAGTCGCAGGTGCTGTAGTACGTCCCGAAGCCGATCCCCGCGGCGCGGCAGGCCTCCGAGAGTTCCTTGGTGACATCGCGTTTGAACGGCGAGTTCATGATGTTGTGGTCCGTCTGCTTGGTGTCGAACATGCAGAAACCGTCGTGGTGCTTGGTCACGAGCACCATGTACCGCATGCCCGCCGCCCTGGCGATGGAGACCCACTCCGTGGCGTTGAAGTTCGTCGGATTGAACTGCTTGTAGAGGTCGTCGTACTCCGCCTGCGGCACCTGCGCGCCGCGGGACCAGCCGATCTCCGTGCCCTTGATGCTGACAGGGCCCCAGTGGATGAACATCCCGAACCGTGGCGCCCGCCACGCCGCGATCCGCGCCTCGTCAGCGGCCGCCTGACCGGCCGGGTCCGCATCCGCACCCCGCGCTCCCGCCGCCACGCCCGCCAGAATCGCCAACGCCACCAGCCCTTGCACGCTTGACCGCATCGCAACCTCCCTCGCTCGTCTCGCTCCCGTGACCGCACCACCACACAGCCGCTTGCCGCGTGTGGCAGCCGTATCTACCATGCGCAGGTGCGCCTGTCCACGAGGCTTTCGAGCGTGAATCATGAGCGCTGACGCACTGCTTTCCGGCTCGGTACCCCTTCATTTTCAGCTGCGCGGCCGGGCGACGACGGTCAGCTCATTTGTCGTGGCATCAGTCCGGACGAGTCCGATGGAATTCCTGGCGGTCACTTTGACGTCATAGGTGCCCGCGGGCAAGCCGGCAAGCTTGTCGCCAGGCAGCCTCCAGGTGCCGTCCAGGTTGTCAACGCCTGGGTTAACTTTGCCCGCAATTTCGACGCTCAGGCTGTCCGTTACGCTGCCCAGGGTGCCGGTGAGATCGGCAACCTGTCCGTTGACACTGAGGCTGTTGACGGTCACATCCGGAGGCAGTCGGTCGCATTTGAAGCTGCCCAGCTCGTAACCGATCTTGAAACCCCGCGCTTCCAGCACCTGCCGCACCCTGGGAATCAGCCGGGCGGCGTTCCAGTAATAGATGTGATTGAGCACCGGCTCCGGCAGGCTGAAGCCTTCCAGCCTGGGGCCGCCGTGCAGGCCGCTGGTCACCTGGTCGGTTTCGAGAACCTTGCGCTCATTCAAGAAGCCGCCGGCGCCGCCGCCCGCCGCAAAGACGTCGGAGCCAAAAAGGATGCGGTCGCGGTACTTGATGTAGAACTCCCGGGCTTTGCTGACCGAATATTGGGCCGACTGCCGCATGTTATGCGTGAAGGCGACATCGACAAACACATTGGGGTATTTATCAAGGATGCCCGCCAGTTTTTCCATGCCCTGGTCGCTTTCCAGCATGAAGAGCCCATGGGCAAAGATAAAGGTGGTCTGCGGGTGCGACCGGGCTACATCAATCGTATCGTCTTCGAACTTGGGGAAGGCGGCGTTGTTGCCTGTGGCATTACCCGGGTCACCGGTGTGGTAGCCCACCAGCGGCATGCCCTGCCGACCAGCTTCATCGAGCTGTTCATGGATGCGCGGGATACTGCTCGACAAGATCGCCCCATGCGGCCACAGTTTCAGGCCGACGAAGCCCTGCTCTCTAAAGGTCCTGATTTCATCGATACCCCACCAGATGCCTTCCCGGGGAATCGTGAAGGCGCCCGGGACAAAGAGGATCCGGTCAGCCAGCTTCTCCCTGACATACACCATGTCATTGCCCGGGATCTGGCGCACACTGGCCGGGCTGGCATTGCTCCCGTTGTTGTCCTTCACCCAGAACAACCCCGCCAGCGAGATGCTGATGGTGCCGCCCCATTGGTCCATGGCTTCAACGGCCTTGGCATACTGGGCCGTGGCATCCATGTGCGTGTGCATGTCCACCCGGGGCATAGCCGATGACGGGAAAATCACCTGCTGGTCCGCCGCCGAGGAAAGCGTCAGTGTCATCACCAGGTAAAGTGACACGCGGGTCGTTCGTGCTCTATTCATTCGGGTCACCTATCGCAAGGGAAAGCGGCCGACCGGGAGTCCGGAACGGCACCCTGTGCCCGGTACACCTCCCGCGCCGCGGGGAAGGGCGACAGGGCGCGGTCCAGAACGCCGAGCGAGTGGGCGATGGCGACGCCGTAGTTGGTCAGCGGCACGCCCGCGGCCCGGCACTGCAGGAGCCGGCTCATCAGGTTGCGCCGGTTGAACGTGCACGAGCCGCAATGCACGACGAGCTTGTACGGCGTGAGGTCAGCCGGGAAGTCGAGGCCCTGGATATGCTCGAAAGCCAGCTTCCCGCCGACGTACTGCGTCAGCCACCGCGGGATCTTGACACGGCCGATGTCCTCGCCGATCGGATGGTGCGCGCACGCCTCCGCCATGAGCACCCGGTCGCCGGGACGCAGCCGGTCGATGCCGCGCGCGCCTTCGACGAAACTCTCGAGATGCCCCTTGAGCCGCGCGAACAGAATCGAGAACGAAGTCATCGGCACGCCCGGCGGCGTGTCGGCCGCCACCTTCAGGAACGCCTGCGAGTCCGTCACAACCAACGCCGGCGGCACGCTCAGCCGCTCCAGCGCGCTCCGCAGCTCCCGCTCCTTGACGACCAGGCAGCACGCGTCGTGGTCCAGCAGGTCCCGGATCGTCTGCACCTGCGGCAGAATCAGCCGCCCCTTCGGCGCTTCCAGGTCAATCGGCACCACGAGCACGGCGAATTCGCCAGGCGGCACGAGGTCGCCGGCGACCGAGATCGGATTCAGGAACTCCTCGGGCACGACCTGCAGCAGCGCCGCGCGCAACGCCTCCACGCCCTCGCCGGCTGACGCGACGGTGGTCACGAGCGGAATGCCGCGAGCAGCCAGGGCTGCCTGCACCTCAGTCGTCGGCGCGGCGAGGTCATGCTTGTTGTGCACCACGATGACAGGGGTCTTGCGCTCCGCAAACGCCTCCAGCAAAGACTCTTCGAACGGGCCCCACCCGGCCGGATCGGTCACGAGCAGCGCGACGTCCGTCCGCGCAAACACCTCGCGCGTCTTCTGCACACGCAGCTCGCCCAGCGCACCCGAGTCGTCCACACCGGCTGTATCGATGAAGAGCACCGGCCCGATCGGCAGCAGCTCCATCGGCTTCTCGACCGGGTCCGTCGTCGTGCCAGCCACGTCGGAGACGATGGCGACACGCTGGCGCGTCAGCGCATTCAGCACCGACGACTTGCCGACGTTCCGTCGCCCGTACAAACCGATATGTAAACGCAGCCCCTTCGGTGTCGTCTGCATCCCCCACCCCTCACGCTTGCCCAAGCCGCAGCACGGCCTCGGGCGCGACCAGCGCATCGAACTCAGCCTCTGTCACCAGCCCGAGCCCGCACGCCACGGCGCGCACGGTGCGCCCCGTCTCTCGCGCCTCCGCCGCGACGGACCCGGCGGCTTCATAGCCTATGCGGCCGGCCAGCGCGGTCACGGTGGCGACCGCGCTTTCGACCTGCCGGCGGCAGTTCTCGACCTGGGCCGACAGCCCATCCACGCACAGCTCCTGCAGGATGCATGCGCCCCGCTCCAGCAAATCGAGGCTTTGCAGCAGGGCGTCGGCCACCAGCGGCAGGAACGGGTTCAGTTCCAGGCACCCGCCCGCGCAGGCCTGCGTGAGCGCCGCGTCGTAGCCGATGACCAGCAGCGCCGCCTGCGTCACCGCCTCGGGGATGACAGGGTTGACCTTACCCGGCATGATCGAGGAGCCCGCCTGGCGCGGGGGCAGCGCGATTTCGCCGAAGCCGCCGGACGGCCCCGCCGCGAGCAGTCGCAGGTCGCCGCAGACCTTCAGCAGGTTGACGGCCATGGCCTTGAGCAGCCCGCTGACCTCGACAAAGACATCCTGGTTCTGCGTCGCCTCGACGAGATTCTCCGCCCGGGCCAGCCCCAGTCCCGTCTGCTCGCGCAGCCGGTCCACGACGCGCAGGATATACGCCCGCGGCGCGCCGAGCCCGGTGCCGATGGCGGTGCCGCCCAGGTTGACCACCCGCAGCCGCTCCTCGCACTTGTAGAGCCGCCATCGGTCGCGGTTGAAGGCCTCCGCGAAGGCCCCCATCGTGCGGCCCAGCGTGGTCAGCACCGCATCCTGCAGCTCCGTGCGGCCCAGCTTGACGACATCCGCCAGCGCCCGCTCCTGGCGCTGGAAAGACTCCTGCAGGCGCGTCACCGCGGCGGTGAGACTGCGCACGCCGCGGATCGCGGCGACCCGCAAGGCCGTCGGGTACGTGTCGTTCGTCGACTGGTAGACGTTCACGTCCTCGAGCGGGTGAATCACGGCGTAGTCGCCGGGGGGCCGCCCCAGGCGCCGCAGGGCCACGTTCGCCAGCACCTCGTTGACGTTCATGTTCGTGGACGTGCCGGCCCCGCCCTGCAGCGCATCCACGACGATGTGCGCGTCGAGGTCGCCAGCCTCCAGAGCGGCGCAGGCCGCCTCCAGCGCGGCGAACCGCTCCTCGTCCCAGCGCCCCAACTCGTGCGCCGCAGTCAGGCAGGCGCGCTTCACGGCCCCGTACGCGTGGATCAGCGCGGGATGCACCGGCCGTCGCGCCAGGGGGAAGTTCCGGACCGCCCGCCAGGTGTGGATCCCATACAGCGCAGCGGCTGGCAGCACGGCCGAACCCAGCGCGTCGCACTCCGTCCGCTCCGCGTTTTCGGCCATCGCCCCGCTCACGGCTGCGCCTCCGCGTCCGCCTTCTGCGCCTTGCGCCGCTGGGCCCGCGGCGCGTCGCCCCACTCGTTGTACCCGACGCGGGCGCCCACCGACGCCAGCCGCCGCTCCAGGCAGCCGCGGCACTGGTCGGCCTGTTCGTCGAGGCACGGCTTGCCGGCATACAACTGGTAGAGCGGCCGGTACCGCGTCGGCGTCAGGTTCGGCATGAGGATGTTCGCGCCGGCGCGGATGCCCAGTTCGCGCCCCTCCGGATGCAGGGCTTGCAGCGCCGTCGCGGCAGCGATGTTGATGTCGCGCAGGTGAAGGCGCGTGAGCGCAATCATCGTCAGGCCGAGTTGCAGGTTGCGGTCGGCAGCGACGCCGCCCGCCCCGGCCAGCGGCGTATCGGGGTGCACAACGTACGGCCCCATGCCCACCATATCCACGTCCAGCCGCTCGTAGAAGAGCAGATCGTCCGCGAGCTCCTCCGCGGTCTGCCCCGGCAGGCCGATCATCACGCCCGTGCCGACCTGGTAGCCGCCTTCGCGCAGCGTCCGCAGGCAGCCCAGCCGCGCGGCGTGGGAGTGATCGGCCGGGTGCAGCCGGGCGTAGAGCGCCGGGCTCGCCGTCTCGATCCGCAGCAGGTAGCGGTGGGCCCCGGCTGCGAACCAGCGCGCGTAGGTCTCCGGCGTCTGCTCGCCGAGCGACAGCGTGATCCCCATGCCTGTCTTCTGCTTGATTTGCGCCACGACGTCCTCGACGAGGCCAAGGAACGCGGCGTCTGACCGCTCGCCGGCCTGCAGCACGACCGAGCCGTACCCGGCCGTGTGCGCCCACTCCGCGGCGGCCAGGATCTCGGCCGGCTCCATCTGGTAGCGTTCGGCGGCCGGATTGTCACGCCGAATGCCGCAGTAGTAGCAGTTCTTCACGCAGATGTTGCTGACCTCGATGAGGCCGCGGTAGTGCACCTTGGGACCGAAGACCGCCTCCTTGGCGGCCAGGGCGGCGGCGTACAGTTCCTCCAAAGCGGCGGCATCCGTCGTGCGCAACCACTTCACCATCTCCGCGCGTGTCAGGTTTCCGGCCATGCCCGCTCCTCAGCAGAGAACGTCCCGCTTGCCTGCCCGCACCTCCGCCAGCAAACGCCCGGCCACCGCCTGCGGCTGCGGCGCCATCCCCGCCACCGACCGGGCGATCAGCGCTTCGCCCTCGGCCCGCGTCTCCGGCGTCGCCTAGTCCAGGAGGTACTCCAGGAACGTCGAAACCGCGTTGGGGTCGCAGTGGTTCTTGATCTCGCCCGGCTTCGCAAGGTCCATGAAGTCGGCGCCCACCCGCCCCAGCCGGTAACATCCCGTGCAGAACGACGGCACGTAGCCCAGCGAGGAGATGTCGCGAATCACCTCGTCCAGGGAGCGGTGATCGCCCAGCGAAAACTGGCTCGCGTCTTCGCGCGCGTCCTCGGCGTAGCCGCCGGGATTGGTGCGGCTGCCCGCCGAAATCTGCGAAACGCCGAGCGCCAGCGCGCCCCGCCGCAGGCTCGGCGTCTCGCGCGTGGAAAGGATGATCCCCGTGTACGGCACGGCCAGGCGCAGGATCGCGACCAGCTTGTAGAACGACTCGTCGTCGACGGGTTGCGGCGGATGCGTGGCGATCTCCGCGCCGGTCGCCGGCTCGAGCCGCGGCACGCTGATCGTGTGCGGCCCCACGCCGAAGGCCTGTTCCAGGTGCCGCGCGTGCTGCATCAGCGCCAGCACCTCGAACCGCCAGTCCGCGAGGCCGAAGAGGACCCCGACGCCGACGTCGTGAATGCCGGCTTCCATGGCACGGTCCATGGCCGTCACCCGCCAGTCGTAGTCGGCCTTGCGACCTGCCACGTGCACCGTGCGGTACGTCTCGCGGTGGTAGGTCTCCTGAAAGACCTGGTAGGTGCCGATGCGCGCGGCGGCGAGCTGCCGGAACTCGTCGGTCGTCAGCGGCGCGACGTTGACGTTCACGCGGCGGATGGAGCTGTTCCCCAGCCGGGCGTCGTAGATCGTGGCAATCGCGTCCAGCACGTAGGCAAACCCGCGCTGCGGGTACGACTCGCCCGCCACCAGCAGCACGCGTTTGTGCCCCTGGCCGATCAGCACCTCGACTTCCCTCCGGATCTCGTCCTGGGTCAGGGCCCTCCGTTTCACCTCCGTGTTGCGGGCGCGGAAGGCGCAGTACAGGCACTCGTTGGCGCAGAGGTTCGACACATAGAGCGGCGCAAACAGCACGAGCCGGCTCCCGTAGATTTCCGCTTTGACGCTCTTCGCGGCAGCGTATAGCGCCTGCGTCTGGTCCGGGTCCGTGATCGCCGTAAGGGCGGCCACCTCCTCCGGCGACAGTCCCTTCATCTCCCGGGCATGCGCCAGAATCTCCGCGATCCGCGCCGGCGATGCTTGCCGTGCCTGCTCCAGCGTGGTCTGAATGCTTGCTTCATCGATGAAACCCGCTCCGTTCGTCATCTTCGGCTCCTTCCGCGCCCTCGCGCGATCCGCTTGTGCGGCCCGCGCCGCTCAGCCGCCCGCCTTGCTTAAGGCCGACTTGACCGATACGCCGGCCAACATGCCCAGCCGCCCGGTCATCTGTCCCAATTCGTCCGTCGTCGCGTCCACGATCAGGGTGATCACGCAGCACGCGCGCCGCGAGACCGGCAACCCCATGCGGCCGCAGATCAAGTCCCCGTAATCCGAGAGGACCCGGTTGACCTCCCCGGCGGCCTGGTGACGGTCCTCGATCACGATGCCCACGAAACCCAAGCGCTTGTCCATGAACCCAGACTCCTCCTGCTCGGATTCCCGAAGCAAACGGCCGGCTGCAAAGCCAAACGCCGCGGACTGCGCAGGCAGCCACGGCGTCGCTTGGGGGGGACAGGTAGAACGTCGGTGCGCGGGGCGGAGACTCGCGGATCGGCCGGGTGTCGGTGCCGCATGCGGTCCACACCAGCCTGCCCTCATCCTGCCGCCCGGCGCCGAGCGCCGGTCTGTACCCTCGGGTTCAGGACGCCGGTCCCTTGCCTCAGGAAACGAGCGCGCACTATACGAAGGTCGTGAGCCGCGAGGCAAGCTGAAACCTCAGCCCACTCAACCTTCAGCGGCGTGCGTTGCGTGGAGCATGTCGTCCTCAGCCACCTTCTGCGTACGGCGGGCACGGCAGGCGGCGCCGAAAGCCTCGAAGAGGCGCCGGGAAACCGGATTCGTCGCAGCCTGCCACTCGGGGTGCCACTGGACTCCCAGGTTGAACGCCCTGGCGTCCGGCACCGTGAGCGCCTCCACCAAGCCATCGGGTGCGCGCGCCTCCACCCTCGCGCGCGGGGCGAGCCGCTGAATGCCCTGGCCGTGGTACGAGTTTACCGTTGCGCGGCGCTCGCCCAGAATACCCGCCAGCAAACCACCCGGCACGATTTCGATCTCGTGGGACGGCCCGTATTTCCGTTCGAGAGGGCCGTCCTCGGCGGGCCGGTGATCGAAGAAACCGGGCACCTCGTGCACCGCCTGGTGCAGGCTGCCACCAAGCGCGACGTTGAACTCCTGGCAGCCGCGGCAAATGGCCAGCAACGGCACCCCCCTCTCAACGGCCGCACGGATAAGGGGCAGGGTCCACGCATCCCGCTCCGCATCGAGCGGCAGCCGGGGATCGTGAACGGCCTCCCCGAAGTGCGACGGGTGCACGTTCGCGGGCGACCCCGTCAGCAGCACGCCGTCAGCAAGATCCAGCAAGGCAGGGAGGTCCTCGGCATTCGCCCCCGGGACCAACAGCGGCCGGCAGCCCGCCAGGCGCACGGCCTCCACGTAAGCCGTCCCGGCGGCCATCACCGGAACCACGCCGACCCGCCGCCGGCAGGCCGACACGAGGATCCAGGGAATCCATGCGCGATCGCCGGTGTTCATGTCTGGAGGCATTTCATCGGGACCGTCGCCGACGCCTTCCGGCTGACAGGCTTCTGCCGCGGCCGCCCGGCCTCGCTGGCAGGCCGTGCCCCCTTGCCCGCAACCGGCCCCCAGATCGCCTGCAGCAGTTCGTAGATCACCGGCTCGGCCGTCATCAACTCCGCCCGGTTGAAGGGGAAGAAATCGTCCACCCCGAAGTAGGATTCGGTCATCTCGGCAAAGAATTCCTTCTGATCCGTCAGCCCGTAATGCCGCACGCGCGAACCGTCGAAGAGGAGCGCATGGTCACCGTGCCCGCTTCTCTTGAAGTCCTCGTAGGCCTTGAGCACTCGCGGCTCCTCGAACCCTAGAACCTGGTCGTGGTAGGCGTGCGCCAGTTCGTGCAGGATCACCCACGGCTGCTCGTTGATATTGCGCGGCGTGACGAGGTCGGCGACCTCGGGTATGTGGACGCACTTCACGAGGTTGGTCGCGTAACCGTTCTCCCCCAGCCAATCGGCGCTGGGGTGATACTGCATGGACCGCAGCTTGCCGTGGCTCAGGTCGAGCACAATGGTCACGGCCTGCAGCCTGGCCAGCGGCTCCGGGGCCACCACCGCCTTGATGTCCGCGAGCTTGTTCTCCAGGAAGCGCAGCGCCCGCATCCCCTCTCCGTCGTGGGGAGGGGTGAGCAGGCGGTCATCCACGCGCACGGTCCACCCCTCGACGTTGCGCACGGTGTGCGCCACGGGCTTGGCGGGGAGCGCCTCATCCGCTGCCTGCAAGGTGGCTAGCAGCAGAGGCAGTAAGAGGACTGTGACAGTTGAACAGATCCTATTCATGGCGTTTCATCCCTTCCTAGAACACTTCATATCTTCACCGCCTCGCCCTC
>CAYOBW010000201.1:0-12929 GCA_964402115.1 uncultured Victivallales bacterium
GACTGGGTGACTGATTGGCTCACCCCCCAGGCAAGCCGCTCCGGCTCGTATCGGCCATGCGTGCAACGAGTTGATGCCCTTCCTTCGCTCTTCCGCCACGGGTCGCCCCGCATCCCAAGAGCCCCGGACACCTCGCAGCCACGCCGCACGCGCCTGTCTGCCAAGGCCGCGACACATTTCGCCTGTCCGATCTTCGCGTGCGCCGATTGACCCCGCGATTGAGCACATGATTCGTCAATCTGCGGTTCCTCCGGGACATCGCCAAACCGGTGGATTCGGAAGTTCTCACGGCGTCTACACACCGCACAAAGCGCGCGCATCCACCATGGCCAACGCGGGCAAGAATGCCCGCGTTACTTGCTTCCCCACCCTGTGCCACCGTCTTGCGGCACGGGCGAACCCGGGAGACCGTCCCAGTGGCGCGGGCATTCCTGCCCGCGTCTCCCCGCAACGCTGAGGGCGTCTGTATCCCTGGCCTACCCTGGACGGCGCGGGAGCGCCGTCCTACGGTGCATCGCATACCACACCGCCAAACCACCGAGCCGCTCGCGAATTCGTCCTTGCACGCTCCGCCGTCCTCGGCATGCTCCGAACCCCAGGAACAACCCCACCGCGTACGACCTCATGTCGCAGGGACCGGACGGCCTTGTGGGTGGCGGCGACGACATCACGAACTGGGACCAGGGGGAGAAACAGGAGGCGAAATCCAGGCCATGTCGAGTTTCACGCCTCCGCCGAGGTCTACGGCCGTGGCGTCGCCGGGTTTCCGGTCCTCCTCTTGGACGTCTGCGGCGGGCTGCGCGGCATCCACGGCAGGCGCCGGGGACGCGGTGCGCGACAGCACCAGCCGGAACCCGCAGTTGCAGTTGCGATCCGTTCCGGCGAGCTTGAAGCGGTGCGAGCACTGCAGGATGCTTGAACTGACATAGGACCACGACGCGCCCCGCCACGCCCCGAACGACGCGCCGGACACATCTCCCGCGCAGCACTCGAAGACGTTGCCCCCGACGCCGTAAAGCCCCCAATCGTTCCTGCCGCTCTTCTCGACCGGACAGGTGACCGGGAATCCATCCTCGTAGCCCTTGATCCTGTCGGCGGTCCAGGCGGAGGACTGGTCCGAGTAGTTACCGTACGCCGGCGGCATCTCGTCGCCCCACGGGTGCTTTCGCCCATCCCCGCACTGCGCGAACGCCTGCCACTCCTGCTCGGACGGCAGCCGGTAACGAAACTCGTCCGGCAGCGTGCCGGCAGCGCGCTCGCGCCGCGTCAACCCCTCCGCATACGCGCTGGCATCGTCGAAGTTCACAAACGCCACCGGCTGGCGCTCCCCGTTCAGGCTGTGGCTTCCATAGGACTGGCTGTCGTGCTCAGGTTTGAGTTTCCGGTACTCCCCGTTGGTCACCTCGTACTTGCCCACCCACAGCTTGAGCGCGGGAACCCACACGAATTCCATGCCTGCGGTCGGGGCGGTCCAGGCCTGGCCCGCGGCGGGACCGCGCGCTTTCGCCGCCCCGCCCGCTTGCGCCGGGGGCTTCGGCGCAGGGACGGCCGCCGCCGGTCGCGGCGGCGGCTTGCCGCGGCCTTTCCCGACCTGCGCGAGCAGCAGGCCCACGACTGCCAGCAGGGTCACGCTCCCCGCGATGGCCGCCGGCAACCAGCGGCGCCCTCCCGGCTGCGGTGCGGATGCGGCGGTCTTCGCCGCGGCCGGCGTTTTCCGCCCCGCGGCCGCCGGCACGGCTGCCGCTTGCGCCGCCAGCGGCGCCCCGGGCTTCAGCGCCTCGTACTTCCGCCACAACTCCGCCACCAAATCCTCGTACTTCGGGTAGCGCTTCTCGCGGTCGCGGGCCATCATCCGGCTGACCATCAGGCCCAGCGGTCGCGGACACGCCGGCCAGGCTTTGAAGATCGACGCCGGCGGGGCGTTGAGATGCATGGCCATCACCGCCAGCGCGCTCTTGCCCTGGTACGGCGGGTGTCCCGCCAGCGCGTGAAACAGCGTGCAGCCCAGGCTGTAGATGTCGGCGCGGAAATCCACGTCCCGTTCGCCGTTGGCCTGCTCCGGGCTGATGTAATGCGGCGTGCCCATCGCCACGCCCGTCGAGGTCATATGGGCGCCATCGCCGCCCACGATCTTCGCCAGCCCCAGGTCGCCCAGTTTCACCTCGCCCTTGGTCGAGAGGAAGATGTTGTCCGGCTTGATGTCGCGGTGAATCAGCCGCGCCGTGTTCCACGCGTGCTGTAGGGCCTGCGCCACGTAAAGCGCCACGGCAACCGCCTCGTGCGGCGGCACGCGCTGCTGGCGCTCGATGCGCGCCTGAAGCGTCTCGCCCTCGACGTACTCCATCGCAATGTAGTGCGCGCCCGCGTGCTGCCCCCCGGCGTACACCTGCACGATGTTCGGGTGGCTCAGATTCGCCGCCGTCATCGCCTCCCGCTCGAAGCGCGCCACGTACTCCGCGTCCTGCGCCAGGTTGGGCGCCATGGTCTTCAGCGCCACCGGGCGGCGCAGCATCGTCTGCCGCGCCAGGTAGACCGCCCCCATGCCCCCGGCGCCCAGCTTCCGCTCCACCTCGAACCCGTCGAAAACCTCTCCTTCGAGATTCAGCATCGAGCACCTCGCGTCGCGGTTGCGGGACATGCGGACATGTGCGGGGGATTATGCGCGGCTTGCGGGGCGGAAGGAAAGCGGCAAGTGACGGGGAGCGTAACGCCTCAGTGACGCAGGGGACTTACATTGCGCATAACGGCCGGGGACGGCCGTCTCCATGGCGTGGGCAGGCGACGAGGCGTGGAGACGGCGGTCCCCGCCGTTATCGGCCCCCCGTCACTGAGGCGTTACCGGGGAGCGCACGCTCACCCCGCCCGCACCTGGCTGAGCCAGGCGAGGAGCTGCGAGCCGTAGATGAAGAAGAGGAACAGCACCAGGAAGAGCGCGGCGGTGGCGAACTTCACGAAGGCGACATGCCGCTGGAAGAAGCGGGTGAGCGTGGCCTGCCGCAGGCCCAGCACGCCGAGCGCGAAGACCACGAGCAGGGGGGCGATGAAGGCCAGGTTGTAGATCACCAGGTAGCCCAGCGCGCTGGCCCGGCCGGCTCCCGTCTTGAGCATGAACAGGATGGTCGGGGCATAGACCTGCCCCGTGCAGGCCAGCTCCAGGACGGAGACGACGATGCCCACGACGAACGCCGCGCACACGAAGCGCGCGTGCCGCGTCCCCTGGCGAATGGCGCTGTGAATGCCGCTCTTGAGCAGCGCGGGCAGCTGCAGCGTCATCTCCTGCGCGCGCCCCTTCAGGCAAAGCACGCCATCGCGCAGGCTCAGCGCGAAGATCAGCAGCGCGAACCCGGCCAGCCCCCGGTTCAGCCATCCGCCCAGGCGGCGCAGCAAGTCGAACCGCGTGACCAGTTCGACGAACCCGAGCCCCAGCGCGAGGTACGCGATGAAGACGCCCAGGATGAAGGCGAGCGACACCTGGATGGTCTCCCGCAGCGAGCGGCGCGCGATCTGCAGGTACGAGAGGAAGAAGATGATGGTGGCGAAGGCGCAGGGGTTGATCCCGTCCAAAGCCCCGCCCGCCGCCACGACGCCGATGCCGAACGACGAGTAGCGCCGCGCGATTTCCCGACTCGCCTGCGCAAGCCGCTCGGGGCGGACGTCGTACCACTCCGCGTCCGGTACGCCCTCCGCGCGGGCCAGCAGGCGGCCCACCCGGTCGAGCGTGACATCGGTCTTGACCAGGCCGCCGCCGCCGCAGAACACCGCCGGCGCGACGAGCCGGAACCGCTCCGGAATGTCGAAACGCTCGCAAAGCGTTTCGTTCAGGCGCATGGCGTCCACCTTCTTGATGCTGTAAACCTCCAGCTCCAAACGCGGAAACGCCGTGCGCAGCTCCGGCCACCAGGTTTCCACCTGCGCGCATTCGCTGCAGCCCGGGCTGGTGAAGTAGACCACCCGCAGCGGCGCGTTGGTGTCGACGCGCGCCACGGGGAGGTCGAGGTAGGTGGCCGTGACCGCGGCGCGTTTGCTTTCGGCACGCGGCTGGTGGGCGGCGGTCTCCACGGCGGCATCGGGGTTGTAGTTGAACTGCGCGCAGGCGCCCAACACCCAGGAGTCGTTGACATCGTCGGGATCGATGTAGGGCAGCAGCAACCGGAACCCCGGCCCCAGCCGGCGGTAGTTATCGCGCAGGTAGGACGAGACCCGACTGTGCACGGTTTCCTTGTCCGGGATCCGCTCGAGCGTGTCCGCGAACTCGCTCAGGTCCACCGGCTCGAAATGGGAGAGCAACGCAAAGCCGGCTTCCATGCGCACGCGCGGCGAGGGGTCGCGCGCCGCCGTCTGCAGCGCCAGCCGCGCCGGCTCGGTCAGGGCGAACTTCCGCCGCGAGGAAGACCAGTAACTCACCTGGGCGCGCCGCTGCTCGTCGAAGAGCCACTCCCAGCTGGACGTCTCCCGGTCCAGGGTCGCGGGCACAACCAGCCGCACGTGCTCGGAGGGATCCGCCGCGACTTCTCCGGCCCGCTGCGCGAACGCATCGCGGGCGTTGCTCGCAAGCGCATGCCAGGCCGCGCGGCGGTGCCAGGTGTTCGTCGACTTGAGGTCGGGCTCGATCAGCCGGACATCGTCGACCTCCCAGCAGGCATCGAGCAGGCACAGCGCCAGCGTGCGACGGTCGGCGTCCGTGGCGGAGGCCAGCGTGCGGCGCGCCCAGGCGCCGGCTTTGGCCCGGCCGGCGGGCTTGGAGACCCCGTTCCGCAGCTCGTAGCTGCAGGCCTCCTCCGCGCGCAGGAGCGCGCCGGGCCGGTCCAGTTCGGCCAGCAGGAGTTCGAGTCCGCGCGGATCCTTGTCCGACCCCGTACTCGCGCCCGCCGCCTCCCGCCTGACGACTTCGGCCGGATCGGCGAGCAGCCGGGACAGCAGGGGCAGCACCGGAACCAACGGCTGCCGGAGCGCGGAGAGCGCCGACACGGCGCGCAGGCGGTCCTCCAGCGTGCGGGCCGCCAGCCCGTCCAGCAGCACCGGCGCGGCACGGGCGGCGTCCAGCGGCAGGAGGGCGCAGGCTGCCGCGAAACGCAGCTCGGCGTCGGCCTTCCGCTCCAGCAGCGGGCGGAGGGCGTCGGCAAGGTCGGCCCACTTGCCCCCCGTCCCCGACACGGCGGCGCCAGCGGCGGACGCGCCGGCGTTGGTCTCCCCGAAGGCCGCGAACAGGTCGGGCAGCGTCACGGCGGCCATGCGGGGCGCATTCGTGCGGGCGTCCTTCCCGAGAAAGGCGTCGAACAGCTCCTTCAGCCCGGCCTGGGCGGCCGGCGGCGCCGAGGCCGCGGTTTCCGCGAGATCGTCCAGGAGCTCGCTTCCCGACCGCGAGGAGCGGGCCTCGCGGGTGTCCAGCACCGACAGGGCGGCCAAGAGCTTCTCGCGCGAACCGCCGCGCAGAATCGCCACGATGCGGCCCCGGTAGGCCGGCTCGGTCAAACCCTTGTGGCTCAGCAGCCGAACGGCGGCGCAGGCGACGTCGGGGTCCGGGTGCTCGACGAACTCGTCCGCCAGCTGCCAGCTCGCGTCGTCGGCTTCGCCCAGCGCCTCCAGCACCGCGAGCAGGACGTCCGGCCCCTT
This sequence comes from uncultured Victivallales bacterium, assembly GCA_964402115.1. Lineage (GTDB taxonomy): Bacteria > Verrucomicrobiota > Kiritimatiellia > UBA8416 > CAYOBW01 > CAYOBW01. The sequence goes on from CAYOBW010000201.1 coordinate 5,614, forward strand.
GCCCTTGAGCGCGGCGCCGAAACTGCGCGGCACCAGGATGTCCATGCTGACGAGCGCGGCGGTCACGGGCCCCTTGAGCCCGTCCTCCGCGAGGTACTTCTCCGTGAGCTTGGCGAGGACGGTCTTGTCCTTCTGGGCGATCGCGGCGATGGCCTGCACGGCCGCAAAGCGGACGAACTCGTCGCTGTCGTCCAGGCACTTCTCGGCGCCGCCGCGCAGCGTCTTGAGCTGCAGTTTGGTGACGGCCTCAAGCGCGGCGATGCGCACGCGCCAGCGGGGATCGGCCAGGCAGGCGCCGATGGCGGGCGCGGCGGCGGTGGCGCGACTGCGCACCAGGCTCTGCAGCGCGACGATGGCCAGGTCCTCGTTCGGGTTCTGCACGTAGCCGGCCAGCAGGGCCTGCGCGGGGCGCTGGCGAATCGCGCCCAGGCCGCGCAGCGCCACGAAGACAACCTCGCCGTCGGTTTCGCGCTTGAGCAGCTCGCCGACCTGCGGCACGGCGCGCGCTCCGCCAGCCTGGATCAGCGCGTCCACGGCCGTCTCGCGCACAATGGGGGTCTGGTCGTCGAGGAACTCGGCGAGGAGCGGCGCCACGCGCTGACCGGCGGCCGCCAGCTCGCCCAGCGCCCTGAGCTTCTCGTCGAGCGCGCCGAAGGCCAGCCGGTGGGCCGCCGCCTCGCGGGCCGCCCGGCTGCCGTACGGCAGCAGCACGGCGTACCGCACTTCGCGCACCCGACTGCGCGCGCCATCCGGCCACTCCGGGTGCTCGCGCAACGCCTTCGCGAGATCCGGCTCGATCGCCGCGCCGGCCCCGATCAGCATCCGGCGGGCCCGGTGCGCGCGGTCGGCATTGTCAGCGAGCAAATCCTGGACATACGTCGTCACCTGCCCGGGTGGCATGGCCGCGAATACCGTCGCCACGCCCGTGGTCGTGGCGCCCGCCCACGCGCGCCACTCCGCCAGCGCGCGGCGGCTCTCCTCGTCGTCCGCGCGCCACGGATCGAACCCGAACGTGTCGCCGGCGACCTCTTCCAGCAGGTCCAGCGCGCCGAGGCGCACGGCGAGCCGCGGATGCGCCAGCAGGGGCACAAGCTTCGCGCGCGGGAAGGGCGCCACGGCAAGCAGGGCGTCGTGCACGGCCTTCTGCTGTTCCGCCTCGCCCAGCGCCACCACCGCTTCCGCCCACTGGGCGTCCGTCAGCGCGCCCGTGGCGAGGCCGCCCAGCAGCACCTTCAACGCCCGGCTGTCGGCCGGCGCGGACGGCGCCGCGGCCAGCCCCTGCAGGGCGTTGCGCAGATCGGCGGGCGAGACGAAGCCGTTCAGCGTCCGCCGCACCTGGCCGTCCGGCGCCAGCAGCACCAGCGTCGGCACGCCGCGCACCTGGTAGCGCGCGGCCTGCGCCGGCTCCCGGTCCACGTCGATCTCCTCGATCGTCACCGCGCGCAGCAGCGGCGCGAGGTCCGGGTCGCCCAGCGTGGTGCTGCGCAGGCGCTGGCACCACGGGCTGCCGGCCGACGTGAAGAAGAGCAGCCGCTGGCGCGTCAGCGCGGAGCCGGCCTCCGGCCCGTCGGGCGCGGCGCCGCGCGCGGCCAGCGTCGAGCGAGCCTCGCCGCCGGTCGGCAGCAGCCACGCCGCCAGCAGCAGCCGCGCGGCAGGCAGCCCCCACCCCCGCGGGCGGGGCAGCCGGGCGGATTTGTCAGTGCAGGAGGGCATAGACGAAGACGTTCACGTTGACTTGCATGGAGTTGGCGATCTCGTTGCCGCCGCAGCAACAACACCCTTCCGTGTGCGCCGTATCGTTCAGGCCGTGCGGCGAGTAGATGACGACGAACTTGCCGTTAAGCTCGAGCCCTTCCAGCACCGGCTCCGTCCCGCCGTGCGTGAGGGTCAGCTTCTCGATCTTGTAGACGGTGCGGAAGAGCGGGTGCTCCAGCGCCACCTTCTTCAGCGGGGCATCGGCGAACAGCGCCTGCATCTCGCGCCGGAAGGCCTGGTCCCAGGCGCGGCTCGAGCAGCCCGCCGACGCGAGCAGGAAGCCGCCGCTGGTCAGGTACTTCTTCAGGTTCACGCGCTCCGGCTGCGTGAAGTGGAAATCCTCCTCGCCGGTCAGCACGACGAACGGATAGCGGAACAGCTCGTCCGAGGCGAGCTTGACGGCCTTGAAGCGCCGCTCGGTGGCGACCGTCGTCTCGCGCTGCACGGCGCTCAGGAACTCGTCGCTGAAACAGCGCGACGTGTGGGTGCCGCCGTAAATGAGATTGGCGCACTGGATGGCGCCCTCCTTGGCCAGCAGCGCCGTTTCGCCGACGGCCAGCAGCACGGCCGCCAACCCCGTCAGCGCGAGCCGGCGCATGCAGGCTGGCGCACGGCGCAAGGCCGCCGGACGTTTTCGCTCGTGAACGTGTGTTCGCATGCTGTTACTCCCCCCCGAAATAGCGTTCGACGGCGCGGCGGTACTGCAGGGGCACCTGCTGCCGCGACCGGCTTTCGCCCTTCAGCGCCTCGGCGCCTGTGTCCTGCGCCTGCTCCCGCTCCGTACGCTCCGGCGTCAGCCGCCCGCGCGCGCCGCCACCCGCCTGCCCGGCCTCGGCCAGCCCGCCGGCGTTGCTCCCGAGCTGCAGGCGCTCCGGCCCGTACAACGGCATGTTCAGCGGCGAGAAGCCGCCCATCCAGTAGCCGTCGTTGTCGCCTCCCGCCTGGCCCAAGCCGGCCAGCCCCATGCCGCCGGGGCCGCCGCCGGCCTTCTGCCCGATGGCCGCCAGCATCTGGGCCAGCGTCTGCCGCAGCGGGTCGGGCACGCTGAAGCGCAGCGCGCCGTTGCACATGCCGCCCATTGCCCCGTCCTTCGTCTGGTTCAGCAGCTGCTTCAGGCCCTCCAGCGCCTCGGTCGCCGCCAGCCACGTGGAGCGGCCCTGCCGGTTCTGCGCCGCGCCCACAGCCCGCTCCATCGCCGGCAGCACGCCCAGCGTGTCGAACGCGTGGACAAATTCCTCGGCGCTCTGCCGCAGCGCCCCGTAGTCCGGCGGCAGCGCGCTGACGTGCATCAGCAGGTCGGTGCGCCACTGGTCGAACGCCTCGCGGATGGCCTGCTGCCGCTGTCGCAGCGCGTCGAGCAGCGCCAGTTCGGTCGCGGCGGCCTCCTGCTGGAAGCGGCTGAGCAGGCGCACCAGCTCGGCCTGTTCGAGGTACAGCCGCTGGAACGCGCCGACGCTCTCCATGACCCGCCCGACGGCGGCCACCTCCTCCGCGTTCTGCACGACCTGCTGCAGCTCCGCCGCCGGCGCCTCGAGGTTGCGGCGGCACTGCGCGACCGCCTGCTGCAAAGCGCCGGGGTTGGCCGGGGTCTGCCCCGCGAGCGCGGCGGCGTTCCGGTCCAGCTGGCCCAGCAGCGCCTCCGCCTGCTTCGCCAGGTTCCGTTCCAGGTCGTAGAGCTGGAAATCCTCCGCCAGGTGCTTGTAGAGCGCCTGCGCGGCGGCGGCGCTGGCCTTCACGGCGTCCAGCCGCTCCTGCGCGCGGGCCGCCTGGCCCGGGTCGGCGGCGAGCGCCTCGTCCAGTTCCTTCAGCGCGTCGCGCACCTGCTGCAGGGCCTGCTGCGCGGCGCGGTAGCGGGCCAGGAAGTCGTTGACGTCCGTGCGGGCCCGCAGCGCCTGCGCATACTCCTCCTCCGCGATGACGCGGACGCGCACCACGGGCGACGCGGCGACGCCCAGCAGGTCGGGGTTGGTGTCGCGCGCTTCGAGGTAGAGTTCCAGCGTCTGCCCGGGCTCCGCGCCCAGCGCGCGCAGGTCGAGCGTGTCCTGCCAGTCGCACCGCTGGGTGGGCTTGTCCGGCCCGACCGTGCGCACGCGGTCCCGGAAACCGGCGACGGTGCGCGCGCACTCGAGGCGCTGCAGGCCCAGGTCGTCCTCGGCGTAGCCCAGCACGGGAATGCGGCTGGCCGGCGTGGCGAGGATGAATGCCGGCGGATCGGTGACGACGACGTGCGGCGGCAGGTCCGGCGTCAGGGCCTGCTTCAGCGTGAGCGGCTCGGCACTGGGCGTGCCCTGGATGTCGCGCACCGTGACCGCGACGTCCGCGGCTTCGGTCAGTTCCCACTCGAACGTCACGCTCTGCGGCGCCGTCCGCCGCCCCGCGATCACGCGCCCATCGCCCGCGCTGCCGCCGGCGCGCCGCAGCGTGGCCTGACCGTCGAGCAGCGGGCGGTTGCTGGTGACCTGCAGCGTCACCTGCGACTTGCGGAGGCCGCTGAGGCTCGCGCGCCCCGCGGCGAACTGGCGGGGCGGCAGCCGGCTGTACGCCGGGGGGACCACGGTGAAGCGGGCCGACGCAATCTGCGGCTGCAGGCGCACGGTGACCGGCTGCCACGCGCTGCGGGCGCGGCCCACGGCGAAACAGCACTCGACCGGGTAGACCACCTTGTCGAGGCGCTGCGCAAAGCGCCGCTCGCTCTCCTGGAAACAGGCGAGCCGGTGCGTCCGCCCCTCGTAGCGGGTCAGCAGCCACACCGGGGACCGCACGGGCGCGCCTTCGATCCCGACGGCCAGCTCCAGCGTGCCGCCGTAGAGGACGGAGAGCGACGCCGGGTGCAGGCGAAACACGTAGCGGCTGTAGGGCGGGATGTCGCGCCCCGGCTGCGCGATGCGCTGCAGGCAGACGCGCGTGGCGGCGGGGTTGAGCAACGCCACGGCCACGACCACCGCCACCTGCAGGAAGAGGACGCGCGCCTGGCGGGCGACCAGCCGGCCCGGGAACATGCTCCGCCACGGCAAGCGCCGCAGGCGCTCCACAGCGGCAGCCACGCTGCGCCCGACGAGATAGTCCTGCAGCTCCGACGCGCTGCCGCCCGCCTGCCGCGCCGGCGCGCGCTGCAGCTCCCACGCCGAGAGCACGCCGCGCCGCCCGTCGGCCAGCAGGTCGTCCACCCGCGCGGCGGTCTCGCGCGGCGAGCGGAGGCCGGCCACGAAGAGCCGGAGCAGCAGCCAGACCGCGCCCGCGGTCAGCAGCCCCGCGCTGACGACGCGCAGGGCCGTGGGACCGAGGGCGAGGCAGAAGTCCAGCAGACCGTAGAGCGCGAGGACGACCAGCCCCCCGCCCGCCGCGGCCAGCGCAACCTGCAGCAACAGCCCGGCCTGCCAGGTGTGCCGGCAGCGCCGTAACAGCCGCATGAACGTTGTCGTCCCCGGATCGTCCATTTCACTTCCTACAGTGTCAGTGGGGACAGTAGACAGTGAACAGTGAACAGTGAACGGTGAACGGTGAACAGTGAACGGTGAACAGTAGTGCCCACTGTCCACTACCCTTCCCACTGTTTACTGTTTACTGTCTACTGTCTACTGTCTACTGTTCACTGTTCACTGCCCTTCACCACAAAAATACTCCCCCTCGTCCTCTTTGACCACCATAGCCCCGTCACCGCAGAACGACGCGGACTTCCCCATCATGCCATTCAGCATCCGGCCGACTTGAGCGAGTTCGTCGCTCAGGTGCTCGGCTTCTTCGCGTGTCACGTACCCGCAGTCCAGGGCTGTATCAACCCAATGCTGCGTCTCGTACTGCTCTCCGTCGGCATCGCTCAGTTTGCTGAGAAAGTGCTTCTCGTAACGGCGTTTCCCCCAAGCTTCGGCGATCTGAGCGCCGACGGAGCGCGAGGACCTTCTGACTTGATCGGTCAGGGCGTAGGTCTCCTCGCGCGGAAACCGTTGCGATATGACAAACACCTCCCTGGCAACGGCGCGCGCCTTTTGGTAGACCGTCAACCCCCTGAAGCTCGCCGCGTACATACGCCCCCCTTGTTCAGTGAGCAGTGAACAGTAATTCATGTCCCCACTGTTCACTGTTCACCTGTCCCCACTGTTCACTGTTCACCTGTCCCCACCGTTCACTGCTCACCTGTCCCCACTGTTCACCTGTCCCCACTACTCTCCCACTGCTTTCTGCTTTCGCCAAGCGTCCAGCATGCTCCACAACTCCTGCCACGGCAGCGCCCACACGCGGTCCCCGAGCTTCATCTTGCGCGGCGCGCGGCAGATGACGTAGCCGCGGGACGCCGACGGGTACTCGGCGAGAAAGCAACTCAGATGCCTGGCGTCGCGCGCGTCCGGGCTATCGGTCCACTTGACTTCGATCGGCACATACTGCCGGTCATGTTCAACCAGCCAATCCACCTCCGGCCCGTCCGGATCGCGCCAGAACCGGATCCGCGCCTGTTCGCCGCAAGCGCGGTTCCAGCGGGTCAACTCCAGCCCGACGTACTGCTCGAAGAGCGCGCCCCACCGACTGGGCAGAATCCGGCGCCCCTCGCGTGCTGCCAGCCGGCGAGCCCCCAGGTCGAAGAAGAGGTACTTGTCCGAGCGCGTCAGCTTCTTGCGCGTGGCGCTCGCGGTCAACGGTTCAATGCGTTCCGCGATCAGGCAATCCTCCAGGATCTGGTAGTACGCGGCAATCGTCGTGTGGGCCACGCCGACATCCGAGGCCAGCCCCCGCAGGTTGACAATCCCGCCGGCTTCCGCGGCCGCCAGCTCGAGAAACCGGGCGAACGAGCCGATGTTGCGGACGGCCGCCTCCGCACGGATCTCCTCTTCAAGGTAGGTTGTGACGTAGGCTGACAGATCTTGTTCGCGGTCCGCGGCGTCGGTCACCGACACGATTCCTGGCAGGGAGCCGTCCAGCAGGCGTTCCTCGATACCACCCCGCGCGTCCTCCGGAAACGACAACGCATCCAGGCGCAGAACCGTGACCCTTCCGGGCAGCAGGTTGGGAGCCGCGTGCCGACGCAACTTGCGCGCACTCGATCCGGTCAGGACGAACCGGGCAACCCCGCGGTCAATGAGATCCTGCACCGCATCGAGCAGCGCGGGCACCTTCTGCACCTCGTCGAGTATCACCAGGGGCGGCGTAGGCCCCGTCGGCAACGCCTCCACCTCGCCGCGCAGCAAGCCGGGCGCTTTCTCGTAACGCAGCCGGACGTCGGGTTGCACCAGCGACACGGTCAACTGCGCCGGCAACCGCCGCACGAGCGTGGTCTTGCCCGTCTGCCGGGCGCCGAAGAGAAACACGCTGCGTCCGCGGTCCAGCGCGCGCCGCAAGCCATTTTCAAGTTGTCTTTCGATGTAGTCCATAGACTCCATATTCGGCGAAATTGGAGCGTGAGTCAACCGGGGTTCGGGGATAGTAGACGGTAAACAGTGAACGGTGAACAGTGAACCGTGGTGCCCATTGTTCACTACCCTCCCCAATGCTTACTGCTCACCGTTCACTGTTTACTGTTCACCTGTCCCCACTGTTCACTGTTCACCTGTCCCCACTGTTCACTGTTC
>CAYOBW010000202.1:0-12904 GCA_964402115.1 uncultured Victivallales bacterium
CATCCCTTGCCTCTCCCGTAGCCCCCACGGTGACGCGGGGGACAGGCAGCGCACAGCGGTCGGTCCGCCGCCGCACGGCGGCAGCTACGGGGAGGGAGGGGAAACGCGTGCTTCTCTCCGTAGCCCCCACGGTGACGCGGGGGACGGGCTTCGCGCAGCGGTCGGTCCGCCGCCGCACGGCGGCCGCTACGGGGAGGGAGGGGAGACGCGTGCTTCTCTCCGTAGCCCCCGCGGTGACGCGGGGTGTCGGGCATCGCGCAGCGGTCGGTCCGCCGCCGCACGGCGGCAGCTACGGGGCGGGAAGGGCGCGCGCCGTCTCGTCAAAAGCGGCAATCTCCGCCAGCCCGATGTTGGGGCTGTTCGGCTTGACGCCCGTGACGCAGACGCCGAGGAAACGCGTGGCGCGCGGGGTAAACCGCACTTCGAGCCCCTTGCGGCCGTCGTCGGGCAGCGCCCCGAACGGCACGGTCGTGCCATCCGCAAAGAGCAGGAAGCCGGACGTGACCTGGTCGAGGTCGTTCGGGCGGTCGAAGAGCCAGACGCGCGCGAGCGTTTGGGGCGTGCTCCACGCCAGGCGCAGGAAAGCGCCCTCCTGCTCTCCCTGGCTGGCCCACTCGCGCGTGGGCTGCGTGGGGAAGCCGTCGACGACCCCGTCCGCGGCCGCCTCCACCGTATAGCCGGGATGGCAGGAGCTGGCGGCCACGGTTGCCGTGCGGGCCAGGTTGTGCGTCGCGCTGAGCGGCGACGCGACCGCGGCCGCCTCCTCCGGCCCCGCCAGCCGCAACTCCTGCAGGCACATGGCGTAGCGGCTGCCGGGCGGGCTGGACTTGAACGTCGTGCCGCCCCAGCCCGAGCTGAAGTTGGCCGCGTAGCAGAGCCAGAAACGCCGGCCGTCGGGGGCCACGAACTTCGCCGGGATGTTGACGAAATACGCCTGCTCGCCGAAATGCCGCAGGTAAGCCGCCCGCCGCCACGGGCCGGTGGGCCGCGCGGACTCGAGGATGTACGTGCTGTAGCGCGAGACCGTGTTGCCGCCGTCGGTCACGCACATGAAGTAGCGTTTCAGCGGCGCGTTGTATGTCATGGTGACGCAGCCCATGTGGTCGCGCCAGGCGGCGATCGGCTTGATGGCGGCGAAGTCGGCCGTCCAGCGCGGCTCGCCGCGCGCGTCATCCCCCGCGAAATACTCGTACTTCCCCGCCGTGTTGATGTTCTCGGGCGAGGGCACGACGCGCGCCAGGTAGATCTCGTCGCCCGTGATCCAGCTGTTGTAGGCGAACCGGCGGTTCGCGCCGTCCGACGCCCCATGCCCGACCAGGTAGGCCTTGCCATCGGGCGCGTGCTCCATGTTCTTCCCGAAGTCCACGAAGTGCGGCGCGCCCATCTTGACCGGCTCGCCGTTGAGAGCCGACTCGCCGAAGAGCGGCTGCGCCGGCGTGCACGGGGTCTGCACCCAGCTCTTCCCGAGATCCGTCGAGGTGCGGAAACCCACGCACGGCCCGAGCCAGGGCCAGTTGTACGTGATCCCGTCCTCCTTCTTCACGCCGCCCGACGGGTGCAGGCAGTAGGTGCCGTAGTACCAGACCCCGTTGTAGACGAGGCTGCCGCAGGGGTAGCGGCCGGCGTAGGGCGACGGGTCCGACTTGTACACGCTCTGGTCCACGACCTTGAGCGCCAGCGGGTCATCGCCCAGGATCGTGGCCTGGCCGGTCGTGGCGTTCTTCCCCCCGGAACCGGACCCGAGTCCGTTGACGTTGCCGTCCGTCCAGGGCGAGTACAGGTTGCCATCGGACGCCCACGACGGGTACCACGTGTCCGCGCCGGTGTACTCGGCGTGCCGGCCCGTGAAAACCACGCCGCGAAAGTCCGCGGACGGGGGGAACGGGCACTCCGCCGGCGCCTCGTCCGGCCAGCAGAGACCCTCCGCGGGGGCCGGCGCATCCACGAGGCGCGTCTCCACCCCGCTGTCGGCCGCCGCGGCCAGCGCGCGCGCCCCGACGACAACTCCCGCCACCCGGATCCAGACAGTTTGTTTCATGTGCATGGTTGTTGACTCCTCCTGAATGGACTGCACCTTGGCATGAGGGTCATTCTGGCGTGAATCGCCGGAGGTGTCCATCCCGCAAATGAGATTGCCAATGCATCCCCGAATATGAAAACATAATAAGACGAAAGTTGACGGAGCGACAGACCGGCGGGGCCGCGTACGTGGCCTTCCTGAAAGGCTTTAGGGAACCCACCTATGATGCGTTGTGCAGTTTCGTGGCGGTATTGGGCAACGGTTGCGATAAGCGCGGGGTTGCTGTTCGCCGGTGGTGGGGCACGGGGCGCCACGCAGTACCTGGATGCCGGCGGCGGGGCCGTCGCCTGGGATGCCGCCACGGCCGCCTGGGGTTCCGCGAGCGGCGGGCCGTACGCGGGGGTGTGGACGAATGGCAACAGCGCCGTCTTCGAGGGCACGACCGGCGCCGTGACAGCGGCTGCCGTCAGCGCCGCGGGCCTGGAATTCGCCGCGGGCGGCTACCTGCTGCTGGGCGGTCCGCTGACCCTGGCGGACGGCGCGACGATCCAGGGGTCGGCCACCATCCAGGCGGGGCTCAGCGTCCCCGTCTCGGGCAACCGTTTCCGCGTGACCGGCGACGGCACCCTGACGCTGGGCGGCAAGGTCGGCTACGGCGGCGCCCTCCAGGCGAACGTGACGATGGATGGCGCCGGCACGCTGATACTCGGCGACAACGCCACGGCCCTTGACAACGACAACCTGGGCCTGACGGTCAACCGCGGCACGGTCATCCTGAACAAACCCGCCGGCGCCCTGCGCGCCGTGGGCAACAACCTCACCCTGAACGGCGGCCTGCTCCAGCTGGCCGGCAGCGGCGGCGACCAGATCTACGTCAACGTGGCGCCGACGATCAACGGCGGCACGTTCGACCTGAACGGCCGGAGCGAGGCGATCGGCGCGCTGAACGGCGCCGGCGGCGTCATCCTCAACAACGGCGACGCCACCACCGCGACGCTGACCATCGGCGGCAACGGCGCCGCCGGCGCCTATGCCGGCAGCCTGCTGGACCGCACATCCGGCGCCGGCATCCTGGCGTTGACCAAGACGGGCGCAGGCAGGCAGGTGCTCACCGGAAACAATACCTACAGCGGCATTACGACCGTAAACGGCGGCAGCCTGCAGCTGGGCGACGGGGGCACGACAGGCACGCTCGGGACGAACACCGTCAACCTCGTCACCGGCGGCGCCTTCCACTACAGCCGCTTGGACGCGCTGACGGTGAGCAACAAGTTCTCGACAGGCGTCATCGTGGTCAACACGGGCACGCTGACCCTGGCCGGCGCGACCGACAACAACAGTGTCACGGCGACGGTGCGCAGCGGCGCGACGCTGATCCTGGCCAAGCAGAGCGCGGGCGCCGTGCACGCCCTGGGCACGGCGAACACGGGCCTGACGATCGAGACCAACGCGACGGTGCGCGTCGGCGGGCCGGGCAACGATCAAATCTACACGCAGCTGGACGTGGTGAACGACGGCCTGCTCGACCTGGCCGGCCACAACGAGGGCTTCGACGGCCTGACGGGGGCGGGGCGCATCGTCAACGACGGCAGCGCGGCGACGAACGTGCTGACCATCGGCGAAAACAATGCGGGAAGCGTCTTCACGGGCACGCTCAGCGGCCCCCTCAGCCTGACGAAGAACGGCTCGGGCGCCCTCCTGCTGGGCAATACGAACACCTACAGCGGGGCGACGCAGATTAACGGTGGGGCCGTGGTTCTGAGCAACGGCGTCAACCGCCTGCCCGTGACCACCACCCTGACGCTGGCCAATACCGCCGGGGTCGGGCTCGATCTCGCCGGGCACGATCAGCGGGCGCGGTGGCTGGCCGGCGGCGGAGCGACCGGCGGCGTGGTGACGAACAGCGCCGCGGCGCCGGTTACGCTCAGGCTGGACCTGCAGGCCTCTGCCACGCGCACGTTCAGCGGCGCCATCGGCGGCGCGCTGCGCGTGGTCGTGCAGAATGCGGTCGCGAAGAACACGGACGTCCAGGTCTTCGCGCGCACGAACACCTTCACGTGCGGGCTCGTCATTGACAACGGCCAGGTGCGGGTGGCGAGCGAGGCGTTCCTGGGCGCGGCGCCAACGGCTTTCGAACTGGCGCACGTCACCCTGCAGAACGGTGGCGTGTTGCAGAACAACGATTCGCACATGGTCATCGGCACCAACCGCGGCATCTTCCTCGCAGGCGGCGACGGCGTGATCTATACGGGTTGGGGCAAGTCCATCACGAACTACGCCGCCATCTCCGGCCCCGGCCGCCTGGTGAAGAGCGACAGCGGTCTCCTGGCTCTGTTTGCCGCCTGCACGTTCGGGGGCGACACCGTGTTCCGCAACCCCGGCGTGGGCACGGGAACCATCCGCCTCAGCCACCCCCTGGCCCTGCAGTACAGCACGTTCGACGCCACGGGGATCAACGGCAACGGCACCTTGAACCTGAACAACCTCGCCGCCGTGCTCGGCGGGCTGAAGGGCGGCGGGGCCACGATCAACAACTTCACCGGCGCCGTGACGCTCGGCAACAACGACAAGGACGTGACGTTCACGGGCAACCTCGCCGGGGCGGGCTCGCTCACCAAGATCGGGACGGGCACGCAAGTCCTGTCCGGGGGCGGGATCGCCTACACGGGCAACACGACGGTCAACAGCGGCAGGCTGGTGCTCTCCAACTGCACGGCCTACGCCCGCGGCACGTCGTCGGCCGATCTCGCCATCGCCGCGGACGCCGTGCTCGAATTCAACGTCGGCGCCGGCGTCACCCACTCCATCGGTTCGACCGCCACCAACACGATCACCGGCACGGGGACCCTGCGGAAGACCGGGGCGGGGATGCTTGCGCTGGATGAGCAGGGCAGCGCGGCCTACAAGGTGGTCCTGGGCATGACGGGTGGCTTGATCGACATCCAGGCCGGCACGCTCCGCAACGGCGGCTTCACGGGCCAGGACTGGACGGGCAACCTGGCCCCGCTGCACATCGCCGCCGGCGCGACCTTCGACGTCTGGGACGGCGCCCCGGTCTACGTGGATGCCCTGACCGGCGAGGGCGCCGTGGCGAAGAACCAGGGCAACGGGGCGACCCGCGTCCTGACGGTGGGCGTCAACAACGGCTCGGGCACGTTCAATGGCGTGTTCACGAACGCGCTGCCGTACCTGGGACTGGCGAAGACCGGGACCGGCACGCAGGTGCTCGCCGGCGCGGCTGCGAACACCTTCAACGGCCCTACCACCGTGTCCGCCGGCGAGCTGCACCTGAACAAGCCGGCCGGGGTGGACGCGCTGGGGGCGGGCGTCCTCACGGCGAATGGCGGCACGGTGAAGCTGCTGGCGGCCAACCAGATCAACGACGGCGCCGGCCTGACGGCGACCAACAGCGGCCTGGTGAACCTCAACGGCTGCGACGAAACCGTGGGCTGGCTGGCCGGCGGCGGCGGGCGGATCACGACCGGCGGCGGCCCGGCGACGTTGGGGCTGGACCTGAAGGCCACCGGCGTGCATACCTTCACCGGGCAGCTGGACGGGGCCCTGCGGCTCGTCGTGAAGAACGCCTCCCGCAAGAACACCGACGTGCAGGTGTTCGCCGCCGTGCAGAACTTCACCGGCGGGCTGGTGCTGGATAACGGGCAGCTGCGCGCCGCGACGGACTCTTACTTCGGCGCCGTGCCGGCGGCGTTGGATCCCGCGAACATCACGCTCATGCATGCGGGCGTGCTGCAGAACAACGACTCCGACCTTGTGCTGAACGCCTCGCGCGGCATTGTGCTGGGCGCCGGCGGGGGCGCGTTTGCGTCCGGCTGGGTGAAGACCATCACGGTCAACGGGCCGATCTCCGGCCCCGGCGGCCTGATCAAGACCGACGGCGGCACGCTGATCCTCACGGCTGCCAATACCTTCGAGGGCGACACGGTCTTCAACCAGACCCTGCTCGGCCAGGCGCCGGGCACGCTGCGGCTGGATCATGCGCTGGCCCTGCAGAACAGCACCGTGGATGCCACGGGAGTGGGCGCCACCGGCACGCTGGACCTCAACGGCCGGGACGCGGTGCTGGGCGGGCTGAAGGGCGGCGGGGCGGCGATCCAGGGCTTCATGGGCCGGGTTTCCATCGGCAACAACAACCAGGGCACGACCTACACGGGCGCGCTGGGGGGCACGGGGGCGCTGCGCAAGATCGGCACGGGGACCCTGACCCTCGCCATGAATCCCGCCTACAACGGCGAGACCACGGTCGACGGCGGCACGCTGCTGGTGAACGGCAGCCACACGGTGGGGGCCGCCTACACCGTCAACGCCGGCACGCTCGGCGGCAACGGGACCATCGGCAGCGCGGTGACCGTCCGGCCGGGCGGCGCGCTGGCGCCGGGCGGGACGAACGCGGCGGCGCGCCTGACCGTGAACGGCAGCGTGACGCTGGCGGAGGGGGCGACCTTCGCCGTGGACATCCGGGGCGCCGCGGTCGGGACGGAGTACGACCAGCTGGCGAACGGCGGCGCGGGCGAGCTGCGGCTCGAGAACGCCACGCTCGTGATCGCGGCGCCGGAGGATTACGTGCCCGCGAACGGCACGATTCACACCATCGCCAGCGGGTTCGCGGTACGCAAGGGCGTGTTTGCCGGGCTGCCGGAGGGCGCGGAAGTGGCGGCGGGGCGCGGGGCGTATGCGGTGCACTACGGTCCGGGCAACGACATCACCCTGACCGGGCGCGAGGTGGCGCGAGGTATGCTGATTATCGTGCAGTAGGCGGTGTTTCGTTTGCCTTGTAGAGCCCCCGCGGTGACGCGGGGGACGGGGATCGCACAGTGGTCGGTCCGCCGCCTCACGGCGGCAGCTACGGAGAGGGGATGGATTCGCCCGTAGCCCCCGACGTGAGGAGGGGGACGGGGATCGCGTAGCGGCCGGTCCGCCGCCTTACGGCGGCAGCTACGGGGAGAGCCGAGGGGGCCGGCCACATGGTGTGCATGAATAGGGAGGTCGTGATGAAGACATCGGAACGGACGATGCGTGTGGCGGTTGGCATGCTGCTGGGGCTGACGTGCGGGCTCGGCGCAGGGGCTGCGCCCCAGTACTTCAGCGATGCGGGCGGCCCGAAGCCGTGGGACGCGTCCACCGCCAACTGGGGCGCCACGACCGGCGGCCCCTATACGGCGCTCTGGGGCAGCGGCAACGAGGCGACGTTCGAGGGCACGGGCGGCACGGTGAACGTCAACGCCGTCAATGCCGCGTCCCTGACCTTCGCCGTGGGCGGCTACACGCTCACGGGCGGGACGCTCACGCTGAGCGGGACGCCAACCATCACGACCACGGCCGATGCCAGCATGACCTCGAACCTGGCCGGCGTCAGCTTCACGAAGGCCGGCGCCAGCACGCTCAGCCTGGGCGGCACGGGATCCTTTACGGGGGCGCCCCAGGTCAGCGCCGGCGTTCTCAAGCTGACCTCGACGACGGCCATTCCGGGCGATCTCACGGTGAGCTCCGGCGCCACGCTGGACATGAATGGCCAGAACTACAACAGCGGCACCCGCACGTTTACGCTGAACGGCGCCGGCGCTTCCGGCTCGGTCGGCGCGCTGGTCAACACCTCCACCACGGCCGAGGGTCTGGTCAAGAACGTGGTGCTGGTCGGCAACACCACGATCGGCACCAGCAACATGAAGCTGAATGTCTGGGGGACGCTCAACGGCGGCGGCAACATCCTGACGCTGGCCGGCACGGGCGAAAAGAACTTCCGCACCGACAACTCACTCTCGAACCTCGGGGGCATCACGCTCAGCACCGGCCTCCTGCGCTTCGAGAGCAGCCAGAACTGGGCCGGCACGATCACGGTCAACAGCGGCGCCACGGCCGATACCTACGGCGCCCGCACGATCGCCTCGGGCGTGACACTGGCCGGCGGAACGCTGGCCAACGGCGGCGGCTCGGCAACCGGAACCTGGTCGGGCCTGTGCACGATCTCGGCCCCTTCAACGGTCAATACGGCCAACGGCCAGATCACGCTCAGCGGCAACCTGTCCGGCAGCGCCGCCTTGAACAAGATCAACGCCAACGTTCTGCGCCTGGCGGGCAGCGGCACAGCCTATACGGGCGCGGTCACGGTCAACGGTGGCACGCTGCAACTGGGGTCCGCCGGCGGGTTCAGCGCCGCCAGCCTGATCACCGTCAATGCGGGCGCGACCGCGGACCTCAACGGACAGAACCCTCTCACGGCGCGGCGCGATTTCGCCATCACGGGTACCGGCGTGTCGAACGTGGGGGCCCTGAACAACAGCGTGAACGCCTACTCGCAGATCAACAGCCTGACGCTGAACGGCAATGCCAAGGTCAACGCGACGGGCCGGCTCGACATCTTCGGCACACTCAGCGGCGCGTACACGCTGACGAAGACCGGCACGGGCGAGTGCCTGGGTATCCGCGGCGCGAGCATGACCATCCGCGGCCTTCAGATAGACCAGGGCCGCGTGCGGTTCGAGAACGCGGGCCTGTCGAGTTGGACGGGACAGACCACGATCAACCCCGGCGGCATCTTCTCCCCATACGGCACCGCCACGATCAACAGCGCCATCGTGCTGGCGGGCGGCTCGCTCAACGACGAAAACGGCGGCACGGCAACCTGGGGCGGCACGCTCACGCTCAACGCCGGGACCACCTCCACCATCGACAGCACGACCGGCAACAACACCGTCACCGGCGTCCTTTCCGGGTCGGGAATCCTGAACGTGGCGAGCAGCGGCAGTTACGCGGTCAACATCAACACCTCCGGGGCGGTGGGCGCCCTCACCGGTTCGGGCAGGCTGGTGCTCGGCAGCGGCGCAACGCTGACCATCGGCAGCAACAACGCGGATTCGTCCGCCACGGGGCCGATCAGCGGCGCAGGCGGGCTGGGCAAGGCAGGCGCCGGGACGCTGACGCTGGCGAACATCGCGAACAACACCTTCAGCGGCGGCGTGTCCATCGGCAGCGGCAAGGTGCTCGCCCCGACGCCCGGCGTGCTCGGCACGGGGGCCACGACCCTGAACGGCGGCATGCTGACGCTGGCCAGCGCGCTGACCACGTTGAGCGGCTTCGGCGGCAACGGGACCGGCTGGACGCTGAACGGCGGCGCGACGGCGGCGGGCGACGTGTTGACCGTGACGACGGCGGGCGCCGGCCAGGGCCGGTCGGCCTTCTGCAACCGGCCCGTGTCCACGGACGGCTTCACGCTCAGCTTCACCTACAGCGCCAGCAACGCGTCGGCCAGCCCGGCGGACGGCTTCTCCGTGATCTTCCAGAACGACGGCCGCGGGCCCAGCGCGCTGGGCGGCGGGGCCAACGGCATGGGGTACAGCGGGATGACGCCCAGCATCGCGTGGGCGCTGAACCTCTACCCGCCCAACACACAGGGTATCGCCAACACCATCTGGACCAGTGGCGCCGCACCCCTCGGCTGCACGGCGACAGCGCCGGTCAGCCTCTACGGCACCCCCGTCAACGTGCAGATGGTCTACAACTACGGCACGAAGGTGCTGACGGTCACGCTGACCCAGGGGGCGAACACCTTCAGCAGGACCTACACGAGCCTCGACATCCCGGCGACGGTCGGCTACTCCGCCTATGTCGGCTTCGGCGGCGGGACCGGCGGATCCTACGCCCAGCAGCAGGTCAGCAACTTCACCTTCGCGGCGGACCGCGCGCGGTCGGCGAACTTCGCCAACGCCCTCGCTGTGCCCGCGAGCGTATCCGGTACGGTCAACATCCTGCCCACGACCCAGAATTCCGCCTTCGCCATGGGCGCGCTCACGCTGGGCTCCGGCGCAACGCTGAACCTCGCCGCGGAAACGGGCGCGCCCGCCAACCAGGCCTTTGGCTTGAGCCTGGGCGCCGCCACGCTCGCCGGGCCAGCCACGCTGTCCGTGGCGAACAACGGCGCCGGCGCCGGCACGCTCAGCCTGGGCACCGTCAACGCGGGCGCGGGCCTGGTGACCAAGACCGGCGCCGGCACGCTGCAGCTCGCCGCCGCCAACCTCTCCGGCAGCGGGGTGCAGGTGAACGCGGGCAAGCTCCTCAGCGCGACGCCGACGTCTCTCGGCAGCGGCACGGTCACGCTCAACGGCGGCACCTTGAGCCTGGGCAACGGCCTCGGCGGCTTCGGCGGCAGCGGCACGGGCTGGCAGTTGAACAACAACGGCACGCCGCCCACCGTCGCCGGCGACGTGCTGACGGTAACCGACAACGGCGGCAATGAGGCCCGCAGCGCGTTCTACACGACGAAAGTCTCGGTCGCCGAGCCGTTCACGGCGCGCTTCGTTTACACGGTGGGCGGCAACAAGGCGGCCGACGGCGCGGCTTTCGTGCTGCAGAACGTGGCGGCCACGGCGCTGGGCAGCGCCGGCGGCGGGTTGGGCTATGGCGGTATCGCCAACAGCGGCGCGGTCGAGTTCAACATTTTCGGTACGGTGGGCGCCAACTACCGCGCGGGCGGTGCGACGGGCACCTACCTGGCGAGTGCGCCGGTCAATTTTGCCGCCGGCAATCCCGTCCTCGTGCAGCTCGCGTACGATCCGACGGCACAGACGCTGACCGGGGTGATGACCGACCAGACCACGTCCCAGACCATCACCTACAACTGGACCGCCAACTTCCAGACCGCCCTGGGCGCGACCACGGGCTACGTCGGATTCTCCGGCGGCACGGGCGGCTCCACCGCGACGCAGACGTTCGGCGGCTTCCAGTTCACGACGCCGGCGCCGGTGACGTATCCGAACACGGTAGCCGTGGCGGCCAGCGCCGCCGCCGGCCTCGAGGCGCAGGCCTACGAGGTTACGCTGGGCGCGCTCACCGTGGGCAGCGGCGCCACGCTGGCCGTCACCCCCGGCTCGCTGCTGGCGGCCAACCGGCCCTATACGCTTGCGTGCGGCGCGGCCACGCTCGGCGCCTCCGGCGCGTTCAGCGTCGCCAACAACGGCACGGGGACGGGCACGCTCACGCTGAACGCCGCAGGCGGCGGCAGCTTCGCCAAGAGCGGCGCGGGCACGCTGGCGCTCACCGGAGCCGGCACGTTCACGGGGCCGGCCACGGTCAGCGGCGGCCGGCTGATCACCGACGCCCCGGCGGCGCTGGGCGCGGGCACGCTGGCGCTCGCCGGCGGCACGGCGAGCCTGGGCACGCCGCTCGCCGGCTTCGGCGGGAACGGCACCGGCTGGCAGTTGAACAGCTCGGGCGGGGGCAACCCGTCGGTCGCAGCCGACGTCCTGACGCTCAACTCCAACACCGGCTCCGAAGGCCGCAGCGCGTTCTGCGCGACGCGGGTGTGCGTCAGCGAGCCGTTCACCGCGAGCTTCGTCTACACCGCGGGCGGCAGCCGGGCCGCGGACGGCTTTGCGTTCGTGCTGCAGGCGGACACCCGCGGCGCCGCGGCGGTGGGCTACACCGGCGGCGACATCGGCCTGTTCAACGTGCAGGGCGGCACCAGGATCAGCCCCAGCGCTGCGGTGGCGATGAACATCTACAACGCCGACGGCCTGCAGTTCGCCACCGGCGGCAACAAGGGCACGTACGCGGCCACCACGCCCGTGGCGCTGGACAGCGGACACCCGATTCTGGTGCGGGTCACGTACGACCCCATCGCCCAGACGCTGACCGAGGTGCTGACCGACCAGACGACGAGCGACACGAAGACCTTCACGCACACCGGGGTGAACCTGCCGACGACGCTGGGCACAAGCATGGCCTATGTCGGTTTCACGGGCGGTACGGGCGGCGCGACGGCGACGCAGACGATCAGCGGCTTCCAATTCGTCTCGCAGGGGTCGGTCATGGGCACGGCGACCTATGCCAATGACGTGACCGTGGCCGCGGGCACGCCGGGCACGCTCGAAGCGCGCGCGGCGGCCACGACGCTGGGCACGCTGGCCATGGCCAGTGGCGCGACCCTCAACGCGACGCCCAGCGCGCTGCTGCTGGCCCATGCCGCCTACGGCGTCACGCTGGGGGCCACGGCGCTCGCCGGTCCTGCCACGTTCGGCATCGACAACAACGGCACGGGCGTCGGCACGCTGACGCTGGGCCCCGTGAGCGGCGCGGGTCCCCTGACCAAGAACGGCAACGGCGTGCTGATCCTCGTCGGCGCGTGCACCTACAGCGGCGCGACCGTGGTCAACGGCGGCACCCTCACGGTCAACGGATCCCTGGCCAGCGGCTCCATCACGCTGAACGGCGGCGCGGGCATGAACGGGAACGGCACGGTCCATTGCCGGGTCGTCAACGACACGGCGGACGCGATCGTCGTCAGCGGACCGCTGGACCTCACGAACCTGACACTGGCCGTGGACCTGAGCGGCTTGCAGTCGCTGAGCGAGTACCTCATCGTGGATGCGAGCCTCGGCACGCTGACCGGCGAGTTCGCGGACGTGGTCGGCCTGCCCAGCAACGTCGGAATCGTCTACGTCGGCAAGCAGGTCTTCCTGCGCCGGTACGCCGGCGGAACGGTCTTCCGGATGCAGTAGGCGAGACAGAACCATTTTCAGCAGAGTCATTTGGATTTCCTGGCAGAACATGCACGGTTGCGCCTGACACCCCAGACAATGATTCTGTCGTGGTGGCGGCGGACGGGTTCCTTTGCGATTCCCGTCCCCCTCCTCACGTCGGGGGCTACGGGGAGGCGCGCGCTTCCCCCTCTCCTCCCCGTAGCTGCCGCCGTGAGGCGGCGGATCCCCTCTCCCTCGTTCTCAGCGCAGCGGTCCTCGTCCTTCGTCCTCGAATCCACCGACCACGCGGAGGCCATCGAGGACGAGGACAAGAACGATGGTGCGACGGGCTGTGAGGGGGAGGTCGGGATTGGGATCCCGACCCACGTGGGTCGCCAATCCGTTGCGACCC
>CAYOBW010000203.1:0-12809 GCA_964402115.1 uncultured Victivallales bacterium
GGCCGGCCCCCGCCGGACAGGCCGCCGTTGTCGAGCCTCCATGCACTGTCTTCTCCGTGCTTCCGTGTCTCCGTGCTTCAGTTCTTCCCCGCCATTTGCCTGGCCAACGTCAGCTGTCATGGTGGCGAGTTCGCGAACGTACCATGCACCGCGTGTTCGCACCGTCTGGAGCTCGTGCCCAGAACCGTCAACTCCGCTTCTGCGTTTCTTCCCGCGTAAGCGGTTCGGTTAAGTGTATCCGAGTAAGGGTGGCGGTTAAGGGTGGCGAGTAAGAGTCCGGACCGACCGGAGGTCACACTTAACCGCTCCACTTCGTCGCACACTTCATCCCCACACTTACTCGGACTTAACCGACCCGCTTACTCGATCTGGCCTTGGGCACACGGTGCCAGGCAAATCCCGCGCGATGGTGAGGACGCCGCAAGATTGTGCTTTCGCCGCACCGGGCCCCCAGTATAGTTCAAACAAGTCAGGTGGGAGGATCCGGATGAAACGGCAAGCGGCAGCAGGCGGTCTGGCGGTGGCAGCCATGTTGACGTGCGGGACGCTAACCGCGCGGGCCGCGGTGCTGTACTGGGACGGCGCTGCTGCCGGCGCTGCCGAGAACCACCTGGGCGCCCTCGCGCTGGCCGCCGGAGCCACAAGCACGATCCGACTCGGGGCGGGCGTAACCCTGAGCTTCAAGGAGAGCGGCGGCGGCGCGTGGGACAGCCGCGTCAGCAGCGCGGGCGCCCTGGGCGGCACGTCGCTGCGGTTCGGCACTGACCGCAACGGCCTGACCGCGGAGCAACTGCAACTGATGAGTTACAATGGCGTCCCGGTGGACATCGACGCAGCCGGGAATGTCGCCGCAACCAGACCGGGCACGGTCTTGATTATGAGGTGAGCCGCGTGAATCGCTGCATGAAATGCCTGGCCCTTGTCGCCACGCTGTTGCCGCTACTGCCACTGCACGCGGCCGAGGGTCCTGGCCGGCCGCCGCGCAACGTGCTGCTGCTGATGTCCGACCAGCACCGGCCCGATGCCCTCGGGCGTTTCGGGGACCCCCTGGCGATCACGCCGGCGCTGGATTCGCTGGCGCTGGAGGGGCTGAGCCTGCGGCAGGCCTATTGCCAGAACCCGGTGTGCGTCCCGTCGCGCAACAGCATCCTGACGGGACGCTACGCCCACAGCACAGGCGTGTTGTCCAACGGCTACAGGGCAAACCGGAGCTTCGTTTCGTTCGCGCAGGTGCTGCGAGCACGGGGCTACAAAACGGCTTGCTTCGGGAAGCTCCACACACCGGGCCGCGAAGACCTGGACTGGGACGTCTGCAGCGAGAAGGGCAAGCGCCCGCCGGGGACCGTGCCGCCGGGAGGCGTGCTCCTGGAGACCGGCCTCAACGCCAACAACGGCAACCGCATCGGGGCTCCCTATCCCTTCCCGGAGAGCGCGACGCTGGAGTGGAACGCCAAGGAGGACACGATCGCCTTCCTGAAAGCGAACCGGTCGCGGCCCTGGCTGGTCCAGTGTTCGTTCAAGCGACCGCATCCCCCTTTCCAGCCGCCGCAGCGGTACTGGAACATGATCGACCGGTCGAAGCTGAAGGTGGCAGCACCCCCCGCCGGGGACCTGAAGGACTGCAACCCCCGGTACATGGACGGCATGCGTCGCCGCGGGATGGAGCATCTCACCGACGAACAGGTGCGCGACGGCCTGCAGGGCTACTACGGCAACCTGGCCTTCGCCGACGCGATGTTCGCGCAGGTGCTCAAGGCTTTGGACGACCTGGGCTTGCGGCAGAACACGCTGGTGATTTACACGGCCGACCACGGCGAAATGCTGGACGAGCACGGACTATGGACGAAAATGGTCTTCTTCGACCCGTCCGTGCGCGTGCCCTTGATCATGCGACTGCCGGGCGTGATTGCGGGCGGCAAGGAAACCCGGGCGCTGGTGGAGTCGATCGATCTGTTTCCGACGATCATGGAACTGACAGGCCAGCCCGTGCCGGCGACCGTGCAGGGGCGGTCGCTCGTGCCGCTGCTGACGGGCAAGACGGACAAGCACCGGACCGTGGTGCGCAGCGAGCACCCTAACCCGGGAGCCCGCGGCGGCTCCTATGCGCCGACGATGATGCAGTTCGACGGCCGCTACAAGGTGGTGGACAACGGCCCCGACTTGCCGCCGGAGCTATACGATCACAGCACCGACCCCCGCGAGTTCGTGAACCTGCACGACCGGCCGGAACACAAGGAGCGGCTGGCCGCGACGCTCGCGGAGCTGCGAGCGTGGGTCAAGCAGGACACGGCAACGTCGCGCAGAAAGGGCGGCGGACGGGCCGACGAAGACGAGTAGCGCCCCGCTCAGTCCTTCCCGACTGCGCGGGCGGCGCTGCGCGCCGTCGCCGGCGTCCACGCCGTGGTCTCCGGCATGGGCGCCGAATCGCCGAGGCAAGCGGCGAAGAACGTCAACTCCCTCGCGCCGCGTGCGGGAAGGGTGAACTTGTACTCCAGTTTGTCGGACGCATAGATGGACTGGTCGCCTTCCCCGCCGACGTCGACGTACCGGGCAGCCGCCGCATTCAGCGCGCCCGTGATCACCCTGGCCGTGTCGACCGGCTCGCCGGCCGGGAAGATCCAGAGCACGTTCAGGATCGGGTTCCGGTCCGGCGCCCCCGCGGGGGTGCGCACGGCGATATCCAGGCGCCCGTCCCCGTTCGCGTCGCGCCCCTGGAACGCCAGCGCGCCGGGCTGATGCTGCCCCCACCGGGCAACCGGGTCAACGGTCTGCGCCGCGGCGCCCTCCACGCTGCAGATCAGCGGGCGCTGCCCCCGCTCCGCCCAGTGGCTCTCGCAGAAGCCGAGCACCACCGTGGCCGCGCTCTTGGCCGGCACGGCAAACCGGTACGCGATCGGCACGCCGCCCAGGCCCGCGCGGATGTTGCGGAAGGCGGGGTCGCAGGCGCCTCGCGGCTTGGCCCAGCCCGGCAAAGCCGTGGCGTCGTCACAGTACCCCCAATCGCGCAGCGCAGCCTGCTCCGGCGTCTCCGCGGGCAGCGTCAGGACCGTGCGGCCGCCGACCCGGACAGTCCGGTTGCCCAGCCTGGCGCCCGGCGGCAGCTCCACGGCCAGCGTCACGTCCGCCGGCGCGCCCCGGGTCTCCTCCACCCGGGCCATAAGCACGTCGAAGCCCGACGGCCAGGCGGGCGCGCGGTAGGCGGTGGAAGTCAGCGTCACGCCGCCGCGTGACGTGACGGCCTGCGCCGCCGGGATCGCGTCGTCCAGCCGCGTCTCGCACACGTCGACCTGCGCCGTGCCGGCCGCTTCGCCGCCGGCGAGACGCAACGAGACCGTGCCCCAGTCTTCCACGAGCCGGCCGTCGGCCTCCATGCGCGAAGACGGGAAACCCGGCGAGCCAAACTCCGCCGCGCACGCGGCAGCCGCCCACCCCGCCAAGGCCATGCCCGCCAGCCACGTCTTCATGCTCCCTCCGCCGCGGCGAAGGTGGAAAGCGCGGGCGAGTGGACGTGCCGGATCCCGTATAGCTCGCAGAACGCCTCCAGCAGGCGCCTGTGCTGTCCGAGCACAACCACCTGGTGGAACCCCTTGACGTCGCGGCAATCCTCGATGCCGTCCATCCGGATCTCGACGGACGTGCGGCACCCGCCGGCGGGCGGGGTGTCCACGTTGCTGACCACGGTGCCCGTATCGATGATCATCTCGTTCGGGCTGGTGAACCGCACGAGCGTGACCGGCTGACTCTCGGGCCAGAGCACCTGCACGGAAACCCCCAGCGACGACTCCGAGTGGTCGCGCAGGATATACGGCGCAGCCGGCTTGTCGAAGCCGTTCAGCCGCGTCCCGCTGACACAGTGGGAGGCGATGAGCAGGTTCTTCGCCGTCTCGGGAACCGGATCGTTCATGTAGCCGGGCCGGTCCAGGAGGTAGCTGGTCAGCATCAGCGAGATCGCGCCGAAGAGGTCCGCTTCGCAGCCGGCGGTGACGCCGTGATCCTGCAGGATCGTCCAGGCCCCGCACGGCGGCGTGGGCACGAGCTTGGAGCCGACCATCCCCAGGCAGTCCATGGAAAGCGCGTTGGCCTTCTCCTCCGCCAGCAACTGCTTCGCGGTCACGTAAGCGCGGGCCGAGTTCAGGATGTCCGTCGGGGTAGGCTCGACCACGCGCCGCGCGTGCCGCCGCATGTCGCTGGCCGCGTCGCGGACTTCCTCCGTCACGGGGACCCGGTCGTAGCGCTGGTTGAACGTGTCGCGCGGAATCGCGCGCACTTTCGTGCCCAGCCGCTCGAGCACCGTGTCGTTGCGGGCGTGGCCCCTGATCCAGAGCAGGCGCGTCTCCTCGAACAGCCGCTTGGCGCGGACCATGCGCAGCGCGGACTCCACGGCGGACCACTCGAGCGAGGAGATCACGTGGACGCCCGGCAGCCGCGCCGCGCGGTCCACGTGCCCCGTGAACGCCGTGCCGACCGGCGCGAACACGATCAGCGGCACGCCGATCTCCTTGGAGATCCGCTCCACCCAGCCCCACCGGTTCATGTGCTGGAGCATGACCAGCACGCCGTGCGGCGGCTCGGCCTTGACCTTGGCCAGCCAGGCGGCCAGCTGCGCGTCATCGGGAATCGGCGCGGCGGCCAGGTCGGTGCGGATGCCCAGCCGGCGGCTGGACTGCTCCAGCAGGGATCGATACTCCGTCTGCCGCTGGTCCAGATCGTACGTCGTGCCCGGCCAGCCGAGCCAGTACGGGCGCGGCGCCTCCAGGAACGCCGCCGCCAGGCGCACGTCGGGTTGCGGGCGCAGGCCGTCCACGTCGACGTAGTCGGCGGGCGGCGTCTTCTTGCGCGACCAGGCGGCCCCGGCTTCCAGCGCCGGCCCCAGCACCCCCGCCCCCACAGCCGAGAGCGACAGCAACTTGGCACATTGACGACGGGTCATACAGCAACTGCAGTTGTGCAACACGCTCATCACCCCGTTCCTCTCTCGCCCGGCGCAGGGGATCCGCGCCGTTCGTCACCCCCGGCCTGCAACCGGTTTCCGTCGCCGTCGCATGCCGGACTCGCAAGTGTCCCGAGCGTACGCGCTTGCCCCGGCGGGGACAAGCACGGATCGGCCGCATGCGTGGCGCGCGCTTGCAGGTTCAGCGGGGCACGCTTCAACAGGCGGCGCACCCACAGCATGCCAATGACGCCGACCACGCAGTCTGTCGTCAGCCGCCCCACGAACACGCCACGCACCCCGTAGAGATACGCGCCCAGGCAGGACAGCGGGATCAGGAGCACGAGCACACGGATCGCATTCAGGAGGGTTGCCGACATCGGCCGGTGCATGCCGGTGAGAATCATGCCGGAATAGCGGTGCGTCTCCATCAGCCCGTAGCCGAACGAAATGATCCGTATGTAGGCCACCAGGACATCCACCACCCTCGGGTCGGAGCTGAACAAGGCGCCGAGCGGGCGCGCGCAGATGAAGAACAGCACCGCCACGCCGCCTCCGTACAGGAGCGCGAAACGGTAGGCCAAGCCGACCGCTTCCCGGATGCGGTCGAGGCGGCAGGCGCCGTAGTTCTGGCTGATGAACGGAGTCATCGACATCCCCAGCGCCATGGGAATGATGAACGCGAACATCTCGATGCGCCCGGCCACGCCACCCGCCGCCACGGCCTCGTTGCCGAATCCGCTCATGATCCGCGTGATCACCGGGAACGCGAACCCGATGGCCGCCAACGGAAACGTGCCGAGCCGGGCCACGAACCAGGCATCGGTCAGGCTGTAGGCGTTCATTGCGAACGTACCCGCCAGCATCGGGAACGCCATCGCAAACAAGGTGCGCCTCACGCTGTTTTGGACAAGGACACTCATCGCGGCTCAAGCTGCCCGGTGCGCTTCCCGGGCCATACCACCCCCCTGCAACGTGTCTCGGCCGGAACTTCCTGACACTACTTGCCTGTCACCGATCCCGCATCCACAATCGAGAGCCTGACACAGGAGTCGAGCACCCTGCATTGCCAATCCGCCTGTCTCTGGTCCATGTAGCGGAAGTAGTGATAAGCGGACATCCCTAGACACGCAACGACAGCAAGCACAACCGTCATAACCACTGCAGCTATCCAATGCCAGTGTTTGTCGACCTTCATATCTCTCTGCCCCAAAACAATCACCCTGAC
Source organism: uncultured Victivallales bacterium (assembly GCA_964402115.1). Classification (GTDB taxonomy): domain Bacteria; phylum Verrucomicrobiota; class Kiritimatiellia; order UBA8416; family CAYOBW01; genus CAYOBW01. The sequence goes on from CAYOBW010000203.1 coordinate 6,159, forward strand.
CTATTGGTGCAAATTATCTGCACATTCTTCGGGAAAAGGGAAGTGCTCGCGGCTTCCTTTATGCAGAGGCCAGGCAAGGGGTCCGGCCGCAGCGAGCGGCAAATCAGGGTCCGGTCTTTGACATATCAATAACTTCATGCTTTGCCGCTTCCAGCCTTTTGCGCAGCGCTCGGTCCGTCGCGCTGCGCTCGCGCATGCGTTTGGCAGCGAGGCTCACGGCCGGGGCCTTGATCCGCAGCACGGCGCCGATTTCCCCCAGCGGCTTGGCACCGACCTCGCGGCAGAGATGGATCGCCCTCGGTCACAACCACAGATGCCTCGCCATGCACATACCCTGCGACAATCCGCGCTCGCACGCCAGTATTTGAAGTATCAAAGGCCCCAATGGGTCTTTGGGAAGAGGAGGCCTTCCCTCGTAGCCCCCGACGTGAGGAGGGGGACGGGATCGTGAAGCGGCCCGTCCGCCGCCTTACGGCGGCAGCTACGGGGGCGGCGTGGCCGCCAGAGGTCAGGAAGCGAGGGAGACGGCCGCGGACGACCGTCTCCAGCGCGTGGGCGGGCGACGAGGCGTGGAGACGGCGGTCCCCGCCGTTATGGCCCCCCCCTGCGTCACTGCCAAGCTTGCCGAAAACCCTTTGCAGCCGAAACCGAACCACCTACCCTTCCCCGCATGCCTCTTTCCGCCCTCATCATCGTCCGGCGCGGCGAGAACCGCGCCCGCTGCACGATCCAGCCCCTGCGCGGAACCCCCGGACTGGATTTCCTCCTCTATCCCCTGCGCCAGAAGGTTGACCTTTCGCGCCATCTCCTGCTCGCCCCAGACGCCCCGCCGCTTACCACGGCCGATGCCGGCCGGCCGCTGCTCCTGCTCGATGCCAACTGGCGCGATGCCGCGAAGATGCGCCACGCCATCGAACCCGTTGAAGCCCGGTCCATCCCCCCCGGCTGGCAGACCGCCTACCCCCGCCACTCCAAGATCCACGCCGACCCCGACACCGGCCTTGCCACCGTCGAAGCCCTTTTCGCCGCCACCTGCGTCCTGGGGTGCCGCGACGACTCCCTCCTGCGCCTCTACCGCTGGCGCAACGCCTTCCTCGCCCTCAACCAAAGCGTTTGAGACCGCGGTTGACGACGGTGCTTGGGAAACCTTCAAGACTCAGGTAGTCAGGAGACAGAATTCAGGAGTCAGAATTCGGGAGTCAGGAGTCTTACTCAGGCGGCTTCCCGTGCACATAACGGCCGGGGACGGCCGTCTCCATTGCGTGGGCAGGCGACGAGGCGTGGAGACGGCGGTCCTCCGCCGTTATAGCCCCCCCTGCGGCACTGGGAAGCTGTGAGGAAATCGGGGACGACACGGAGGTCGTCCCTCCAGGAGGCGAGAACAGGCGTTTTCTCGCGCATTCTGGAGGGTCGGGCTCCGTCCCGACCGTCTGGGGTCGATTTCTTCTCAGCTTCTACGGCATTGCTTGCGGCTGAAAAATCCCTGTTCAAACGCAAGACCGCAACGGATAATTACAAGCCTGTCGGAGTGGCTGGGTTCCATTTCCGCAGAGGAGTCGTTCGTCATGCAACTGCCAACTTGTTCGCGCCGGTTACCGGGTCCCGCCCCGTCCAGGAGCCTGTGGATCAGCCTCGCCCTCGCGCTGGCGTGCGCCGCGGCGCTCCCGGCCCGCGACGTTACCGTCGTGCACCTTTCCGACCTGCACTACGGCGCCATGACCTTCAACCGCGCCCTGCTGCAGCACACCATCGACGCGATCAACGCCATGCCCGGCGTCCCCTATCCCCCCGCCCTCGGCGGCAATGTGGGGAACATCTCCGGCGTGCTCATCAGCGGTGACCTCACCAACGACGGGGCGCCTTCCCAGTTCCCCGACTTCGCCGCCGACTGGGGGCTCACCGGCAAGGACGGGCGCCTGAAGTTCCCGCTCTATGACTGCGCCGGCAACCATGACGGCGCTCCCGCCTGCACGCAGGACCCGCTGCGCGGCGGGGTTCGCCGCCTGATCGCCGAGCGCAACAACAGCCGCGTCGGGCTCGTCAACAAGTCCCCCAACGGCCTGCATTACGCCTGGGACTGCGAGGATGTGCACTTCGTCTGCCTCAACGAGTATGCCGGTTTGGAGAACGACAAGCGCTACCCCGGCAACCCCGCTTACAACCGGAAGCGGCAGGACTACGGCTGCCCGGCCGAGCTGAGCCTGCCGTTCCTGGCGCAGGACCTCGCCGCCAAGGTGGGCGGCAGCGGACGCCCCGTCGTGCTCATGCAGCACTACGGCTTCGACGGCTTCGTCTTTCACCCCTGGGGCGAACAGGCCTCCTGGTGGACCGAGGAGCAGGCGCTCCGCCTGTGGGAGACCTGCGAGGGCTACAATGTCATCGCCATCCTCTCCGGGCACGACGGCAGCGAGGCCGCTTTCAGCTGGAACGGGATTCTCAGCAAGCACATGGACGACAGCATCAAGTTCGGCGTCTACCACTTCACCGACGACAAGCTGACCATCGCCGAGCGCGACTCCCAAAACGGAACCTGGGGAACCGTCGCCCAATACCCCGTCAACGCCAACCGCTCCATGCCCCCAGAACTCATGCAGGGGCCATACCTGGTCTACCCGGACTCCGCCTCGCAGATGATCGTCGCGTGGCGGTGCAAATCCAATGTGGGCTGCAAGATCAGGTGGGGAACCGACCAGTTCCTCTACGAGCGGGGCGAACTGGATGTCACCCCGTCGGACCCGGCGGACCCTTTCTACCGCGTCGCCCTGACCAACCTGCCCGCCGACACCTCCGTCAAGTTCGACATCGAGATCAACGGCAGGCATGCCCCGGGCCTGTTCTACACAGCGCCCACCAGCGGCGCGCGGAAGGTCAAGTTCCTCGTCGTCGGCGGCACACCGGAAACGGCCGCCGCCGTGGATCCCCTGAACAAGGCCGTCTACGACAAGCTCTACGCGGACGCGGCCCTGCACACCTTCCTGCTGCGCCCCGGCGGCCTGGCGCCGGCAGACGCCACCCTCGACCAGTGGGACGCCCGGGTCTTCTCCCGCGCTGCGCAGGCCCGGCACGGACGCTACCTCATGTCCCGCCTGCCGATCATGAGCGCCGCCGGCGGGCTCGGCGTGAAGATCCTGCCTTATGCCAACAGACTGGGCGCCGCCTACGCGTTCGACTACGGCCCCGTCCATGTCGCCGTGCTCGACCCCGCGCAGCCCTGCGCCGCCGGCTCCGCCCAGCACGCCTGGCTCAGGAAGGACCTCGAGTCCGCCGGCAACACGTGGAAGTTCCTCGTCCTGCCGCAGCCCGCGTGGCGCGCCGGCCCCGGGGCTGCCTCTGCCGAGCTGCAGAAGGACCTGCAGCCCCTGTGCGAGGCGTTCGGTGTGGACATCTGCTTCAGCGCGGAGGACGGCCTCTACGCCCATGCCACGGTCGGCGGCGTCCAGCACATCACCTCCGGCGGCGCGGGCCAAGTCCCGCAGGCCCCGGGTGCGACCCAGGCGCCCTTCACCATCGTCAAGGCCGCCACGCACTTCTGCACCGTGACCGTCGAGGGCGACAGCCTGACTTTCCAGGCCCTCCAGCCTGACGGCACCGTGCTCGACACCTTCAAGCTGAAAGACTCTCCCGCTTCTTTGTCGCAATTCCGTCGTGACTGAGGGCGCGCAAGCGTATTTACTGCCGCGATGACAACAACCCAGGCAACATTTGTTCAGGCCGTGCGCGAGCGCGTCGCGGAGGTGGTCGTGGGCCAGGACACGGTGGTCGAGCGCATGCTGATCGCCCTGCTCACCGGCGGGCATCTGCTGCTGCTCGGCGTGCCGGGTATCGCGAAGACGCTGCTGGTCAATGCCGTCGCCAGGGCGGTGGACCTCAAGTTCAGCCGCGTGCAGTTCACCATCGATATGCTGCCGTCGGACATCGTCGGCTCCGAGCTCCTCGACCAGTCCACGGGCAAGTTCCGCACGCACCAGGGCCCGGTGTTCACCAACCTGCTGCTCGCCGACGAAATCAACCGCGCCGCACCCAAGGTGCAAAGCGCCCTGCTGGAGGCCATGCAGGAGCGCAAGGTCACCATCGGCAACACCAGCCACGCGCTGCCGGTGCCGTTCCTGGTGATTGCCACGCAGAATCCCATCGAGCAGTCCGGCACGTTCGAGCTTCCCGAGGCGCAGCTTGACCGCTTCATGCTCTGCCACCGCCTCACCTACCCGACGCCGGCGCAGGAGGAGGAGGTGCTGCGGCGCCAGGTGAAGATGGGCCTCAAGCGTACCGCAGCCGGCGCCGTGCCGAAGACGGCGTTCGACATGATTGCCGGCGAGCCGGTCTGCCGTCTCGCGGACCTCACGCAGGCGATGGAAGCCGTGCAGCAAGTCCACGTCAGCGACGTGTTCATGAAGCACTGCGTCGAGTTCGTCCGCCTCACGCGCACGCATGCGAGCATCGAGCTGGGCTGCTCACCGCGCGCCGGGCTCGCCATCGTGCAGGCCGCCCGCGCCCGCGCGTTTGTCTTCGCGCGCGACTACGTGGTGCCCGAGGATCTGTTCCAGCTCGCGGAAGACGTCGTGCTCCACCGCATGCGCCTGAGCTACGAGGCGCTGGCCGAGGGGCAGAAGCCCGCGCATGTGCTGGAGGAGATCCTCAGGAAACTGGGTTGATACGGCCATGCCGCAGACCGTCCAACTCAAGCACGATCCGCTCGACGCACGCCAGTTCGAACTGGCCGTGCGCCGCCTGGCGGACGCCTTGAGCTACGGCCAGGAAAGCTCGCCGTTCCTCGGCGCGGGCATCGAGTACGTCCAGTCGCGGCTCTACCAGCCGGGCGACCCGGTGAAGTTCATCGACTGGCGCGTGACCGGTCGCACCGGAAAGTTCCACGTCAAGGAATACGAAGCGCCGCGCCAAATGCCGGTGTATCTGCTCGTGGACACGTCGGCCTCGATGTGCGTCTCCTCCCAGCGCCTGAGCAAGTACGCGTGGGCCGTGCAGCTCGCCGGCGGGCTCGCGCTTGCGGCGGTGGACCACATGAATCCCGTCGGCCTGATGGCCGTGGGCGAACGCGATCTGCACCACACACCGACGCTCGCGCGAAGCTCCGTCATGCAGTGGATGCACCAGCTCCGGCATTGCCAGTTCGGCGAAGGCACCACGCTGGGCCGCCGCGTGCGCGAGCTCATCCCGCGCGTCGAGCAGCGCTGCCTCTTCGTCGTGTTGAGCGACCTGCACGATCCCGACGCGATTGCGGCGATCAAGCTCATGGCGCACGACCACGACTGCGTCGTGCTGCATCTCGAGGACCCGGCCGAACGCGGCCGCACCGGCGGCGGCATCTTCCGCGCGGTCGAGGCGGAGACGGGCCGGGCGTTCGTCGCGCACGGGCTCAGCCGGTGGTTCGCCGAGGGCGAGACGCACGCCCTGTCCCGCGCGGGCGTGGATTACCTGAACCTGCGCACGGATAGGCCGATCCTGCCGCGCCTGCGATGTTTCATGAAGTCGCGCGGAAGAACGCGGAGGGTGGCATGAGGGCGTGGCGATTTTCGCGCACGGCGAGCCTCGCCGCGTTGCTGCTCGCCAGCCGTTCCATCCCGGCGTTGGGCGCTGCGGCCACGAACACGCCACCTACCCGCGCCATCGGCATCGAGGGCCGCGTGGCGCTCGTGCTGCCCCGGGCCGACTACCGCCCGCGCCCGCTGGACGACCGGACGGAGTTGATTCTGCGCATCGAGGCGATCACGCCCGCCGTGAGCGGACAGCATCGGTATGACTTCTACTACATGGGCCTCGAACCCGGCAGCTACGCGCTCGCGGATTACCTCAGCCGCCCGGACGGCAGCCGCCCGGACGAGCTCAGCAACGCGGTGGTTCACGTGCGGGCCGTGCTCCCCGAGGATCATGACGGCAGACTCACGCGCTACACGCCGGAACCCTTCCCCTTCATCGGCGGCTACCGCGTGTTCCTCGGCATGCTGGGCTTGCTCTGGGCCGGCGGCCTGGCGGCGTTTGCGCTGTCGTACAGGAAGAAGCCCGCGGCCGTCGCGCCGCCGGGGGTGGCGCCGGAGCCCACGTTCGCCGAGCGGCTGCGGCCCCTGGTGGAAGCGGCGGCGCGCGGCGGGCTTTCCGTGGATGGCCAGGCGCAGCTGGAGCGGCTGCTCATGGGTTTCTGGCGCGAGGAACTGAACCTGCCCGAATTGCGCATGGCCGAGTCGGTTGAACGGCTCAAGGCCCACGCGCAGGCCGGCGCCCTGCTCCGCGCGCTCGAACGCTGGCTGCACCAGCGCGCCGGCGCGCCGGCGGACGAGGTGCAGGCGCTGCTGGAGCCGTATCGGCGGGCGCCCGCCGCGGCGCCGACAACCGACAGGGGGCGGGCATGAGCTTCCACCACCCCGCCTTGCTCTGGCTGCTCGCCATGCCCGTGCTCTGGGCGTTCTGGCAGTGGGTCCGGCGCGGGCATCCCGTCGCGCTGCCGTTCGACTACGGCCGCCAGGGCGCGGGCCGGCGCCTGCGTGCGCTGGTCAACCTGACCGAGACCCTGCCCGCGCTGCTGCTCGCCGTCGCGGTGCTTGTTCTCGCCGGGCCGCGCCAGCCCGCCCCCCCCGAGGACGAACGCATCCTCAACAACATCATCATCTGCCTCGACATGTCCGGACCGATGTCGAT
>CAYOBW010000204.1:0-12656 GCA_964402115.1 uncultured Victivallales bacterium
CCGGGGACGGGGTGCTTGAAACTGCCGTCCGCCGCTACAGTGCCTCCGCCACCACGCAGCCGACAGCGCGCGGGCCGAGCGTGAGCGGCAGCACGGCCCAGGCGCCCTCCACGCGCGGCTGGATCGGCCCACCGCTGAAGGCCTCCGCATACCGCAGCCCCGCCGCGTACGGCACGCGCAGGGCGTCGCCACGGAAGGTGGTGAAGGCCGCGTTGTAGAGGGTCCAGACCGTCTTCCCTCCGGCCCGAAACCGGTTGGCGTAAAGCGTAGGCGCGAGCGTCTGGACCAGGGGCTCGACGTCAGCGGAGGCAAACGCGTCCCGCTGCTCGTGCAGGATCGCAAACGCCCGCCGCAGGAACGCCCGCGCAGCCGGATCGAAACCCTCGGGCGCGCCGCTGCAGGTCCACGTGCCCTCGCCATTGAAGAACGGGAACTTGAGCAACTCCCAACCGCCTTCGACGAACGGGTTGTAGCTGACGAGTTGAAACACCTTGAAGTCGGGGAACATAAAACGGAAGAGGTCCACGCGGTGCGGGGCCAGCACGGGGTCGGCCAACGCGACCGAGTAGCCCAGCGCCCCGTCCTGGAACTGCGCGTTCCAGTCGTTTGGCGTCTCCTCCGTGAGCGTGGCGATTCCCGGCGGCACGGACGCGCGGATGGCGCGCGTGGTATCGCCCTCTCCCGGCAGCGCGGGCCAGGGGACCGGGTGGCCGTGCGTGCGCGACCAGCAGGTCTTCCACGTGTCGGTGAAGCCGTACTGGTCGATATACATACCGCTCGGCCGCAGCTCCCCGGCGACCCGCCGGTAGGTGTCGGCCAGGTGCGTCCGCCACGCGTCCGCGGCCGGGCACATCATGTGTTCGGTTGTCGTGCCGGGGTAGAGAAGCGACGTTCCCTCGCGCGTGCGCAAGTTGTTGGCGAGCACGTTGGCGCGGCCCCACGCGGCGCGCTCGTCGCACAGGTAGCCCTCGATGTAGACCCCCACCGGCACACCGTCCGCCTGCGCCGCGACGATGGCGGCGGCCATGGCCGCGCGCCCGCCCAGCTCGTCGTAGTGGCTGTAGTCCCCCACCCGCCCATGCACGCGCGACTCGCCGAAGTCGAAGATGTGCAGGTAGTCGAGACGCCCGAAGCAGTCGCGGTCCGCCCGCACGACATCCGCCAGGCGCCACTGGCCCGTCCCGCGATCGCGCAGATCGCCCCACGCGAGGTGCTGGCGGTAGTTGTAACAGTCCTGGAACCAGCGCTTGCGCGCCACGACGGGCCGATACCACGTCCGCACCCAGTCGCGGTAGAGCCCAAGCGCGGCGCGCCAGTCGCCGGCGTGCGCCTGCAGCAGCGTTGGCGCCACCCGCACGACCTCGCCGGGCTGGTGCGCGCGCGCCCAGTAACGAATGCTCCAGTCCACGCCGCCAGCCGCGCGCTTCTCCAGGCACCACTGCTTGTACAGGTTCGCGTTGTCGCGGGTCAGCAGCGCCAGGCCGCCGCCCGAGGCGGGATTGAAGATGTCCGCGACTTGCAGGGGATACTGCCCGCCGTAGTAGTCGGCGCGACGCACTGGCGCGCGGCCGACGATACCGCCCTTGCACGCCCACAGGTACCACGTTTCGTCCGCCCCGCCCGCGCACAGCCCGCGCAGCAGGGGGAAGTTCACGACCGGCGTGGCGGGAAGCGTCCCCTCCACCGCCAGGTCGAGCCACAGGCGCACGGCGCCGCCGGTCTCGACCAGGGCGTGGAACGTGCCGCCCAGGGGCACACCGGCGGGAACCGCGGTGAACGGCACGCGCAACGCGGGCCCCCCGGGCGTGTCAGTCACGCGCGCCTCGCCGGTCGCAAGCCGGTCCGACGCCACGACCAGCGCGCCCGTGCCCAGCTCGAACAGCGGGCCCGGCACACAGGCCAGAGGCACGCCGGGACTCGCCAAGCCACGCAGCGCCAGGCCTCCGACGGTCTGCAGGTCGAGCGTCAGGCCCGCGCCGGCAAGGCGGTAACCGCCCACCACGGGCGTAATGGCGGACGGCAGAGCCGGCGTACGCCAGGCGGCGGCGGGGGGCGCGGGGGGCGGCGGCAGACCGTACACGGCCGGCGCAGGCGTCAGCGCCGGCCCGGTGTTGAGCGTCAGCCCCGCCAACGCGAAACGCGCCGGCTCCATGCCGCTGCGCAAACCGACGGCGACCACCGCCGCGGCGCGAAGGCACGTCACGGCGTAGACACCGCAGCCGCGGCGGATCTCGTTCAGCCCCGAGCCGAGACAGACGGGCACCTGCTCGTCCACAACCCCGTCGGCATAGCGCACGGTGAGCACGAAGCGCTCCGGGTTGTCGAAACGCTGCAGGGCGCGGCGGCCCAGGATCCCCGCGGGACTGGTGTCGGGCAGTTCCGCGGCCAGCAGCAGGTAGAGCTCGCTGCCCGCGGCGCCCACGGGCGCCTCGCGGAAGGCTGCCAGATCGGCGGATGTGGCGAGCACGTTGTTCGAGGCAGCGGACAACTCGAACGGAATCCCGCGAATCGTCACCCGACCGGGCGCGGTCCAACGCGCCAGCTCGAGCCCCGGCGCCAGCGCCAGGGCGGGGAGGTTCGCGACAGCGGCGAGGTCGCACGCGCGAAAGGCGCCGGCGGGCAGGCGCGAAGCCTCCCACTCGCGAACGAGAGGCAGCTGATCTTCGAGCCCGAGCGCCGGCCACTCGCGGCTGAAGGTGAGGCGGTCGAGCCACAGCTCTCCCAGCGCGCCGCGCGACGACACCTGCACGGCCAGCTCGGCGGCCGTGAAGCCCCCGGAGAGCGGCAGCACCAGCGTGCGCCACCCATCGTCGTCAACCAGTTCAGCCAGCGTGACCACCCTCTGCTCATGCCGCCGACCGCCAGCGCCGGCGCCGGCCAGCCAGACGGCGTAGTCGGTCCAGGGCGCGAGTCCGCGCGCCCGGTAGCGGAGGATCGCGAAGCGGTACGGCCGCAGATCCACCGGCGCCGGCAGTGGCGTCCACCACTTCATGCCGCGCGCGTCGCCTTCCGCGGAGAGATGCAGCGCGTCGCCTTCCACCGTCGCCGCGCTGGTGTCGGCGGCAGCATCCAACCAGCCGGGGCGAGCATCCACCCGGGCCAGCTCACGGCCGCGCAGGGTCACGTCCGGCGCCCCGTTCGTCGCCGACTCCAGAGGCAGGGTCGGCACCCCGGCGGGCGGCGCGACGGCGCGGCGCACGTAGTCGAACGCGATTTCCGCCGGCGCGGCGGCGGCCTGTACCTCCGTCAGGATGGACGAGACGCACCCGGTGACGCCGCGGGCGGTGAGGTTGACGGCGAGCGTGTGCCAGGCGCCATCGCCCGCGAGCTCGTCCGTGGACAGCGCGCGGCGACCGTCGGGCGAGTCGTCGTTGATCCACAACGCATAGCCGGGGCCGAGGTTGCGCGCGCGGTAGCGCAGCACCAGCCAGTTCCGCCGCGCGGTGTCGAAGGGGCGCACGGCGTGCTCGAACTTCATGCCGCGGCCGGACTCCTCGACGCGCAGGGTGACGACGCCGTCCGCGCAGCCGGTCACCGGCCGCGCCGCCGGGTTACCGAGATACGTCGGGCGCGGCTCCCAGCCCGCGTCCCGGTCGAACTCCAGCGGCAGCCCGGGGGGGCCGGCTGCGCAGATCCCCGTCAGCAACCCGCACAAGACAACGGCCACGACGTCGCCAGCCGTCCCCCCCCAAGGACCGGTCATGGAGCCTCCGGCAACGTCAGCACGCGCACGCGGTAGTAGCGCGGGGTAGCCGCGGGCGGCGGCTGGTCCGTGACCGTGCAGAGCGTCCCCGTGGCGGTTATCCACCCGCCCAGATTCCACCACGCGGCGGCCCCCAGGCGCTCGCTGTACTGCAGCTGGTAGGACACTCCCAACTGGGCGCCCCAGGCGATCGTGACGCGGCCCGCGCCGTCCGGCGCGCCGAGGCGGCACGCCAGAAGAGAGGTCGGGTCAGTGGGATTCGTTCCCGTCCGGAACTCCCGCACGTCGGTCGCGCCGTCATGGTCGGCGTCGCCCTGCCCATCGCGGACGTCATGCTCGAAATAGTGACGCTCCCATTGGTCTGGCATCCCGTCACGGTCGACATCGGTCGACAGCACGACATAGCGGCTGACCGTGTTGTTGGCCTCATCGGTCTCCGCAATGACATTCGCCGGATCAACCGTGACGGCCAGCACGGCCGGCAACCGGCGGAAGAGCACAGACTCCCACTGGGCGGCCAGCATGACTTCGGCCTGCCCGCCGGGCAGGATGCCGCCGAGGAGTTGCGTGGCCACGTCCACGCCATCTGCATGGAAGAGCACGGGCACGTCGCACACGGTCTCGGGGCCATCATTGCGCAGGGTCGCGACCACATCCACGTGGCCGTCACCGTGTTCCTCAACACGTACGGCGACCGCCACCAGATCGGGCAGGCCGTAGGCGGCGTGCGCCGCGTTATTGCCCTCGTCGCGTTCCACGACCTCGTTGTCGGCGTCCGCGATCGCGTACAGGCTCGCGCTCCCGCTGCCAGCCGGCACGGTCCAGTTCAGCAGAGCGGTGGCGACATCTCCGGCCCGCAGCAGGGCCGGCACGAGCGGGGCCGTGCCGATCCGCAGGCCCCCAGCCTGCGGATCGCCGCGGTAGAACGCGACACTGACGCCCGCCGCGGGCAGGGCGCCGGCGTTGCGCACACGGCAAGTCAATACCACGTCCGCCCCGGCGCCCGCCGTCCATGCCAGGCCGTTGGCGTCTACGACCAGGTCGGGCTGCAGCGTGTGCGTGACGTGGTACAGATCGGTAACGTCGTTCGTCGCTTTTCTGACGTACACGAGGTTCAGGGCGCCATCCGCTCCGAACGCAATCGCCGCGGACCGCTCCAGCGCGGCGTCTTGCGTCAGGCGCTGGTCGAGACCCCACGCGTCGTGCGCGGGATCGTAGAGGCTGTAGAACAGGTCCGGCCCCTGCGCATCGCCATCCTGCCAGACGACAGCCAGCCGCCCGCCGGGCGCGGCGGCGAGTTGAAAATCGCCAAAGGTCAACCCCGTGCTACCCGGGCGGACAATGCCAGCGGCGCCGGTATCCCAGTCCAGTAGGCGCACGAGATTGGTGTCCTGCCGCCAGAGCAGTTCGGGCGCGCCGGCTGCGCGGTAGGCCACGCGGGGACAACTGTCGGCGTGCGTATCGCCGGCTAGACGGCGTGGCGCGCTCCAGGCCGCCCCGTCGTAGCGTTGGCGGAACAGCTCGGTATCGCTGCCCGTGGCGAGGTCACCATCCAGGTCGCTGACCCACACGAGCGTCGCCTCCGCACCGTCCCAATCGAGGCCAAACGCGGTGACGTTGGTGAGCGCGTTGGGCAGGGTGCCCACGCCCCCAAAGCGGTCGGACGCCACATCCCACCGGCTGAAGTGCACCTGCGTGGGCGCATTCGTCGTGCCCACCATCTCGTTGGCCGGGTTGCTCTCCCATGCCAGGAAGAGGCTGCCATCCAGGCCGCGCCGCAACAGGGGATTGCGGTCGAGATGAGCATTGTCGGTCAACGCCACGGGGGTGGACCAGGCGACGGTGGCAGGATCGAGCCGCGCGTAGACGATCTCGAGCTGCGGCAGCATGTCCACGAGATTCGTCCCGGTGAACCGGTCATCCTTGACGCGTTCCCAGACGCAGACGGCGCGCCCGGCGCTGTCAAATGCCACGGCGGGGTTGAATTCCGCGCGCGTGTTGTTCTCGGCCAGCACGGGCGCGGAGTAGGTCTCACCGTCGAACAGGATCACAGCCGTTTCGGTGGCCTGCAGCGTGGCGTCGGGCGGATCGAAATGCGTGAAGGCGATGGCGGCCCAGCCGTCGGGACGCAAGGCGATACCGGGCTGCGCATACGGATAGACGTTCTCGATCAGCCGCCGCCCGGTCGGAACGGCTGCGTCGGCCGTCGTCGTCGCGCGCAACGGCCGCGGCAGGAAGCGGCTGTAGGGACCGCGGTCCAGAAACTCGCGTCCCATCGGCAAAAAGCCCGCCACCGCCGCGGGAGCCGCGTCCGCCAGCGTCCCGCGCGCCTCCGACGAGAGGGCAAACGAGAAGACGTCGTTCGTATCGAACTGGTACGCGAAGGTGTGCTTCTTCTCGAACTCCCACTTGTAGGAATAGGCCGTGAGGGCGAGCTTGGCGGCCAGTTCGGCCTCTACCTTCTCCAGCGCGACTTTCGGGAAAGGAAGCGCCACGAACTTGAACGTGCCACCGCCGCTCAACTCCGCTTCGAGGTCCGCGTTCAACTTGGCCGACAGCGCCAGCCCCACCCCGCCGCCAAACTCCGGCTTGCCGTTCGTCAGGGTCAACCAGGGCACCGCCGGCTTCGTCGCCACATCGAACGTGGCCCCCCCCGCGACGGTCACCGAGCCCTTCACCTTGGCGAGACCGGTCCAGGCGACGACCACGCGGCCGATCAGCGGCAACTGCGCCGCGGCGGCCACGGGCGGCATCAAGTCCAGCAACCCCATATCCTTCTCCAGCTTCCCCTCGATCGCGAAACTGGCTTCCGTGTTGGTCCACACAACGCCCTGTCCGGCCACGTAGGCCAGCTTGCCGGCGCCCTTGATTTTGCCCAGAAGCGTCTGGCCGCCCACCTCGAAGCCGGTCTGGCCGCCCACCCCAACGCTTCCGGTACCGTCGGTCTTGAATTCCGTGGCCAGGCTGAACTGCGTTTCCTTCAGGCCCATCTGCCTGCCCCCCACAAAGGGGAACCGGGACCAAAGGCTCCACACCCAACCTGGCACTTTCTCCTGTTTGAAGAGCAGCTCGAACCCGGGCTCGGGCCAGGTTCCCGCGAGCGCGTATGTGGGGTACCGGGTCGTGGTGGCGTAATGGAAGAATGCGCCAAGCGGCGCCGTCCAAAGCGGCTGCGGCACAACGATCGGATTGAGCCGGTGGAGCGGCGACTTTACCCCGGTCAGGGTTTCCGCCGTAATGAAGAGATAGTTGCGGTTCGGATCGACGCTGGGAACGAAATCGCGCCCCATGTTGAAGGCGCCGGTGCCGCCGTAGGGAACGGCCGGCACAGCCTGCAAGGAGCCGTTGCGATCGAAGATGATGCTGCCGGGCGTCGAGCCCTTCCAGTCCACGAACACCACGTAGGCGTTGGTCACGTTCACGCCTTCCAGGAACACGCTGCCACCGCGCGACTGCACGGCGGTGATGACAGGCAGTCCATCGTTGGCCGCTGTGGCTGGAGCAAGGGGCAGGTTCGCCACGGCGCACTGGAGCGTCTGGAGATCGACAGTCCGCGTCGCGGTGCGAAAGCCGTCCAGGCTGGCGACCACGGGCACCTCCGCGTCGAAGCTCACGCCGAGCAGTTCGGTTTGGTAGAACCCGCGCGCGTCCGTCAGGACGGGGTCGTTGCTGCCGACCTTGACGGCCGCCCCCTCCAGCGGCAGCCGCGTTTCGGCATGCGAAACGTAGCCGCGCACATCGCGCCGAAGCGTCTCCGGCACGCCGTAGCCGGGCACGGCCGGCCAGGGTGGCGGACCGTAGTCTCTGGCGCCGTAGCTCACCCCCGGCCGATCCCAGTAAATCGTCTGGAAGGACCAGCGTCCGTAGGGCTGGAAGTCGTAGATGGGGCCGCTGCAGTATTCCACCTTGCTGTTCTCGGCGGTGACGCCCCTCTCGTAGTAGTACCAGAGCTGCTGGACGCCGTTGAGCACGCCGTTGAGATACGGGTCCACACGCTTGGGCCGTCCCTCCATATCCCACTCGTACCACGTCCCGGCGCGCCGGCCGTCGGCATCGTACTGCTCCACCGCGCATAGCACGCCATTGTCGAACCAGGTCAGGATTGGACTCGCCAGTACGCCCATGCGCAGGGTGGACTGTTGCCGCAACTGGCCGTTCGCGTGCCACGCGCTCGAGACGCCGTCGATCACGCCGTCCTTGTAGTCGGCCTCGTCCCGCTTGTTGCCGTTCTCCCAGAAGGAAACCACCAGGCCGTGAAACTGCTCGTTCCTGTAGTTCTCGATGCTCTCGACTTGGCCGCTCGCATAGTACGTCTGCGTCTCGCGCAAGTGCTCGTCGCCGACAATCTGTGTCGTCTCGACCAGCAACAGCACGCCATCCGCCCTGTAGCTCCAGAGCGTCTGCTTGACGATGACATCGGCCTCGTAGGTGCGCTCCATGAACCGGCGCCCCTCCTCGTTGTCATACACCCACAATCCCTGTTGTCTGCCGCCGTCATACTGGCCCGTGTTACTGACCTCGCCGTTGGCGTGATAGAAAGTGCAGGCCCCGTGGGGCACACCGGCGACGTAGGTGACAACACTCGCGCGCCCGCCGTCGCGTGCCCACTCCGTCCAGGGGCCATCGCGCGCATCCAGGCGATAGCCGCCCTGCCGCCACTGCACGCCATTGTCGTGCCATTCCGTCCAACCCCCCTCCTTGCCGCCGTTGGCGTACGACCCGCGCGCTGACACAACACCGTTCTCGTGCCAGGATGTCCATTCGCCCGCCTTCATGCCATTCGCGTAGGGACCCTGGCTGGACGCCTGACCGCTCTCGTACCAGACCGTCCAGGTGCCATGCATCATGCCGTTGGTGAAGGAGCCCTCGGTGTGCCGGGCGCCGCTGGGATAGTACTCCGTCGAGCTGAGATACGTCCGGCGACCGTGGGCGTCCTCGTAGACGTACGTGCGCAGCTGCACGGTCACGCCATCTTCGTAGTAGAAGTAGAGGTAGTAGTACCCGGGCTCAGCCTGCGCCGTACGCACGCCCCCCAGATACAGGGCGCAAGCCGCGCCGAGCAGGCACACGAGTCGGGCGTAGAACCGCCGGAGATACCCGCCCTCCGCCAACCGAGGAGTTGAGCGCGTCGGCGGCAACGAAGACCTTTCGCAGGATAACTTCATGGTCGCCGACTCTAGGAAACGTGCGCGGGTTCCTCAAGCGCAAAGACCCACGAACCGTAACGGCCCGCCGGCTTCGGTCAGAAGCCTGGCGTGCCAGGGAGCGCACGGCGTGGCAGCCGTCCGCAATCGGCAGCACGCGGCTCCTCCGTACTCCCCCGTGCCGCCAGCCGCTACGGCTTCGCTTCCTTGAGTTTCTGCTCGGCGCGGTCGAGCGTCTCGCGGGCTTCCCGCTTGCGGTTGTCGTCCCTGGTCACGGCGAGCACCTTCTGCATGGCCGCCTGGACCGCCGCAGGCTGCTGGTTCCAGATCTCGCGGCCAATGCGAACAGCCGCGGAGGCAGCCTCCTCCCGGATGGGCTCGTCGTCCAGGCACGGCACGACCGCCTGGAGGGCCAGGATGTCGCGGACTTCCGCAAGCCCGCCGAGGGCTTCCCGCTTCTCGTCGGGCCGCCTGGCGGCGGCCAGGCCGGCGGCCAGCAGCTTAGCGCTTTCGGCGTCGGGCCGATTGACCCGGATGCGGCACACGCGGATGTAGCCGCGCGTCGCCAGCACCTGGTGGGTTTCGCTGGCCGCGCTCTGCGCAACGGCGAGGAGTTCGCCCGCGGCGGCAGCGTCGGGCCACTCGGCCAGCGCACGGATGGCGGCGTCCTTGACCTTCTCGTCGGCGTCCTGCACGGCCGCGTGCACGGCAACGAGCGACTTCGCGCCGCCGATGCGTCCCAGGACCCCCAGCAGCGCCAGCCGCGCGGGAGCGCCGGCGGCTGCAAGCGCATCCAGCACCGGTTGCGACCGGCCTTCCACGTCCGCCTCGCGACTGGCAATCTTCACCAGCGCGGCAGCCGCCTCGTTGCGCGTGGCGTCGTCCGCGGTTTTGGCGAGTATGGCGGCCACCCCCGCCAGGGCGCTGCTCGGCGCCACGACGCCCAGCGCCTTGAGCGCCTCGTTCCGGACCCCCCCGTCGGCAGCGTCGGCCGCCGCCAGCAACGCCGGCGTGGCAGCCACGGCGTGGCGGGACGCGAGCGCGCGGATGGCCTCGACCCGGATCGGCGGCTCCTTACCGTCCTTCAGCGCCCCGAGGAGCACCTGGTCGGTGTCCGCCCCGGGCAGGGTCAGGAGGCTCTGGCGCGCCGCGCTCTGCGCCGGGCCCGCGGAGGCGGCGGCGTTGAGGAGTACGGGAACGGCGGCGGCATGGCCCACCGTGCCCAGGCCCGCGAGCGCCACCGTCCGCACGGTCTCGTTGGTGTCGCCGGCGGCCGCGAGAAACGTGTCCCCGGCGCCCTTGTCGCCGCGGCGTGCCAGGGCCTGCAGGAGCCCGAGCCGGACGGCCGGCGGCGCCGTCTTGAAGCGGCCGGCAATGGCCCCGGCCACCTTCCGCCCGTCGAGCAGGCAGAGGGCTTCGACGGCCGCGCCGCCGATGGTCGCGTCCGGATCGGCCAAAGCCTCGAACAGCGTCGGCAGTTCATCCTCGTCGCCAGCCCGGCCGAGGCCGACGATGGCCGCGCACTTGTGGTGTCCCGCGGATGTGAGCTGCTGCTTGTAGATGCGCAGGGCGGCGGACTTCTCGCCGTTTTCCACGAGGGCGTCGGCCAGGCGCAGGCAGGCATCGGCGGCGATGACCCGGGCCAGCGGTGAGCCCTGGTTCAGCGCGGCCGCCAGGGGCTTGACCGCCGCCTTGTCGCCGAGACGCGCCAGGCCGATGAGCGCGGCGCAGCGGACATCGGCGTGCTCCGAGCCGGCCTCCTTCAGCAGGAGCTTGAGCGCGGCCGGCTCGCGGCGCGCGGACAGGGCATTGACCAGCGCCGCGCGCCACGCGGGCGCCTCGGCTGCGCGGATGGCCTGCTGGAGCGCGGCGCCGGCTGCGCGGGCTGGATTCTGCTGCAACGCGCGGCGGGCGGATTCGCGCACCTGCTCGTCCGTGTCGGCGAGGCAGGCGACAAGCGCCGGCACGACCTCGTCCCGTCCGATGCGCTCGAGCTGCCGGAGGAGCCACACGCGTGCCAGGGCACCCTGCCCGCTCCCCAGCCTGGCGGCCAGGGCCTTCGAGCAGGCGGCCCGATCGGCTTCCGCGCCCGGCCGGCCGGCACGGAACGCGATCCGTTCGATCGTCCCCTGCGGGCCGTTGCGCTTGCCGGGGTCCTCGCTGCCCAGGTCCGGCAGCAGGGGTTCCAGCACCTGGGCGTACACCGCCTCCAGCTGCTCCGGCGGTCGCGTGGCAGCCGGCCGCTCACCCACAAGTTCCTGCGTCAATTCCCCGACGTTCGGGGGCTCGGCCAGCAGCACCGCCACGCCCCCCAAACACACTCCGGCCGCCAGCCATCCGACATGAAAGAGCTTCATCTTGACCTCCACTGCACGTTACAGCACCCACGGCGCCCGCATCGGGCGGTTGATCCAGCGATTCGCCTCGTCGTCGCCGACGATCACTTCCTTCACCGGGTCGAACTTGAAGGCGCGTCCCGTCCAGAAAGCGATGTTGGCGAGGTGGCAGGTCGCCACGGTCCGATGGGCGATTTCAATGTCGCGGAAGGGCCGCTCGCGGGTCTTCACACAGTGCAGGAAATCGCCAAAGATGCCGCGCCCCTTGTAGTTCGGCACATAGACTTCCGGCGGCGCGGTCCGGGGCCCCTCAAGGCGGGGAACCTCGCCCAGGGTCCCTTTGAACGCCAGCGGGCCCCCGCCCCAGGCGCCGCCCAGGTACATGCGGACACCGCTGGCGTACTTGAACGTGAGGTACTTGTTGTCCTTGCCGTCGGGCGGGATGACCTCGATCGGCAGGGGTTTGTCGTACAGCTGACTGGCGTAGAGCGCGCCGCCGATGTGGTGGGCGCCCCAATCCGTCATACCCCCGCCGGAGTAGTCCCGGCAGCCGCGCCAGTTGAAGGGGTGGTAGGCCTTGTTGTACGGGCGCGCGGGGGCGGGGCCGAGCCACAGGTCCCAATCGAGCCACTCGGGAACCGGTTCGGCCGGCTGGAGCATCTCGCCGGACGGCCCGCCGATGTTGACCCAGACCTCCTGCAGCGTGCCGACGGTGCCGGCCCACAGCATGCGGTGATACCAGTTGTAATCCTCCCAGACGCGCTGGCTGCCGCCCGAGAAGACGCGCCCGTAGCGGCGCGCGGTTTCGATCATGACCCGCCCCTCGCGCACCGTAAGCGTCTCGGGCTTCTCGCAGTAGACGTCCTTGCCGTTGCGCATGGCCTCGCAAGTCACGAGGGCGTGCCAGTGGTCGGGCGTGGCACAGAAGACGGCGTCAAGGTCCGGGCGGGCGCACAGCTCACGGAAATCCTTGTACGCGTCGCAGCCCTTGTAGGCGCCGCTGGCCTTCTGCTGGGCGTAGTGCTGGTCGGCGCGCTGCCGGGCGGCCTCACGGTGCCGGGCGTCCACGTCGCAGACGGCCACGGCCTGGACTTCGGGAAACCCCATGAACCCGCCCATGTCGCCGGAGCCCTGCCCGCCCACGCCCACGAAGCCCATCGTGATCCGCTCGCTGGGCGGCGGGCGGCCGTCCAGGCCCAGGGCCGAGGCCGGGATGATGAACGGCGCGGCCACCGCCGCCCCCGCTGCCTGCATGAACCGACGTCGTGTGACACGCAACCGCTTGCTCGGCATGGAAGGCCCTCCCCAATGCTGGCCCATCCGCGGACACACGCGGGTCACCCCCGCGACGACCGCTGCGCACCTGCTTGCCAGCCAAGCCCCGCACTGTGGCCACCTGTCCGCGCGAAGTCAAGCCTCAGCAGGGCAAACGCATCTTATCCCACTGAGATCTGTCGGGTGTTGACCCGGATA
>CAYOBW010000205.1:0-12636 GCA_964402115.1 uncultured Victivallales bacterium
CCTCGCACGCGGCTCCGCGGAGCGTCGCCCTCCCGGTGCGCTTCCAGGCAGCCTGCATGACACCTCGAGGGGCTCTGGATACGGACTGGATACGGACTTGACTTGATGCAACGGCGCGCCTACCTTCAGCCCGTATGTCAGGGAAGGGGCAGGGCGACGGGCTCGTCAGGAGAGCGTCGGACTAACGCTACACGCAACACGAGGAGGCTCAGATGGATTACAATGTGTGGACCCAGGTTGTAGGATTGAGCGGCGCGTTCGGTTTGGGGATGTGTTTCGCCGTGCTCGGCTCCATCGCGGTCAAAATGATGCCGCGCATGCAGATCGACCAGGCAAAATTCGGCACGATGATCTCGGCCTTCATGTTCGCCTGCCTGATCGCCTCCCTGGCCGTGGGCGTGATGATGGACTCGCTCGGCTACAAGACCGTCGCGGTCATCGGGTTCGTGGCGGCGGCGGTGGCGATCCTGATGCTCGCCAATGCCAAGGGCTTCGGGGCGGGCGTGATTGCCTGCATCCTGCTGGGCGTGGGCGCGATGGCGTGCAACACCACCGGCAACGTGCTGGGCACCGCGGTCGTCCAGAAGATGTTCTCCGGCGAAGGCGCGGCGGCGGCGGCCAACAACCTGGTCAACGTTTTCTTCGGCCTCGGCCTCTTCCTGACGCCGTTCCTGGTGAGCTTCCTGTTCGAGAAGGTGGCGTACGAGAAGGCCGTTTCCGCCCTCGGCATCGTGGTCCTGCTGCCCGTGGTGTTTGCGCTGGTTGCCAAGTACCCGTCCGCGCAGGGTTTCTCGCTGGGTGACGCGATCGCCCTGCTCAAGGAGCCGGTCACGATCGTCGCGGCCTTCATCCTGTTCTGCTACATCGCCCTGGAATCCAGCTTCTGCAACTGGCTGGCGCCGTTCGGCAAGGAAGTGCTGAGCAAGGAACAGCCCAGCCTCGCGACCGCGAAAGTGGACGCCTCGGCCGCCCGCCTGCTCTCGGCCTTCGCCATCGCGATGATGGCCGGCCGGTTGATCACCAGCTTCTCCGGCATCACGAAGTTTGGCAGCTGGGTCATCGTCGGCGCCGCCGTGGCCGCGGCCGTGATCATCTTCGTCATGATGGGCACGAAGAAGTCGGGCACGGCGTTCGTGCTGGCGGCGCTGGCCGGTCTCGCCTTTGCCCCCGCGTTCCCGACCACTGTGGGCGTCACGTTCGCCAAGTTCGGCAGCGGCAGCGGCAGCTTGTTCGGCATTATCTTCGCAGTCGGTCTCGCCGGCGCCGTGATCGTGCCGAAGGCGATCGGCAACATGGCCAAGGGCGCTTCGGTGCAGAAGGCCCTGAAGCTTCTCCTGCCTGCCTGCGCGATCCTGGCCGTGCTGGCCATCGTGCTGAACAACCTGAAGGGCCCGGCGGACAAGGCGGCTCCTGCGCCGACCGCGCCGGCGGCCCCGACCGCTCCGGCCGCGCCGTAAGCGGGATCATTCGGATTGCACTGAGCACGGGGGACGCGGGACGGCGTCCCCCGTTGCTTTTTGTGCCCCTGGAACGGCCCCTGCGTGCCAGGCTTCCTGAAACGGTCGGGAGTTCACCTGCCCGTGGTTTCGACGCAGCCTTGAGGTGTGTTAGGCGTGGAACTCGTTGACGCGCATTGTCATCTGCAGGATGCGCGCTTGCGTCCGGACCTGGATGGGGTCCTGGCGCGGGCCGCGTCCGCGGGTGTTCGAGGGCTCGTCTGCTGCGGGAGCAGCGAAGCGGACTGGGGCGAAGTGGCGGCGTTGGCCGAGCGGCACCCCGCCATCCTCCCTTCGTTCGGCCTGCACCCCTGGTACGTCCGCCAGCGTTCGTCCGATTGGCTGGAGACCCTCGGGCGGTGGCTGGAACGGTTTCCGGGCGCCGGGGTGGGGGAGATCGGACTGGACCACGCCCTGAAGGAGCGGGACGATGCCGACCAGCTGCAGGTCTTCGTCCGGCAGCTGGCGCTGGCGAAAACGCTCGGTCGTCCCGCCTCCATCCACTGCCGGCGCGCGTGGGGGGCGCTGCTGGAGGCCTTGCAGGCCGTTGGCGATCTGCCGGCGGGCTTCATGGTGCACGCCTACTCCGGGGCGCCCGAGCTGGTCGCGCCCCTCACGGCGGCTGGCGGCTACCTCTCCTTCGCGGGCAGGGTCACCTTCTCGGGCAACACGCGCGGGCGCCGCTCCCTGCTGGCCGTGCCTGCCGACAGGCTCCTGGTCGAAACCGACGCCCCGGACCTGACGCCCATGCTCGCGGGGGTCGCGCCGAACCGGGAGAGCGTGAACGAACCCGCCAACCTCGCCGTGGTCCTGGCAACGGTGGCCGAGCTGCGCGGGCAGACGCTGCAGGCAGTCGCGGCGCAGACAGCGGCCAATGCCCGGCGTCTCTTCGGCGGATGGAACGTACGTCATTCATCCCTCCCCTCACCTGCGACCGTACCCTCCCTACAGCGTAGCGCATCAGTGACGCGGGGGGGGCGCTAACGGCGGGGACCGCCGTCTCCACGCCTCGTCGCCTGCCCACGCGATGGAGACGGCCGTCCCCGGCCGTTAGGTGCCCATGTAAACCCCTTGCGTCACTGAGGCGTTTCCCAGCAGCGGAATCCCGAATTGACAGCCCGGCATCGCATACGTGATAGTAAGACCGAACGCACTCTCACAGGAGGTCTCGTCATGCACAAGCCCCTCGCTCGTTCCCTCACGCTGCTCGCGCTGTCGCTGGCCGGCACGTTGTCGTCACACGCGGCCCTGACCGTGACCAACGGCCTGGCGCTCTGGCTGGACGCCGGCCGCATCACGGGCCTGGCCAGCGGCGCCGTGGTGAATCAGTGGCCGGACGCCACGCTCAACACCAACCACGCGCTGCGCACGTTCGGCAATCCGCTCTTCGTGACCAACGCGGTCAACGGCCTGCCGGTGGTGCGGTTCGACGGGACGGACGACAACTTCAACTTTCGCGCCATCGCCAACGCGCGCACCGTCTTCTGGGTGCTGAAGGAAAGCGCGACAGCATCCGCCAACTGGCGGTCGCTGATCTGCCACTCCACCGCCAACACCTGGCACCGCGGCGCGAACAAGACCTATTGGTCAGGGCCCTCCTCCGGCGGCTTCGGGCAGCCCGTGATCTACAACGGCATCACGTGGCAGAACGGTGTGCCGGTCAACGGCCAGACCGCCACCGTGCCGACGACCTACGCGGTGGTGGCCCTGCAGACCACGGCCGACGCGGCGACCGACCAGCTCGGCCGCGACCGAACCTTCGCCGACCGTGCCTGGGTCGGCGACTTCGCGGAGATCCTCGTTTTCACGCGCGTGCTCAACGCCGCCGAGATGGACACCGTGGGCCGCTACCTCGCGGACAAGTACGCCGTGGCGGGCTACGGGCCGGCCACGGTCAACCCGGCGACGTTCGCCCACAGGCGCCGGCTGACCTTCCCGGGCTACGCGGGGACCACCGCGCTGACCAACTTTCCCGTGCTCGTGAAGTTCGCCGACGGCGGCGCGTTCCGCTACAGCGACTGCGCCGCGCCGGCCACGGGCGGCGACCTGCGCTTCGGGCTCGACGGCACGCACCAGGAACTCCTCTACGACGTGGACGAGTGGAACACGAACGGCGTCTCGTACGTCTGGGTGTCGGTCCCGGCGCTGACGCGCGCGGCGACGATCTGGGCGTACTGGGGCAATCCCGCGGCCACGGCGCGGCCCTACGCCACGACGGCCGGCCTCGTGTGGGACCGCGCCGACTACGCCGGCGTCTACCACCTCAAGGAGGCCGGCGCGACCACGGCGCACGCCGACAACTCGCCCGGCGCCAACACGCTGACCAACGCCGCCTCCGCGGCGGAGTTCACGGGCATCGTCGGGCGCGCCCGCGCTTTCGCCAACGGCAACGCCCAGCAGCCCGCCTCCCGCGGGGCGGTCAACGGCGGCGGCCTCACCACGGCGGAGTTCACGGTCATGGTCTGGGAGCGCACGGAGGTTGGCACGCACTGGCGCGACTGGTGGGGGATGCGCGGGGCCAGCGACACGGTCTCCTGCCGGGGCGAGCTGACGGACGCCGCGCCCGGCCGCGCCGCGTTCTACAACGACGGCATGGCGGGCCTCGGTTTCGGCGGCGGCGGCCGGATCGTCGAGAACGGCGGCTGGCACCAGGTCGTCGTGACCGCCAGCAAGCGCGCCAACAAGACCCTGCTCTACGTGGATGGCGTCGCAGATTGGGCCGGCTCGACCAACACCACGGCCAACGCCATCACCGGCCTGAAACTCGGCGCGGCCTACGGCACGCGCACCGCGTCGGTGGGCTGCGCGCTCGACGAGGCCCGCTTCGAGAAGGTGGCGCGCCCGGCCGACTGGGTCCGGGCCTGCTACGACACCGTGGCGCGGCATGACACGTTCACGGCCTACGGCGACAGCCTGAACGCGCAGGCGCCGACGGCGGTCGGCCGTTACGCCGCCACGATCAACGGCACGCTGGCCTGGACCAACGCGCCCGTCACCCAGGTGTACCTGTGCTGGGGAACCGCCGACGCCGGGGCGAGCGCGACCGGCGCGTGGGAGCACGTGACCGACCTGGGCGCCTACGCCGCCGCCACGTCGCTGACCTACCGGCTCACCGGTCTGGCGCCGCTGACCACTTACTACCACCGCCTGTTCGCGACCAGCGCCGCCGGCACGGCCTGGTCGCAGGGCAACGGCCAGTTTCGCACGCGCATGACGGATGCCGCCGGCCTGGCGCTCTGGCTGGACGCCGCCGCGCTGCCTGGCGCGGTCGCCGGGCAGCCCGTCGCCACCTGGCCCGACCAGTCCGGCAACGGCCGCGACGCCACGGCCTGGATCGACGCCACGCGCAACCCGACTTACGTGACCAACGCCCTGGGCGGCCGGCCCGCGCTGCGGTTCGACGGCGCGAACGACGGCCTCGGCTACGACGGCAGCTTCCTGGTCGGCGCCGACTACACCGTCTTCCTCGTCGAGGCGCGCCGGTCGCTGGGGGTCAACTACGCGCTGGCCGGAAATGAGAACGTCGCCAACCGCAACCTGCACATCGGGTACCGGGCGAACAACATCTTCACGTGCGACCACTACGCCAACGGCTACGACATGAGCGTGCCCCTGTACGAGCAGCCCACGCCGAAGATCTACGCGCAGGTGCAGGGCGCCTCCGGCTTCCAGGGCCGGCGCACGTACGTGAACGGTTCGCTGCTGGGCGCCGACGGCAACACGACTACGCTGCTGGCCTACCACGGCGCGGCGCTGGCCTCGCGACTGGAGGGGGGCTTCTACAACGGCGACATCGCCGAGGTCCTCATGTTCACCCGCGCGCTGACGGTGGACGAGCAGCATGAGGTGGGGCAATACCTGGCGGCCAAGTACGGGATCGCCTCGATCTACGGCGACATCCTGACGGTTGCCCGTCCGGACTTCGCCCACAGCCTCGATTTCACCTGCGCGGGCTACACGGGCACGGAGGTGCTGACCAACTTCCCCGTGCTGGTGAAGCTCGGTGAAACCCTGCCGAACTTCCGCTACACGCAGTTCGCGTCGGCGCAGGGGTGGGATCTGCGCTTTACGCTGAAGGGCACGACCAACGTGCTGGCGCACGAGATCGACGACTGGGCCCCGGCCGGCACGTCGCCCGTGTGGGTTCGCATCCCGGCTTTCACGAACAACACGACCATCACGGCGTACTGGGGGAATCCGTCGCTGGCCGGGGCCGCGCCCTACGCCAGCCAGATGGGCGGCACGTGGGAGCCGGCGCACCGCGGCGTGTGGCATTTGAAGGAGAGCGGCTTCCCCTACACCGACAGCGTTCTGACGCGCCACGGCACCCTTGGGGCGCAGCCCGACCGCGTCGCGGGCCTCATCGGCGCCGCGCAGGATTTCAACGGTACGACGCACAAGATCGACGTGCCCTACTCGGCCCTGCTCAACCCGGCACGCTTCACGCTGAGCTGCTGGGCGAAGGTGGAGGGCGGCCAGGGCGCCTACCGCTCGCCGGCCACGTCGCGCGGCGACGCGCCCCAGCGCGGCTACATGATCTACGCGGCGAACAACAACTTCTGGACCGCCCAGGTCGGCGCCGGCGCGGCCTGGACCGGCGCCAGCGGGCCGGCGGTTGGCGTCGGCCAGTGGGCACACGTGGTCTTCTCCTATGATGGGGCGAACGAGCAGCTCACGGTCAACGGCATGCCGACGGCGCCGATCGCGACGGCCCTTGCGCTCAACGCCGCCTACCCCCTGCGGATCGGCGCGGGCGCCACCGAGGGCGCGGGCAATTACTGGTTCAACGGCATCGTCGACGAGGTGCGCGTGGCGTCCGTCGCGCAGTCCGCGGACTGGAACGGGGCGAGCTACGCGAATGTGAACAACTACGCCGGCTTCGTCACGCCGGGCGCGGTCAGCGGCCCGCCGCCGGCGGTCACCAACCTGGCCGCGACGGCGGTGGCGGATGTCACGGCGACGGCCCACGCGCGCCTGGTCGCGGCCGTGCCGGCGCAGGTGACCCTGTACTGGGGCCGGGTCGACGGGGGGACGGGCGGGTGGCAAACCACGAACGCCCTCGGCAGCCTCGCGCAGGGCGCCGTGTCCGGCGGGCTCGTCGGGCTGGCCCCGGCCACCACCTACTACTACACGTTCCGGGTCAGCAACGTGTTCGGAGCGGCGTGGGCCACGCCGAGTGCCAGCTTCACGACGCGGCAGACGGGCGCTTTCGCCGTCACGCCGTCGGCCGGGCCGAACGGCGCCATCAGCCCGGCGACGGTCGAGTACGTCAACGCCGGCGCGGACAGCGCGGTCTACACGTTCGTGCCCGACACCGGCTACCACCTGACCAACGTCGTGGTGGACGGCAGCCTGCAGGGCGCGCTGCCAGACTACCGGTTCACCAACGTGCAGGCGGCGCACACGATCCAGGCGCTGTTCGGCATCAATATGTACACGATCACGGTGACCCAGGCCGCGGGCGGCACAATTGCGCCCGACCCGGCGGTCGTGGCGCACGGCGGGACGGCAGCGTTCACGATCGCGCCAGACCCCGGCTCCTACCTGGTGGATGTGAAAGTCGACGGCGTGACCGTTGGCCGGCCCGCGGCCTACACGTTCGGCAACGTGATCGCGCCGCACGCGCTCTCCGCGCGCTTTGCCGCCTACCCGCAGGATTTCCCGCCCACCAACAACCTCGCCTTCTGGCTGCAGGCCGACAAGCTCGACCTGACCAACGGGGCGCCGGTGGAGCGCTGGTACGAGCTCACCCGCAACGACGACCTGATCCAGCCCTACAAGTTCGCGAAGCCCATCTTCGCCACGAACGCCATCAACGGGCTGCCCGTGGTGCGCTACAGCGACGACACGCAGACCCTCAGCAACCGTGTCCTGAACGCCGACTGGCCGCGCACGGCCGCTTCGATCTGGATCGTCCAGCGGTCGGCGCTGGACGGGCTGAATGCCGTCTTCATGGCGGCCTACGCGGATGACGCCGTCAACCGGTTCTTGATCCACCTGCCGTACAGCAACGGCAACGTCTACTGGGACCTGGGGAACATCAACGCGCCCAGTGTCGGCCGGGTGTTTGGCCCGAACGGGGGCACGACCAGCTTCAACCTCTGGAACATGCACGCGCAGCCGGGCTATGGCATGGCGATCCGCAAGAACGCCGCCACCCTCGCCCGCACGACGGCGACCGGCGTCTTTGCGCCCGGCACGAAGTACCTGCGGGTGGGCGCGCCCTACCGTGGCGACATCGCCGAGGTGCTGGTTTTCAACCGTGGCCTGACCGAGGCCGACGAGAACCGCGTGGGCTACTATCTCGAGCAGAAGTACGGACTGATCACCGGCTACATGCCGCCGGCCTCGGCCGATCTGCGCCTCGCCATGACGCAAACGATCGTCGGGCCCAAGGTGCCGGCCGGCGACGGCGAGAACGTGGCGGAGGGCGGCGTTGTGGCGTGGACGATCGTCTGCACGAACGCCGGGCCGACCAACGCGGCCGCCGTGGTGGTCACCGACCGCCTGCCGCCGCAGGTGACGTTCCAGTCCGCCAGCAGCGGAGCCTACGACCCCGTGTCGGGCGCGTGGACGATCGGCAGCCTGGCCGTGCATGCGACGACGTCGCTGACCGTGACGGTCACCGCGAACGCCGGCGCCGGGCGGGCGCGCTACGTGAACACGGCGACGGTGACGGCCTCGAGCGTGCCGGACGACAGCGCCGCCAACAGCACGGCAGCGCAGGCGTTCACGATCTGGCACACGCCGCTGGCGGAGGGCGAGTACCAGTACCGCATGCCAATCACGTTCCCCGGCTACAAGGGGACGACGACGCTGACGAACTTCCCCGCGCTCGTGGTCTTCAGTCCGGCCACGCCCGGCTTCAGCTACGCCGGGTTCCGCTCGAAGCTCGGCAACGACCTGCGTTTCACGGCGTCCGATGGCGCCACGGTTCTCGCGCACGAGATCGAGCAGTGGAACCCGGACGGCGCCTCCCACGTGTGGGTGCGGCTGCCGGCGCTGGCCGTGGGCACGACCATCTGGGCCCACTGGGGTCGGAGCGAGAGCCTCGAGTCCTGGAACGCGCCCGCGGAAGTGCCGGGGTGCGTGCTGTGGCTCAAGGCCGACGCCGGCGTGCAGCGCGCGGGCTTCGCGGTGACGAACTGGCTGGACCAGTCGGGCGCCGGGCACCATCTCGTCCAGACCAACGCCGCGCAGCGACCGCTCTTCGAGTCGGCCGTCGCGCAGCTCGGCGGGCTGCCGGCGGTGCGGTTCAACGGCAGCGGCGCGGGCCAGGGGTTCGCGCCGGCGGACCTGGGCATTGCCGAGGGCGCGGACCGCACTGTCGTCATGGTGGTCATACCCGAAGCCGGCCATCAGAACAGCGAGCTGCTGGGCGTCAGCACCGGGCAGAACCTGGACTTCGGCACGTTCAGCGTGAACGGGCGCCTGCGCGCGCGGAACGCCACTCCGACCGAAGTGAATCTCTACACCGCCGCCAACACCCTCCCGTACGACCGGCCGCACGTCGTCGAGGCGGGCACCGCCGGCGGGGCGGCGCTCGTGAGCGTGTGGAGCGACGGCGCGCGCTACGTCAACAGCCAGGCGACGACGGCGTTCCGGTGGGCCCTGACGGCGGTGAACCTGGGCCGCAGCGATATGGCTGACCGCTCCTATTTCGGCCGCGTGGCGGAGCTGGCCGTTTTCAACCGCACCCTGACCGACGCGGAGCGCAACAAGGTCGGCCAGTACCTCGCCATGAAGTACGGTTTGGCCACGCGCTATGGCGCGCCGGCATTCACCTGGGACGGCACGGTGTACGCGGGCAGCAACTACAAGGGCGCGTGGCACCTGAACAGCCCGACCGTGGGCGACGCGTGCCCGACGGAGGCGAACGGCCAGCAGTTGGCGCCGGTGGCGGCGGCCGGCCTGGCGGGCGGCGCGCTGGCGTTCGTCAACGACGAGGTCCGGTTCGGCACGCGCCCGTCGCTCTCCGGCGCGGGCGGCTTCACGGCCAGTGCGTGGATCAAGACGACGGCCGCGGCGAACGGGCGGGTCGTGTCGCAGCGCGACGCCAGCAGCACCGTCGGTCAATGGGTGCTGGACGCCGGACCGACCACGCGCGCCTGGATTTACGACACCGCCGCGTTCGACCTCACCCAGACCACCAAGCCGGTCAACGACGGCCTGTGGCACCAGGTGGCGTTCGTGCGCGCGGGCGACGTGGTGACCCTGTACGTGGACGGCGTGGCCCAGACGAACAGGGCCGGCGCCGGCAAGGCGCTCAACGCCGGTATCGGCTGCGGCATCGGGCGTGACATCCGCGACAACAACACGCCCTTCGCGGGCACGATCGACCAGGTGGAGATCGCGGACGCGGCCCGTTCGCCGGACTGGCTGCAGGCGCAGGTCTCCAACCTGACCGCGACGGCGGCGTTCACCGGCTCCGGGACGGTGCAGGGGCTGCCGGCTTTGACCAACCTGGCGCCGACCGTGGTGGCGCAGACCACCGCCACGCTGAACGGCTACCTGCTCTCCGACGGCGGTGCGGCGGCGCGCGTCTGGGTGCTGTGGGGCACGGCCGATGCGCAGGGCGTGCGGAGCGCCTGGGGGCACACGAACCTGGTGGCGGCGACGGCCGGCGTGGGCGCGCTGGCCCAGGCGGTGACTCCGCTGACCGCGGGAACGACTTATTACTACCGGTATTACGCGAGCAACAGCGTCGGGACCGTGTGGGCCGCGCCCACGCGCAGCTTCCGCACGGCGGCGGCGGGCGAGTTCGCCATCGCGCCGCTGGCCGGGCCGAACGGCGCAGTCAGCCCCGCGGCGGTAGCGTACGTGACCGCCGGGCAGAGCAGCCCCGTCTACACCTTCCAGCCGGCGACGGGCTACAGCCTGACCAACGTGCTGGCGGACGGCGTCTCGGTCGGCACGCCGGCCAGCTACCAGTTCAACAACGTGCAGGCGGCGCACAGCCTCAAAGCGCTCTTCGGGCCGCGCCGCTACACGATTGCGATCACGCAGTCCGCGGGCGGCACGCTCGCCCCCGCCCCCGCGCAGACGCTGGGCCTGGGCGAAGACAGCCAGACCTTCGCCATCACGCCCGCCGCGGGTTACTACGTCCAGGATGTGATCGCCGACGGGCAGTCGCAGGGCCCGCGGCTCACCTACCAGTTCCAGAGCGTGATGGCTGACCACACCCTGCGGGCGGTTTTCGGCCAGCAGCCGGTCCTGCCCGTGCGCAGCGGGCTGGCGATGTGGCTGGCCGCCGATGCGGCGGGGTTGACGGCCGGTGTGCCGCTCGGGAGCTGGCAGGACCTTTCCGGCAACGGACGGCATGCTACGCAGGCCGTGAGCGGGTCGCAGCCGGTGGGCACGCTGGCCTCCTCCGCGTTGCTCAACGGCCAGCCGGCTGTGCGGTTCGACGGCGTCAACGACCTGCTCGGCTTCGACGGGACGTTCCTGGTCAACACGGACTATACGATCTTTATCGTGGAGGGACGTACCAGCAACAAGGCCGCCGGCTATATGATGGGCGGCTCGGTGGCGCTCGCGCAAAGCAACCTGATTCTGGGCTACCGCGCAAACACCACGCTTACGCATGCCCACTTTGCCAACGACTACGACATGACGGTTGCGGGCTACACGGCGCAGGCGTTCAACGTGCTCGTCTGCCGCCTGGACTCGGCTGGACGTTTCTTCCGCGACACGACGCTGAACGGCCGCCTGCTGGGGCATAACGCGGTCGTGACCAAGTTACAGGCGTTTGTCGGTGCGGCCGTGGGTGGCGCCGCCTCGTCGGGTTACTACGCCGGCGACCTCGCGGAAGTCATCATCTACAACCGCGCGCTCACCGGCGAGGAGCACCGGCAGGTAGGGCGCTACCTGGCGGTGAAGTACGCGCTGAGCACGTCCTATCCCGTTGTGCCCGCGCAAAATGCGATCATTCCGCAGCCCGAGATGTGGGTGGCAGCCGACGCGCTCGCCGGCCTGAGCGATGGCGACGTCGTGCCGACCTGGCCGGACCTCTCCGGCAACAACCGGCACTGGCTCAAGGCGGCGGGCAGTCCGCTCTACCGCACCGGGCAGCTCAACGGCCGGCCGGTCGTGCGTTTCGATGGCACCGACCCGTGCTACCTCTCCTTCCCGCAGATCCGGGAGCTCCGCACGGTCTTCTGGGTGCTGAAGGAGGAGCCGTTGGCGACGGGTGGCCCCCGTTTCCTGCTGGGCGATCCCGGCGTCTATCCTTTCCACCGGAGCGACGGCCGCTTCCTGTGGCATCCCGTGTATGCGCCGTTGTGTTTCAACGGCACCACGGAGCTGAATGGTGCTGTGGTGAATGGCACGACGACGCTCGCGCCGACCACGTACGCCATCGTCTCCGTGCGCACGTCCGGCAACGCCACCGCGAGCAATTTCGTCAACGATCGCAACATCGCCGCGCGTTCCTGGTTCGGCGACCTCGCCGAGCTGATGGCCTACACGCGCGTGCTGACCGAGGATGAGGAGAACCGCGTCGGCGCCTACCTGGCAGCCAAGTATGGCATTACGAGCAAGTACGAGAAGCCGGGGACGGTGTTGATTCTGCGGTGAAGCGGTCGGTCCGCCGCCTCACGGCGGCAGCTACGGGGAGGGAAGGGGAAGAGCGTTCCTCCCCCGTAGCCCCCGCGGTGACGCGGGGGACAGGGATCGAGAAGCGCTCAGTCCGCCGCCTCACGGCGGCAGCTACGGGGAGGGAAGGGAGAAGTACGTTCCTCCCCCGTAGCCCCCGCGGTGACGCGGGGGACGGGGATCGAGAAGCGCTCAGTCCGCCGCCTTACGGCGGCAGCTACGAGGAGGGAAGGGGAAGAGCGTTCCTCCCTCGTAGCCCCCGCGGTGACGCGGGGGATGGGGATCGAGAAGGGGCCAGTCCGCCGCCTCACGGCGGCAGCTACGGGGAGGGAAGGGAGAAGTACGTTCCTCCCCCGTAGCCCCCGCGGTGACGCGGGGGACGGGGATCGAGAAGCGCTCAGTCCGCCGCCTTACGGCGGCAGCTACGAGGAGGGAAGGGGAAGAGCGTTCCTCCCTCGTAGCCCCCGCGGTGACGCGGGGGATGGGGATCGAGAAGGGGCCAGTCCGCCGCCTCACGGCGGCAGCTACGGGGAGGGAAGGGAGAAGT
>CAYOBW010000206.1:0-12620 GCA_964402115.1 uncultured Victivallales bacterium
GCTAAAGCCGGGACTCCAAACGGGTTTCCAGCGCGTTCACGACGTTCGGAGTCCCGCCTTCAGGCGGTCTTCAGCCATAATGCGAATTGCTGCGCGGCGTTGCCGCGGGGGTTGCAGGCGGCCCGCCTCACCAAGGAGGGGAATCATGAGAAGCCGTGAGATCGCGTGGGCAGTGGGAGCGGTGTTCCTGTGGGCCAGCGTGGCACGTAGCGACTTCGTCGTCACACCGGTAGCGCAGTCGGTGCAGACGGGCGGGACCGTCGACTTCGACAATCACGGCGACACGACGTTTGCCGAGCGGTCGGAGATCCGCGTCATCGCCTCCGCCACACTTGACGCGACACCGCGCAACCTGGCGGTGGCCGGCACGGCAACGGCGTCGTCGGCCGGCTTCGGCAGCGTCGTGGCGGATGCCAACGACGGCAACCGCGATGGGGACTTCAACAACGGATCAGTCTGGCACACGACCGACGGCAATGCGCGGCACTGGTGGCAGGTGGATCTGGGCGCGGACTACTACCTGGACCGCGTCCAGGTCTTTCCTCGCACGGGCGCCGGGCCGCACTGGAGCGATTTCAGCATCACCGTCTCCAACGCGCTCGGCCATCTGGTCTTCAGCCAGTCTTTCCTGTCGGCGAACAGCGTGGACAGAAACTGGGGAACCTCCGCGCTGCGCGGGGTCCGCGGGCGCACGGTCAGGATCCAGTCGAATGTGACGCCCTGGAACACGTCCATGGCGGAGTTCGAGGTCTGGGGCCAGGAGGCGCCGATTCCGGGCAACACGGCGCGGGGCGCGATCGTGAGCGGCGAGGCGGCGGGGTTCAGTTCCGCGCTGGGGGACATCCAGGACGGCGACATCGACGGCCACTTCAACCATGCCGGCTATCCTGTTTATCACGCGGCGGCAGCGGGGGCGGGCAAGACGGTGACGGTGGACCTTGGCACGGAAATCGACGTCGACCGCATCATGCTCTACGCGCGTTCCGACGCCGGCACGCGGCCGCGGCTGAGCCTGGTGGGACGCGACGGAAGCGGGGCGACCGTGCAGACGGTGACGGTCGATCTGGACGGCACGGACGCCGGGGCCATCCGGTACGATTCGACCGTGCCCTGGGCCGGCGTCGCCGCCGTGCGCTACGTTGACCTGACGACACTCGACGCGGAATTCCACTGCGTGGCCGAGATCGAGATTCTCGGCGAGCTGCCCGCGGTCCAGGGCAGGGACATTCTGATTCAGCCCTACCCCGCGTTCTCCGGCACGCTCCGCGATAACCACACAGGGCAGTTGGGCATGTTGTTCAGAATCCCGGCGACAGCGCCGGGCGTCACCGTGCGCGCGTTGGGTTTTTACGACGACGGCGGGAACGGTCTTTCGCAGGCGCATGAAGTGGGCATCTGGTTTACAGGGAACAACGCTGCATCGGGCACGCTCCTCGCCTCCACGGTCGTGCCACCGGGCCTCAAGGCGCCGCTGCATTTCGGATACCGGTGGGTGAACCTGACGCCTCCGCTCACGCTGCTGCCGCAGACAGAGGGAGACGATTGGTACGTCCTTGGCGCGCGCGTGATCAGCGGCAGCGGGGACGCCTGGCGGGATCAAGGCGGATGGGTCGGCTGGCGCCACAATCCGCTGTTGCAGGAGGGCTACAACGACCGTCGCTGGACAGGCTCGGCGTGGAGCGCGATTCCGAGCGCTTCCGGCGGCGCGAACAACCTGTACGGCCCGGCCAATCTGGCGACGGTCGGCGTCCCGACCTCCGGAACCCTGTTCATTGTGCGTTAGGGCCTTAACCGCCGGAAACGGCGCAGAAGAACTTTGACCATTGCCAATTCCTGCCGGCCGTACGATTATACCACGCATGTTTCGCTGGAATCAGGGTCGCCCTGATTCCCTTTTTTGGACATTCAACCGCGAGCTCCCGACATGACAGGCAAGGAACGCATGCTCACCGCGCTGCGGCGCGAAACGCCCGATTGCGTGCCCACCTTCGAGTGGTTTATCGACGAGGCGGTCGGCCAGGCCCTGACGGGCGAGGCGGATCCCATCGCGATCGTGGAAGCGCTCGATCTGGACGGCATCAACATCCGGCCGGACTACACGCGGCAAGCCGCCGCAGCTGGCGAGTTCAGCGACGAATGGGGCATCCGCCGCCGGCTGACCGGCGATTGCCTGCCCTGTGTCGTGGATAGCCCGCTCAAGGACCTCTCCAGCCATGCCGCCTACGCCTTCCCCGACCCTGCCGCGCCCCAGCGCTTCCGGACGCTGGAGCGGGCGCTCGAGCGGTTTGGCGACCGGCGCGCCGTGGTGCTCAATCTGCGCGACGGGTTTTCCGACATGCGCGACTTGCTCGGGTACGAGGAGGCGCTCGTTCAGCTGATTCTCGAACCCGCTCTTTTCAGCCAGTTCTTGAGCCGGGTGGTGGACTACAATCTCGCGCTTGCGGAAGCGGCCGTGAAGCGCTACGGCATCAGCATCATCGCAACGACCGACGACATCGCCAATGCCTCCGGGCTGCTGATCCCCCCCGCGACGTACGCCGAAGTCATCGGGCCGTCCTTTCGGAGAGTCGTGCAGGGCTACCGGGAACTCGGCTGCCACGTGATCAAGCACTGCGACGGCGACGTCAGGCCGCTGGTCGATTTCTGGATCGACTGCGGCATCGCTTGCCTCGACCCCATCGATCCCGGCGCGGGCTTGCGGCTGGACACGATGAAGCAGCAGTACGGCGACCGGATTTGCCTCAAGGGAAACGTCAACTGCGCCGGTGCGCTGCAGTATGGTTCGGAAGCCGACGTCGAAGCCGAGGTGCTGGATTGTCTTTCGCAAGCCGGCCGTTCCGGCTATATTCTCTCTTCCAGTAATACCATTCACCGGGGCGTCAAGCCGGAGAACTATCGCGCCATGCTGCGGGCGCTCAGACGGGAGGGCGGACGGTAGGCGGTAGGTGGAGGGTGGAGGAGGCGCGGGAGGCGAAGGATGGGAGGCGTTCGGCAACAGGAGCTTGGCAAGGCTCAGTATGGGGCAGGCGCCGGCTGGCGTGCCGTTCGACGCAGACGATCCACATTGCAGACAGAGAGGAATCGCCCATGAGGGACATCCATGCCCTGCCCCTGCGAACCGGCCTGAGCCTTGCGCTGGCCGGGGTCAGCGCCCTGCTTGGCGGGAACGCCGCCCCGGCGGCTCCCGGCGAAAGCGCGTACATCCGGAAAGGAACCTGGGCCGAGACCATGTCCGCGACCCGGGAGCAGCGCCTCGCGGCGGACGCTTCCGCCGCGTCCCCCGCGAGTTCCTGCTTCCGTCCCTACAACAGCGGCCCGATCCCCGGCACCGGCGCCGCGCAGCGCGTCTCCCTCAGCGTGCAGGGCGTGCAAGTGCTGCGGCTGCAAACCTTCTGCGAGGCGGGTACGGCCAACTGCAACATCTGGGGCGAGCCCAGGCTCATCGCCCGCGACGGGACCGAGACGCGCTTGACCAGCCTCAAGCCGCTGGCGGTGAGGGTCGGCTGGGGCCAACTGCTGCTGAACACGAACTGGATGAGCCATCCTCTCCGCGTCGGCGACCGCCAGTTCGGGTACGGCCTCTGGGTGCACGCGGACAGCGAGCTCCAGTTCGCCCTCGGGGGGAAGTTCGACCGCTTCGAAGCCTTTGTCGGCGAAGACGCGGACCGGGCGAACGGCGCCGTCCGTTTCGCCGTGCTCGCGGGAGAACCCGCCTCCCTGCCGGCCTTCTGGCTGGCGATTCGCGAGGCGTACCCGGAGCAGACCGCCTGGGTGGCGGAAGAGAACGGCGACGACGGCGTGCTCGACTGGTTCGCGAAGCGCGACAGCGCCCGACTGGAGCAGGAGTGGATCGGCCGCCAGCTCGGGCGGATCGCCCCGCGGGGCATCGCGCTGAGAGGCGAACTCGACCGTCTTGACCAAGCCGGGGCGCCGCCCGGCGACGCGCGCTGGCTCCAGCTCTACGCCCGTGCCTGCCGGGCCCGCGCCTGCGCCGCCGGCGCCCTGAACGCCGGCGCTCCCGAAGCGACGAACCTGCTGCAGCAAATCGACACATTGATCGCGGCCGGCGCGGCGGAGAGCGACAAGCGTTGGGTCGGACTCCAGGCCCGCGCGACGCAGTTCTCGGAAATCGAGGAGCAGTTCGGCTCACTCCTCCACGACCTGCAGCAGCGCGCCGCGTTCGCTCGCGTCGCCGCCGAGACCTACCGGCCGGACGCCCTGATTCTGGCGTCGGACCGCGACCCGCTGGACGTGGTCGTGCGCCGGACCGACGCCCTGCTGGCGGATCTGAAGAAGTCGGGCGCCACGGCCCGGGTGCGCGAGCTCGACGCGCCTTGGGCCGCGCTCAAGGCGCAGGCCGCGCAAACCGACCTCGCGCATGCGCCGGCCCGCCAATCCCTGTTCCACCAGGCCTGCGCCCTGCGCCGACAAATCGCCTTCGCGAACCCGCTGCTCGATTTCGATCGCATCCTGTTCATCAAGCGGCACCGCGCCATTTACAACCACATGTGCGACCAGTTCTACGGGATCACGGCGCGGCCGGGCGGCGGTCTCTATGTGCTGGAGAATCCGTTCGGGCCGGAGCCACGGCTTCGCGACGTGCTGGCTGGCGCGACGGTGCAGAACGGGCGGTTGAAAGGCCAACGCCTGGTCGGCGGCAACGGCGCCAAGGCGAACCTGCAGTATGACGGCACAAGCCGGCTCAGCGGCACCGAGACCACGGGCGGAGCGTTTCTTTCGCCGGCGCTTTCCTGCGACGCGCAACAGATCCTTTTTGCCTATGTCGAGTGCGCCGGCGACCGGGAGCAGCAGTTCCACACCGACGCCAGCCGCGGGCACTGGGCCGAAGGACGCTGCTACCACATCTTCCGGGTCAACGTGGACGGATCGAACCTGCGGCAACTCACAGACGGCACCTGGAACGAGTTCGACCCTTGCTGGGTACCGAACGGCCGGATCGCCTTCATCAGCGAGCGGCGCGGCGGCTACCTGCGTTGCGGGCGCGCCTGTCCGATCTACACCCTGTACGATATGGCCGCCGACGGCAGCGGGATCAACTTGCTCAGCATCCATGACAGCAATGAATGGGGCCCGAGCGTGACGCATGACGGTCGCATTGTCTGGACCCGCTGGGACTACATCGACCGCTTCGGCTGCATTGCTCACGCGCCGTGGATCACCCGCCTCGACGGCACCGACCCGCGCGCGCTGCACGGCAATTTCGCCCCGCGGCAGCTCCGCCCCGACATGGAGCTGGGCGTGCAAGCCATTCCCGGATCGCCGAAGTTCGTCGCCACGGCGGCGCCGCATCACGGGCAGGCGTTCGGGTCGCTGATCCTGATCGATCCTCGCGTTCCCGACGACGACGGGATGGGCCCCGTGAAACGGCTCACGCCGGAGGTGGCATTCCCCGAGAGCCAGGGCGGCCGCGAAGTGTACGGGACCCCCTACCCGCTGTCCGACGATTACCACCTGTGCGTCTACGACGCGTCCATGCAGTACGCGAGCAAGCGGCCGCGAACCAGCGGCAGCTACGGCATCTACCTCATCGACAGCTTCGGCAACCGGGAACTCCTCTGCGAAGACCCGGCCATCGGCTGCCTGAATCCGATTCCGCTGCGACCGACCCCCGTGCGGCCCGTCACGGTTAATCCGGGGCTGTCCGCCGAGCAGGCGCCGATCAAGCCCGGCGACGGCGGGGAGGCGACGATGGCGGTGGTGAACGTCTTCAACACGCTCAAACCCTGCCCGCCCGGGTCCCAGATCAGGGAACTGCGCATCCTGCAGTTGCTGCCCTGTTCGGTGCCGTCCGGTTTCCCGCCGCACCAGACCGGCCACCGCATTGCGGGGGCCGGCGACTCGATCGTGCCGGCGCGGTGGGTGCTGGGTACCGTGCCGATCGAGGCCGACGGCAGCGCGCACTTCAAGGTGCCGGCCAACCGGGAGCTGTTCTTCCAGCTTGTCGACCAGCGCGGGATGGCGGTGCAGTCCATGCGGTCGGGCACGGCCGTGCGGCGCGGCGAGCAACTCGTCTGCCAGGGCTGCCACGAGCCGAAGCACCGGGCCTCCACGGCGCCGGACACGGTCCCGCTGGCGCTGCGGCGGTCGCCGTCGGCCCCCAAGCCGGATGTAAGCGGCTCGAACCCGTTCAGCTATCCCCTCCTCGTCCAGCCCGTGCTGGAACGGAACTGCGTTGCGTGTCACGACCGCAACCCCGGCAAGGCGCCGAATCTGAAGCGGGAGCCCCTGCAAAGCTGCTGGTATGCCTCGTATCGCAGTCTGCTCCCGTATGCGTTCACCGATTACGGGGATAACTACCGCACCGTGCCGGGGCGCTTCGGCGCCCAGGGGTCGAAGCTGATCCCGATGCTGGAGAAGGGACACCACGACGTCAAGCTGCCGCCCGAGGATTTCCACCGCCTCACGCTGTGGCTGGACTGCGCGTCGATGTTCTATGGCGTGTTCGAAAAGGAGGGCGGAGAAGCCCAGTTGCGCGGAGAGGTCGTCAAAGCTACGCTGGAGTAACCCATGGAATCGAACGTCTTTCTCGGTTTTGCCCTGCTGTTGATCGGCGCGGTTTGCGGCGGTTCGTTCGGCTTGCCCAGCAAGTTCGTGAAGAAGGACACGCCGTGGGAGACGCTGTGGGGACCGTTCTTCCTTTTCGTCACGGTCCTGCTCCCGTGCGGCGTCTTTCCGCTGATCGCGCGGAGCTTCTTCGCCACGGTCAGCGCGGCCGGGCCGTCGGCCGTGCTCGCGCCCATCCTTTTCGGGCTTTTGTGGGGGCTGGGTTCGATGACGCTGGGCCTGAGCTTCGCCTTCATCGGCCTTTCCCTGGCCTACGCCATCAACTACGGCGCCCAGATCGCCTTCGGCGGCATGGGTCCGTTCATCCTGCACAACCGCGACCAGCTCTGCACCACCCACGGCGGCGTCATCATGGCCGGCGTGGCCACGTGCATCGCCGGCGTGATCGTCTGCGGCCGGGCCGCCGTGCTGAAGAGCCGGGGCCAGGGCGGCGCCGACGCGACCGTGCCGAAAGGCGGCGCCCTGATCAAAGGGCTCCTGATGGCCTTCCTTTCCGGCGTCCTCTGCGCCTGCTACTCGCTCGGCTTCAGCTACGGCGGCGCCGCGATGCACGTCTCCATGTCGCAGTTCGGCAACGAGGGCTGGCGGGCTTCGTTCGTCGTATCGGCGCTGATCCTCTGGGGCGGCTGTCTCTCGGCCTGCGGCTACTGCGCCTGGAAGTTCACCCGCAACCACACGTGGGGCACGCTCGCGGCGCCGGGCATCGGCCGCACGCTGGCCGTGGCCCTTGTCATGGCGCTGCTGCATGACGGCGCCATCGTCTTCTTCGGCGTGGGCGCCTCCCGGCTCGGCCCGCTGGGCGTGGCCGTGGGCTACGCGGTGTTCATGTCCTTCGCCATCATCGTGGGCAACATCAACGGCTTCCTGACGAAGGAATGGAAGAACGCCGGCGCGGGCAGCGTCCGCTGGATCCTGGCGGGCATCGCCGTGCTCATTCTCGGCGTCAGCCTCCTGGCCACCGGCAACTACCTGCAGGGCCAGTACCCGCAGCCTGCCCCGGCCGCGCCGGAAGCGGGGAAATGACATGGATTACCTTGTCGCCATCGACCTCGGCTCGACGAGCCTGAAGGCCGTCGTCTACGATCTCGAAGGGAACGCGGTGGCCGTGGCCGCCCGGCCCACCGAGAAGGTCCAGGCCGACCCGGCGCATCCGGAGTGGGTCGTGTGGGACCCCGCCCAGATCTGGAACGGCGCGGCCGCCGCCACGAAGGAGGCCATCGCCCGGCTGGATCAGCCCGCCCTCATCCGGGGCGTGGCCGTGACGGGGATGGGCATGGACGGCGTCCCCCTGGATGCCCAGGGCACACCGCTCTATCCGTTTATCAGCTGGCATGACCCGCGCACCGCCCCGCAGGCGGCATGGTGGAACAAGACCATCGGCGCGGAACGGACTTTCGCCATCACCGGCTTTCCCGCCTGGGCCATGACGGGGGTCATGCGCGTGCTCTGGATGCGGGAAAACCGGCCCGACATCCTGGCCGCGACGGACAAGTGGCTGCTCATCGAGGACTTCCTGAACTACCGGCTGTGCGGCGCCGTGGCGACGGATCATACGCTGGCGTCCTGCATGCTGCTGTTCGACCAGCAGAAGCTGGATTGGTCCGCTGAGCTCCTGGGCGCCGCCGGCGTGGCGCGCGGGCTCCTGCCCGCACCCCGGCAGAGCGGGAGCCGGCTGGGCGCCGTGAGCGCCGAGGCCGCCGCCGCAACCGGCCTTCCGGCCGGCACGCCGGTGATCCTCGGCGGACAGGACCACATCTGCGGCACGATCCCGACCGGCGCCTACAAGCCGGGCGCCCTGCTCGATGTGATGGGAACGTGGGAAAACGTCATCGCCGCCGTCGAGCGGCCGGTCCTCTCGGCGGACATCCTGCGGGCCGGGGTCTGCATGCAGGCGCACGTGCTCAAAGGCGTGTACGCCGCCTGGGGCGGCTCGGTGGCCGGCGAGGCACTGGAGTGGTTTCGCAAGCAGTTCGCCCGCGACAAGGACGCGCCGGACGGCTGTGTGCCCTGGGAAACGCTCGCGGAGGAGTTGGGCGCCACGCAGCCCGGCTCGCGCGGCGTCCAGTTCCTCCCCCACCTCTCCTCCGCCGGCTGCCCCGTGAACGACAGCCGGGCCATGGGCGCCCTGGCCGGCCTAAGTAACGCGGCCACGCGCGCCGACATGCTGCGCGCGATCCTGGAGGGGTTGAATTACCAGTTCATGGACATGGTCGAGGCCCTGGAAACAAGCCTGCACTGCCGGTTCCGGACCATTGCGGTTTCCGGCGGCGGCTCGCGAAACGCCGCGTGGATGCAGAACAAGGCGGACATGACCGGCCTCGAACTCGCCGTGTCCGAAGTGGTCGACGCCTCCGCGCTCGGCGCGGCCGTGCTGGCCGGGCTGGGGCTGGGGCTGTACCGCGACGTGGACGAGGCGTACAGCCGGGTTCGACGGCCGGGGCGTACGTACCGGCCAAGGACGGACTTGACGAAGCGGTATCGGCCATATTACGAGATGTACAAGCAGTTGTATCCGGCGCTGAGGCCCATCAGCCACCGGCTGTTCGAAATCAAGGCGGGCAGTTCGTAAACAGAAGGAGAACGGCGCGATGAAGAGGTGCGGAAACGGAGTCGGAACGGTTGCGGTGGCGCTGCTGGCGGGTTCGGTGCTGTGCGCGGAGGCGGGCGAGAAAAAGCCCGAGTCCGAGGCGTTGAAAACGCCGCAGTTGCTGGTTGTGCTGCCGGAAACCTGCAACTCGCCGGACGGGATGTGCCTGCTGCCCGACAACAGCGTCATGGTGTCGGTGCCCAATTACAACGACACGAAGGCGCCCTCGCTGCTGATCCGGATCGCGCCTGACAACAAGGCGGAAACGTTTCACACCTTCCCCATGCCCTACCCCGGCCTGCCGGCCGGCGCGGACCGCATCGCGCCGATGGGCATCGCCTGCGAGGCCGCCTCCGGCAACCTGTACTTCGCCGATAACCAGGGCAAGGACCAGAATTCCCGCCTGTGGAAGCTGGTGCTGAAGGATGGGAAGGTTGACAAGATGGTGCTCGTTGCGCGCGGCTTCAACATCGCCAACGGCGTGGCGATCAACGGCCCGTACGTGTACGTGACGGAATCCGTGCTGGAGCAGGAATCCCGCCCGCTGACCAGCGCCGTGCTGCGCTTCAAGCTCGACGAGGAGAACGTCCAGCTCAAGACGCCCCTCGCCAGCGACCCGCACATCGTCACCACGTTCAAGAGCCAGAAGGACCAGTGGCGTTTCGGGGCGGACGGCATCACGTTCGACAGCAAGGGCAACCTGTACGTCGGCCTGTTCGGCGAAGCGGTCATGTACAAGATCACCTTCGGCAAGGATGGCACGCTGAAGTCCTGCAAGAAGTTCGCCGAGGCGCCGGGCGTCATGCTGAGCTGCGACGGGATGTGCTACGACAAGCGCACCGACAAGATCTACATGGCCGATTGCGCCGGCAACGCCGTGCTGATCCTGGACATGGACGGCAACATCCAGACCCTGGCGCGCAACGGCAACGTTCCCGATGTCCC
The DNA here is from genome assembly GCA_964402115.1 of uncultured Victivallales bacterium. Taxonomy (GTDB): domain Bacteria; phylum Verrucomicrobiota; class Kiritimatiellia; order UBA8416; family CAYOBW01; genus CAYOBW01. The sequence continues at coordinate 10,118 of CAYOBW010000206.1, forward strand.
CGCCAAGCTGACCGGCCTGCTGGACGAACCGAGCGAAGCGCTGGTGCGGGGCGACGAGGTGATCGTGGCGAACTTCGACTGGCCGTTCGAGGGGTTCGTCAACAAGGCGCCCTACCAGCTGCCGGCCACGGTCTCGATCGTCAAACTGAAGTAGGCCGGAGCAGGAAACCCAGATGAATATACGGTTTGACGGAAAGGCCGTGCTGGTCACCGGCGCGGCGGGAGCCATCGGCAAAGGCGTCGCGCGGGAGTTCTGCGCCGGCGGCGGCAGGGTCTTCCTGACGGACCTCGATCCGGCGGCCGTGGATGCGGCCGTGGCGGAGATCCGGCAGGCGGGCGATTGCGCAGGCATGGCCGGCGACGTGACGCAGGAAGGCGACGTCGTGCGGATCGTGGCAGCGGCCAGGGCCGCGCTGGGCGACCGCATCGACCTGCTGATCAATGTCGCCGGCATCGTGGCCCAGGCGCCGGTCGAGAGCATTGCGCTCGACGAGTGGGAGAAGATCTTTGCCGTGAACTGCAGGGGCACGTTCCTCTTCATCAAGCACGTGGTGCCACTGATGAAGAAGAACCGCTACGGCCGGATCGTCAACTTCTCCTCCAAGTCCGGGAAAACCGGGTCGGCGCTGATGGCCCACTACTCGGCGGCCAAGGCCGCCATCATCGGCCTGACCCAGGCGCTGGCCTACGAGCTCGCGGACTTCAACATCAACGTCAACTGCGTCTGCCCCGGCATCACGGACAACACCGGCGTCTGGAGCCACGTGTCGGCGGGCTACATCCAGAACCTCAAGCTCGCGCGCGAAGACGTGGTGAAGAAGTTCTCGGACAAGATCCCGCTCAAGCGCCTGGCGGCGATCAAGGACGTGGTGGCCGGCACCTGCTTCCTCGCTTCCGAGGGCGCGGATTACATGACCGGCCAGGCGCTCAATATCACCGGCGGGCGGGAGATGCATTAAAGGAAAGGGCTCCGCATGAAGAAGTATTCCGTAACGGAAGTGGCGGCGACGATTGACCACGCGGTCCTCAAGCCGACCTTTACGAACCAGGACGTGATCAACCACGCGCAGATGTGCATCCGCCGCGGCGTCCGCACGATGTGCGTCCGGCCGACCGATGTCGCGCTGGCCGCCAGGGAGCTGAAGGGCTCGGCCGTGGACGTGTGCGTGGTCGTCGGCTTCCCGCACGGCTGCAACCGCCCCGAGGCGAAGGCGCTCGACGCCAGGCTGGCCATCCAAGACGGCGCGAAGGAAGTGGACATGGTGATGAACGTCGGCCGGTTCCTTTCCGGCGACTACGATTTCGTGCGCCAGGACATCGAGGCCGTGGTGCAGGAAGCCCGGGCATCCGGCGTGATCGTCAAAGTCATCCTCGAGACCTGTTATCTCAGCCGCGAGCTGGTCGCGCAAGCCTGCCAGATCGCCGCAGCGGCAGGCGCCGATTTCGTAAAAACCTCCACGGGTTTCGGGGACGGTCCGGCCACGCCGGAAGTGATTGACGTGATGCTGAAGACCGTGGGCGGGACCATGGGCGTCAAGGCCTCCGGCGGGATTCGTTCATGGGAAACCGCCGTCGGCTACCTGAACCAGGGCTGCACGCGGCTGGGCGTCGGCTCGACGGAGGCCGTGCTGGACGGCGCAACGACGGACGAGAAGTACTGAAATGGATCTGAAGCTCGCAGGCAAGGTCGCGATCGTCACGGGCGGCTCCCGGGGCATCGGGAAAGCCATCTGCCTGGCCCTGGCCGCCGAGGGCGCGCATGTCGTCGTCAACTACTGCCGCAACCGCGAGAAAGCGCAGGCCGTGGCCGGCCAGATTCTCGCCATGCGCAAAGGTAGGGCCGTCGCCCTCAGGGCGGATATGGGCCGTGAGCAGGACATCGCCGCCCTGTTCGAGACCGCGGAACGCAGGCTGGGGACCGTGGACATTCTCGTCAACAACGCCGCGTACTGCCCGTCGGGCCCCGTCACCTCCTATTCCCGCAAGGAATGGGAGCGCACGTTCAGCATCAACGTGACCGGCGTCTTCCTGGCCTGCCAGGAATTCGTCCGCCGGCTGCGCGCGAGGAAGGGCAAGGGCAAGATCGTGAACATGGCCTCGCAGGCCGCGTTCCTGGGCTCGACCTCCGGCCATCTGCCTTACGACGCCAGCAAGGGCGCGCTGGTCTCGCTGACGCGCGCCCTCGCGCGGGAACTCGCCGAGGAGGGCACCAACGTCAACGCCGTCGCGCCAGGCATGGTGCTGACGGAGATGGTGGAAGGGGTGCTGCAGAAGAAGCTGGATGCCTACCTGTCCCGCATTCCCCTGAAGCGCATCGCGCGGCCGGAAGAAATCGCCGACATCGTGGTTTTCCTGGCATCCGATGCCGCCGCATACCTTACCGGAACAACCCTCGACGTGACCGGCGGCGTGATGATGCGGTAGCCTGCGCACAGTGCCAGGCAAACTGTGCGCGGTCTGCTGCGCCGTTTCGACCGGTGCGCATGCAGCACGGCAACGAAAC